>DATEDO010000183.1:0-34180 GCA_035281625.1 Candidatus Methylomirabilota bacterium
GGAGATGGTGATGCCGGGGGACAACGTGACGATGGCGATCGAGTTGATCCAGCCGGTGGCGATGGAGAAGGAGCTGCGGTTCGCGATCCGGGAGGGGGGGCGGACGGTGGGGGCCGGCGTGGTGGCGGAGATCGTGGAGTAGGACATGGTCACTCTTTCCGCCGATCAGAAGATCCGCATCCGCCTCAAGGCTTACGACCACCAGCTGCTCGACCGCTCCATGAAGGAGATCGTCGAGACGGTGCGCCGGACGGGCGCGCGCGTCACCGGGCCCGTGCTCCTGCCCACCATCATCAACCGCTGGACGGTGCTGCGCTCGCCGCACGTGGACAAGACCTCCCGCGAGCAGTTCGAGATGCGCACGCACAAGCGGCTCCTCGACATCCTCGATCCCACGCCTCAGACCGTGGACGCGCTTATGAAGCTGGAGCTGCCCAGCGGCGTCGACGTCGAGATCAAGCTCTAGCCCGGCGCGGCAACGGAGAGAACGAGAATCCCCCATGGCGATGAAAGAAGGACTGATCGGCCGCAAGGTCGGCATGACGCAGGTCTTCGGTGAGGACGGGAACATGATTCCCGTCACCGTGGTCCAGCTCGGCCCTTGCACGGTCGTCTCCGTGCGGACCAAGGCCACCCACGGCTACGACGCGCTCCAGCTCGGCTTCGAGCCGAAAAAGAAGAAGGTCACCAAGGCGATGGCGGGCGTCTACAAGAAGGCGGGCGTCGCCACCTCCATGAAGGTGCTGCGCGAGATCCGGCTCCAGAAGACGGAGGCGGTGGAGCCCTATCAGGTCGGCCAGAGTTTGACCGCCGACATTTTCAGTCCCGGGGAGCTGGTCGACGTGGTCGGCGTGACCAAGGGCAAGGGATTCCAGGGCGGCGTGAAAAGGCACGGCTGGGCGGGCGGGGACGCCACCCACGGTTCGATGTTCCATCGGGCTCCCGGCTCCATCGGCGCCTCCTCGGACCCCTCGCGCGTGTGGCCCGGCCATCCCCTCCCGGGGCGCATGGGCGGCGACCGCCGCACCGTGCTGAACCTCCCGGTGGTGCGCGTGCTCGCCGAGCAGAACCTCATCCTGCTGCGGGGCGCCGTGCCCGGCGCGCGGGGCGGCTATCTCATGGTGCGCAAGAGCGTGAAGCAGACCAAGGCGCAGCAGCAGAAGCAGGGGGCGAAGTAGCCATGCCGAGCCTTCCCATCGTCGACGCGAGCGGCAAGTCCAAGGGCACCGTCGAGCTCGCCGACGCGGTGTTCGGCGGCGCGGTGAGCGTGCCGATCGTGCATCAAGCGGTGGTGCGCGAGCTTGCCGACCGGCGCGCCGGCACCCATTCCACCCGCGGTCGCAGCCAGGTCAGGGGCGGCGGCCGGAAGCCGTGGCGGCAGAAGGGCACCGGCCGCGCGCGCCAGGGCTCCATCCGCGCCACCCAGTGGAAGGGTGGCGGCAAGCCGTTCGGCCCCAAGCCGCGGAAGTACGACAAGGCCATGCCCACCGAGATGCGGCGCGCCGCGCTGCGCTCGGCGCTGGCCGCCAAGGTGACGGCGGGCGAGATCACGGTGGTGGACGCGCTGGGGCTCGCCGAGGCCAAGACCAGGACGCTGGTGGCCCGGCTCAAGGGTCTGGGCGCGACCGGGCCGACCCTCCTCGTGCTCGCGGAGCGGAGCGCGGAGGTCGAGCGCGCCGCCGCCAACGTGCCCTGGCTCGTGGTGACCACCGCGGCGCACGCCTCCGTGTACCAGCTCGTGCGGCACGGGCGCATCGTCGCGGAGCGCGCGGCCCTGCTCGCCCTCCAGGAGGCGCTGGCGCGATGAGAGACCCCCGCTCGGTGCTGTACCGCCCGCTCATGACCGAGAAGAGCATGCGGCAGAAGGAAGAGCACAACACCGTCACGTTTCAGGTGGCGCGCGACGCCAACAAGGTCGAGATCCGCCAGGCGGTCGAGCGCGTGTTCAACGTGAAGGTATCCGACGTGCGCACCACCTCCATCCAGGGCAAGTGGAAGCGGATGGGTCGCTTCGAGGGCCAGCGCTCCGACTGGAAGAAGGCGGTGATCACGCTCGCGCCCGGCCACAAGATCGAGCTGGTCGAGGGAGCCTGAGACCGATGGGAATCCGCACGCTGAAGCCCACCTCGCCGGCCCGGCGTTACATGACCTTCCTCACCAACGAGGAGATCACGAAGAAGACGCCGGAGAAGAGCCTGCTCACCCCCAAGCGGCGCATCGACGGCCGGAACGCCTACGGGCGCATCACGGTCCGGCACCGGGGGGGCGGGGCCAAGCGCATGCTCCGCGAGGTGGACTTCCGGCGCGAGAAGGTGGGGATCCCCGCCAAGGTGGCGGGGATCGAGTACGATCCCAACCGCTCGGCGCGGATCGCCCTCCTGCACTACCGGGACGGAGAGAAGCGCTACATCATCGCGCCGCTCGGCCTCAAGCCCGGCGACGTTGTGATGTCGGGGCCGCAGGCCGACATCCTGCCCGGCAATGCGCTGCCCATCCGCAACATCCCGCTCGGCACCCTGGTGCACAACGTGGAGCTCCAGCCGGGACGCGGCGGCCAGCTCTGCCGCAGCGCGGGCACGCTCGCCCAGCTCCTCGCCAAGGAAGGCGACCACGCCGACCTCAAGCTGCCCTCGGGCGAGGTGCGGCGCGTGGCGCTGGACTGCATGGCCACCGTCGGCCAGGTCGGCAACCTCGACCACGAGAACGTCTCGGTGGGCAAGGCGGGACGGGTGCGCTGGAAGGGCTTCCGGCCCACCGTGCGCGGCACCGTCATGAATCCGGTGGACCATCCCATGGGCGGCGGCGAGGGCAAGGGCAAGGGCAACCATCCGATGACCCCGTGGGGCAAGCCCACCAAGGGCTACAAGACCCGGCGCGGCGCGCGGCCGTCGGACCGCTACATCATCACGCGCCGGACCAAGTAAGGACGACAGCATGGGACGCTCAACCAGCAAGGGCCCCTTCGTCGAGACAAGGCTCTATACCCGGATCGAGGAGCTGAACCGCCAGCGCCAGAAGAAGGTCCTCAAGACCTGGTCGCGACGGTCCACCATCGTGCCGGAGTTCGTGGGCCACACCCTCGCCGTCCACAACGGCAAGAAGTTCATCCCCGTCTACATCACCGAGAACATGGTCGGGCATCGGCTCGGCGAGTTCGCGCTGACCCGTACCTTCAAGGTGCACGGCGCCGCCGAGAAGGCCGCCTCGTCGCCCACGGGCAAGGCATGAGGACCCAGGCGACCGCGCGCTACATCCGCGTGCCCGCCAGCAAGGCGCGACTCGTGCTGGAGCACATCCGGGGCAAGTCGGTGGGCGAGGCCCTCGCCACCCTCCAGCTCACCCCGAAGGCGGCGGCCCGGCTCATCGAGAAGGTGCTGCGCTCGGCCATCGCCAACGCCGAGCACAACCACCAGGTGCGCAACCTCGACGACCTCCGCGTGGTGAAGGCGGTGGCCGACGGCGGCCCCGGGCTCAAGCGCGTGTCGCCGCGCGCGATGGGGCGCGCCTACTTCATCAAGCACCGGACCAGCCACCTCACCATCGAGCTCTCCGACGAGACCCCGCGGCCGCCTCGGGCGCGGGCGGGGGCGGGAAGGTAATCATGGGGCAGAAGACGCATCCGGTCGGCTTCCGGCTCGGCGTGACGCGCACGTGGAGCTCGCGGTGGTTCGCCACCAAGGGCTACGCGGGGCTCCTCCACGAGGACGTGAAGATCCGCCGCTTCATCAAGTCCGCGCTCTACCACGCGGGCATCTCGAAGATCGACATCGAGCGCTCGGCCAACCGGGCGCGCATCTCCATCTTCACCGCGCGGCCGGGGATCATCATCGGGCGCAAGGGCGCCGAGGTCGAGAAGCTCAAGAACGAGATCCAGAGCCGCACCCAGAAGGAGGTTCACCTCAACATCGAGGAGGTGGTCCATCCTGAGCTGGACGCACAGCTGGTGGCCGAGAACGTGGCCCTGCAGCTCCAGAAGCGGGTGGCCTTCCGCCGCGCCATGAAGAAGGCGGTGACCTCCGCCCTGCGCCTCGGCGCGGACGGGATCCGAATCGCCTGCTCGGGCCGGCTGGGCGGCGCGGAAATCGCGCGGCGCGAATGGTATCGCGACGGCCGGGTGCCGCTGCATACCCTCCGCGCCGACATCGACTACGGGCTCGCCGAGGCCCACACGACGTACGGCGCCATCGGTGTGAAGGTGTGGATCTTCAAGGGCGAGGTCCTGCCTACCCAGCGGTCGGCCGAGGTCTGATCCCATGCTGATGCCCAAGCGCGTCAAGTACCGGAAGGCCCAGCGGGGCCGGATGAAAGGCAAGGCCCAGCGGGGATCCACCCTCGCCTTCGGCGACTACGGGCTCAAGGCGCTGGAGCCGGCGTGGGTGACCAATCGCCAAATCGAGGCCGCGAGAGTCTCACTGACCCGGAGTGTCAAGCGCGGCGGTAAGATCTTCATCCGCGTCTTCCCCGACAAGCCGGTGACGAAGAAGCCCGCCGAGACCCGCATGGGCAAGGGCAAGGGCAACCCCGAGTTCTGGGTGGCGGTGGTGAAGCCCGGCCGCATCCTCTACGAGATGGAGGGCGTGGACGAGGCCACCGCGCGGGACGGGTTCCGGCTCGCCGCGCAGAAGCTCGGCATCAAGACCAAGTTCGTGACCCGCACGCGGGCCCTGTGAGGCGACGGCCATGAAGGCGACGAAGTGGCGTGAGATGTCCGAAGACGAGCTGACGCAGAAGGGCCGCGAGCTCACCGAAGAGCTCTTCAATCTGCGCTTCCAGCTGTCCATGGGCGTGGCGAAGAATCCCTCGCGCGTCGGGCAGGCGCGCCGCGACCTCGCCCGGATCCAGACGATCCTGCGCGAGCGGCGCACCGCGAAGGCCTGAGGAGGACGTCGGTGGCGGAGAAGACGCGGGAAGGCGTGGTGGTGAGCGACAAGATGACGAAGACGCGCGTGGTGCTCATCGAGCGCGTGTACCGGCACCCACGCTACGAGCGCGTGGTTCGGCGCACCAAACGGCTGAAGGCCCACGACGAGACCAACGCCAGCAAGACGGGCGATCGCGTGCTCCTCGAGGAGACGCGGCCCCTGTCCAAGGAGAAGCGGTGGCGGATCCGGGAAATCGTGACCCGGGCCTCCTGAGACCGACATGATCCAGCCGAGAACCATGCTCGACGTGGCCGACAATTCCGGTGCCAAGAAGGCGCAGTGCATCCGCGTCATGGGCGGCGCGAACAAGCGCTACGCCTCCCTCGGCGACATCGTGATCGTCGCCGTGAAGGAGGCCGTCCCCGACGGCACCGTGAAGAAGGGCGAGGTCGCCCGCGGGGTGGTGGTGCGGACGGTCAAGGAGGTGGGGCGGAAGGACGGCTCCTACATCCGGTTCGACCGCAACGCCGTCGTCCTCCTCAGGGACGACGACAACCCGGTGGGCACCCGCATCTTCGGCCCGGTGGCGCGCGAGCTCCGCGACAAGCAGTTCACCAAGATCATCTCGCTGGCCCCCGAGGTCATCTGAGGACACGATGGCACAGGCGCACGTGCGGAAGGGCGACACGGTGGTGGTGATCGCGGGCCGGGAGCGCGGCAAGCGCGGCAAGGTGCTCCGCGTGTACCCCGCGGAGGGCCGCGTGCTGGTGGAGCGGCTCAACCTCATCAAGAAGCACCAGAAGCCCACCCAGAAGCTGCGGCAGGGCGGCATCATCGAGCGCGAGGCGCCGCTGCACCTCTCGAATGTGATGCTGGTGGATCCCCGCAGTGACAAGCCCACGCGGGTCGGGGTGAGGCACCTCTCAGACGGCCGTAAGGCCCGGATCGCCCGCAAGTCGGGCGAGATGGTGGACAAGGCGTAAGACATGGCTGACGAGAAGAAGCCTCAGGCGAAGGCCCCCGGCAAGGGGCCGCAGCAGGCGCAGCAGGGGGGCAAGAAGCCCGCGCCGGCCGGCAAGGGCGGCAAGGGTGCGCCCGCCGCCGCCGCGCCCGCGACCCAGGCCCGCGTGACCGGCGACGTGCCGCCGCGGCTTCGCGACCGGTTCCGGTCGGCGGTGATCCCCGCCCTCATGAAGGAGCGCGGGTACCACAATCCCTTCCAGGTGCCCCGGCTGGAGAAGATCGTCATCAACATGGGGGTGGGCGAGGGGAAGGAGAACGCGAAGGTGGTGGACTTCGCGGTCTCGGACCTCCAGACCATCGCCGGCCAGAAGCCGGTGATCACCCGCGCCAAGAAGTCCATCGCGAACTTCAAGCTGCGGGAGAACGCGCCCATTGGCTGCAAGGTGACGCTGCGGGGAGCGCGCATGTACGAGTTCCTCGACCGCCTCGTCAACGTGGCCCTGCCCCGCGTGCGCGACTTCAAGGGCGTGCCGCCCAAGGCGTTCGACGGCCGGGGCAACTACGCGCTGGGGCTCAAGGAGCAGGTGATCTTCCCGGAGATCGTCTACGACAAGGTCGACAAGGTGCGCGGCATGGACATCGTCATGGTGACCACCGCGGGCACCGACGAAGAGGCGAAGGCGCTGCTGACCCAGCTCGGCCTGCCCTTCAGGGAGTCCTAAGGCATGGCGAAGATCTCGCTGATCATGAAGTCGCAGCGCACCCCGAAGTACAAGGTGCGCTCCCACAACCGCTGCAAGCTCTGCGGGCGGCCCCGCGGGTACCTCCGCAAGTTCGAGTGTTGCCGGCTCTGCTTCCGCGAGCTGGCGCTCAAGGGCGAGGTTCCCGGCGTGGTCAAGGCGAGCTGGTGAAGGGGGCGCGGCCATGATGACCGATCCCATCGCCGATCTGCTCACCCGCATCCGCAACGCGAGCCGGGCCGAGCACGAGAAGGTGGACGTCCCGGCCTCGAAGCTCAAGGTGCGCATCACCGAGATCCTGAAGAGCGAGGGCTTCATCAAGAACTTCCGGCTCATGGAGGAGAAGAAGCCCGGCACGCTGCGGGTCTACCTCAAGTACGGGGCGGGCAACGAGCGGGTGATCTCCGGGCTCGTGCGGGTCTCGCGGCCGGGGCGGCGCATCTACGTGGGCAAGGACAAGATCCCGTCCATCCTGGGCGGGATGGGCGTGGCCATCCTCTCCACGTCCCGGGGCGTGATGACGGACCGCGAGGTGCGCAAGCAGGGCCTCGGCGGCGAAGTCCTCGCCTACGTGTGGTAGGAGCCGACCCATGTCACGAATCGGACGAAAGCCCATTCCCGTCCCGCAGGGCGTGAAGGTCGCGGTGGAGGGCAGCGCGGTGCGCGTGGAGGGGCCCAAGGGCAAGCTCTCGCACTCGCTCCCCACCGGCATCTCGGTGAAGGCCGAGTCGGCTCAGGTCACGGTGGCGCGGAGCTCGGACGAGCGCAACGTGCGGGCCCTCCACGGGCTCACCCGCTCGCTCATCGCCAACATGGTGCACGGGGTGAAGGACGGCTTCGAGCGGAAGCTCGAGATCGTGGGCATCGGGTACCGCTGCCAGCTCCAGGGCAAGACCCTGCAGCTCGCCCTCGGCTACTCGCACCCGGTGATCTTCCCGCTCCCCGACGGCATCCAGGCCGAGGTGGAGAAGCAGGTCTCCATCACCCTGCGGGGCGCCGACAAGGCGCTGCTCGGACAGACGGCGGCGCTCTTGCGAGGCCTGCGCAAGCCGGACCCCTACAAGGGCAAGGGCATCAAGTACGCCGACGAGTACATCCGCAGGAAGGTGGGCAAGAAGGCGGGGGCCAAGTGATGCTGGCGAAGCGGAAGCTGGAGAGCCGGAAGATCCGGCACGAGCGGGTGCGGCGCCTGGTGCAGGGCACCGCGACACGGCCGCGCCTGGTCGTGTTCCGGAGCCTCAATCACATCTACGCGCAAGTCATCGACGACGTGGACGGCAAGACCCTCGTCTCCGTCGACAGCCGCGCGGCCGAGTTCCGCGCCAAGATGAAGACCGGCGGCAATGTCGCCGCCGCGAAGCTGGTGGGCGAGCTCATCGCGCAGCGCGCGAAGGCCAAGGGCATCGGGCCCGTGGTGTTCGACCGCGGCGGCTATCAGTACCACGGCAGGGTGAAGGCGCTGGCCGATGCCGCACGGGCCGGCGGCCTCACGTTCTGAGGAGGGCAGATTGGCTGAAGGACGGATCGATTCCAGCGCGCTCGACCTGACCGACCGGGTCGTCTCCATCAACCGTGTCGCCAAGGTCGTCAAGGGCGGGCGGCGCTTCTCGTTCACCGCGCTCGTGGTGGTGGGCGACGGGCGGGGCCACGTCGGGGTGGGGCTCGGCAAGGCGCGCGAAGTGCCCGAGGCCATCCGGAAGTCGGTGGAGCACGCCAAGAAAGACCTGATCTTCGTGCCGCTGAAGGACACCACGATTCCGTGCGAGATGACCGGTCACTTCGGGGCGGCCCGGGTGTACCTCAAGCCCGCTTCCCAGGGCACCGGGGTCATCGCGGGCGGCGCAGTGCGCCCGGTCCTCGAGGCGGCGGGGGTGCAGGACGTGCTCACCAAGACGCTCGGCACCAACAACCCGCACAACGTGCTGAAGGCGACCATCGACGCGTTCCGCCGCATGAAGCGCCAGCTCGATCTCCACGCGGCGCGGCGGCGCTCGCTCGACGGCGATGGCCAGGAGGCGGCCGGTGGCTCATAAGGTCCGCGTCACGCTGGTCAAGAGCATCATCGGACTTTCCCCGAGGCAGGAGGCGACCGTCCGCGCCCTCGGCCTGCGCCGCATCCGCCAGACCGTGGAGCATGACGACAGCCCGACCATCAAGGGCATGATCAAGGCGGTAGCGTTCGCCCTCAAGGTGGAGGCGGCATGAGGATCGAGGATCTCCGGCCCGCGCCGGGCGCCACGCGGAAGCGGAAGCGCATCGGTCGCGGCCCCGGCTCCGGGCACGGCAAGACGTCCGGCAAGGGCAACAAGGGGCTCAACGCGCGCTCGGGCGGGGGGGTGCGTCCGGGGTTCGAGGGCGGCCAGATGCCGCTCTACCGGCGGCTGCCCAAGCGGGGCTTCCTGCCGTTCGGCGGCAAGACCGACTACGCGATCGTGAACCTCAAGGACGTGGCCGCGCGGTTCGGCGCGGGCAGCGTGGTGGACCCCGACAGCCTGCTCCAGGCGCGTCTCATCAAGAAGGCCGGCCGCGGAGCGGTGAAGGTGCTCGGTGACGGCGAGGTGGGGCACGCCCTCACCGTTCGCGCCCACAAGATCAGCGACTCCGCCCGGAAGAAGGTCGAGGCCGCGGGCGGCCGGGTCGAGGTCCTCACCTGATGTTCGAGAGCCTCCAGAGCTTCCGGAACATCTTCCGCATCGAGGAGCTCAAGCGGCGGGTGCTGATCACCCTCGGCCTGCTCGCCGCCTACCGCCTCGGCGCCCACGTGCCCACCCCGGGCATCGACGGGCACGCCCTCGCCCAGTTCTTCGACCAGGTGCAGGGGACCCTGCTCGGCATGGTGGACCTCTTCTCCGGGGGCAATCTCCGGCGCCTCACCGTGTTCGCCCTCGGGATCATGCCCTACATCTCGGCGTCCATCATCCTGCAGCTCCTCACCGTGGTGATCCCCGCGCTCGAGCGCCTGGCCAAGGAGGGCGAGGCGGGGAAGAAGAAGATCACCCAGTACACCCGCTACGGCACCATCGGCCTCTCCCTGATCCAGGCCTTCGGGATCGCGGTGGGGCTGGAAGGCATGCGGGGGCCGGGGGGCACGGCCATCGTGCCTGATCCGGGCTGGGCCTTCCGGCTCCTCACCATGATCACGCTGACCACCGGCACCGCCCTGATCATGTGGCTGGGCGAGCAGATCTCCGAGAAGGGGATCGGCAACGGGATCTCGCTGATCATCTTCGCCGGGATCGTGGTGCGCCTGCCCTCGGCCATCGTCTCGTCCTATCAGCTCATCTCCACCGGCGAGCTGCGGCTGCCGGTGTTCATCGGCCTCATCGTGATGATGCTCCTGGTGACCGCGGCCGTCATCCTCATGCAGGAGGGCCAGCGCAAGATTCCCGTGCAGTACGCCAAGCGGGTGGTGGGCCGCCGCGTCTACGGCGGCCAGTCGACCCACATCCCCCTGCGCATCAACACCGCCGGCGTCATTCCGGTCATCTTCGCCTCGTCGCTGATCCTGTTCCCGGCCACCCTCACGCGGTTCATCAACCACCCGTGGATGCAGGCCATCACCGAGGCGCTCTCGCCCGGGCACATCACCTACACGGTGCTCTACTGCGGCCTCATCATCTTCTTCGCCTACTTCTACACCGCCATCGTCTTCAACCCCATCGATCTCGCCGACAACATGAAGAAGTACGGCGGGTTCATCCCGGGAGTGCGTCCCGGCAAGAAGACCGCGGAGTACATCGATCGCACCCTCACCCGGATCACCCTGCCGGGCGCCATCTTCCTCGCCCTCATCTCGGTGCTTCCGGACTTCCTGATCCGCTGGTTCAACACGCCGTTCTACTTCGGCGGCACGAGCCTGCTCATCGTCGTCGGCGTGGCCCTGGACACCGTGCGGCAGATGGAGTCCCACCTCCTCATGCGGAACTACGAGGGCTTCCTCCGCAAGAAGCAGCGGGCGCGCGCGTGAGCACCCGGGTCATCTTCCTGGGCGCGCCCGGCGCGGGCAAGGGCACGCAGGCGCGGAATCTCGCCGCCGAGTGGGGCGTGCCCCAGGTGGCCACCGGCGACATGCTGCGCGAGGCGGTGGCCGCCAAGACCGCGCTGGGGCTCGAGGCCAAGCGCTACATGGACTCGGGCGGGCTCGTCCCCGACGACGTGGTGATCGGCCTGGTCGAGGAGCGGCTGGCCCGCCCCGACGCCGCGCCCGGCTTCGTCCTCGACGGCTTCCCGCGGACGGCCGCCCAGGCCCAGGCTCTCGACGCCATGCTGAAGCGGCGCGGGCAGGCTCTCGACCGGGTGGTGTTTCTCGACGTGGGGCGGGACGAGCTGCTCCGGCGGCTCACCGGGCGGCGTACCTGTGGACAGTGCGGCACCGCGTATCACCTCGTGTCCGCTCCGCCGAAGACACCGGGGCGCTGCGACAAGTGCGGCGGCGAGCTGACCCAGCGCTCGGACGACACGCGTGAAGCGGTGGCGAATCGTCTGGACGTGTACGAGAAGCAGACGGCGCCCCTGCTGGCGTACTACCGCGAGCGCGGCCTCCTCGCGCCGGTCCCCGGCGAGGGCGCCATGGACCGGGTGGCCGGCGACATCCGCCGCGCGGTCAAGCGGGCGGTGCCGGCGTGATCCTGCTCAAGTCGCCACGTGAGCTCGCCCACATGCGGGCGGCCGGACAGATCCTCGCCGAGGTGAAGGACCGGCTCCGCGCCATGGTGCGGCCCGGCATCACCACCAAGGATATCGACGCCGACGTGGAGGCCTTCATCGTCAGCAAGGGAGCGAAGTCGGCCTTCAAGGGCTATCGCGGCTTCCCCGCCACGGTGTGCACCTCCATCAACGAGGAGATCGTGCACGGGATCCCGTCCGCGAAGCGGCGCCTGGTCGAGGGCGACATCATCGGGCTGGACCTGGGATGTATCGTGGAAGGGTACTACGCCGATTGCGCGATTACCCTGCCGGTGGGCGGGGTGGCGCCGCGGGTGCAGGAGCTGCTCGACGTCACCCGCGAGAGCCTCGACAAGGCCATCGTCCAGTGCCGGGCGGGGAACCGTCTCGGGGACATCTCGCACGCGGTGCAGAGCCACTGCGAGAGCCACGGCTTCGGCGTGGTGCGGGCCTTCGTGGGTCACGGCATCGGACGGGCGCTGCACGAGGACCCGCAGGTCCCGAACTTCGGTGAGCCCAGCCGCGGGCCGGCGCTGAAGCCGGGCATGGTCCTCGCCATCGAGCCCATGATCACGATGGGCTCGTGGGAGGTACGCATCCTCGAGGACCGCTGGACCGCGGTCACCGAGGACGGTAGCCTCGCCGCCCACTTCGAGGACACCATCGCGATCACCGAGGAGGGGCCCGAAGTGCTGACCCGCGTCGAGTCGAGGTCCTAGGAGACTCGTGGCCAAGGAAGACGCCATCGAGGTGGAGGGGACGGTGGTGGAGCCCCTGCCCAACGCCATGTTCCGCGTCGAGCTGGAGAACGGGCACAAGGTGCTGGCCCACGTGTCGGGCAAGATGCGCATGAACTTCATCCGGATCCTTCCCGGGGACAAGGTCAAGGTGGAGCTCTCACCGTATGACCTCACCCGTGGCCGGATCACATACCGGTTCAAGTAAGGCTTGACGAGGCGCCGCCGAAGGCGAGCCGAGCGAAAAGGGAAATTTAAGGGACAGTCATGAAAGTCAAACCGTCGATCAAGCTGCGGTGCGAGAACTGCAAGATCGTGCGCCGGCAGGGTGGTGTGCGCGTGATCTGCAAGAACCCCCGCCACAAGCAGCGTCAAGGCTAGGAGCGGACCATGGCACGCATCGCCGGAGTCGATTTGCCGCGGGAGAAGCGCGGATTCGTGGCCGTGCAGTACATCTACGGGATCGGCATCCCGTCGGCCAAGCGCATCATGGCGGACGCGCGGGTGGACGGAAACAAGCGCGTGAAGGCCTGGACGGACGACGAGACCGGCCGGGTGCGCGACATCATCGAGCGCGAGTACAAGGTCGAAGGCGACCTGCGGCGGGAAGTCGCCATGAACGTGAAGCGGCTGATGGACATCGGCTGCTATCGCGGGATCCGGCACCGCAAGGGCCTGCCCGTGCGCGGCCAGCGCACCCACACCAACGCCCGCACCCGCAAGGGCAAGTCCAAGGGCGTCATGGTCAAGAAGAAGGTGGTGGCGGCCGCCCCCGCCGCCGCGCCGGCCGCCGCCCCCGCGGCGCCGAAGAAGTAAGGAGCCCACGACATGGCCGATCCGCAGCCGCAGTCAGCCGACAAGCCGGCGGCGCCCCGCAAGGGCGGCCGCAAGCGCGAGCGCAAGGAGGTCCGCGTGGGCGTGGCCCACGTGCAGGCCACCTTCAACAACACCATCGTCACCCTCACCGACAAGACGGGCAACGTCGTCTCGTGGGCGAGCGCGGGCAGCGTGGGCTTCAAGGGCTCGCGCAAGAGCACGCCCTTCGCCGCGCAGACCGCCGCCGAGAACGCGGCGCGCAAGGCGATGGAGCTCGGGTTGAAGTCGGTGGAGGTGTGCGTCAAGGGCCCCGGCGCCGGCCGCGAGGCGGCCATACGCGCGCTCCAGGCGGTGGGGCTCGAGGTGACCGCGATCCGGGACGTGACCCCGATTCCGCACAACGGCTGCCGGCCGCCCAAGCGGCGTCGGGTGTAGGAGGAGAATTCGTGGCGAGATATCGAGCGGCGGTCTGCCGGCAGTGCCGGCGTGAGGGGATCAAGCTCTTCCTCAAGGGCGCACGATGCTTCACCGAGAAGTGCGCCATCGAGCGGCGGAACTATCCCCCCGGACAGCACGGCCTCAGCCGCACCAAGCTGACCAACTACGGCATCCAGCTCCGCGAGAAGCAGAAGGCCAAGAACATCTACGGGGTGCTGGAGACGCAGTTCCGCCGCTATTTCGAGCGCGCCGAGCGCGAGAAGGGCATCACCGGCGAGAACCTGCTGAAGCTTCTCGAGCGGCGGCTCGACAACGTGGTCTTCCGCCTCGGCATGGCCGCCTCGCGCAAGGAGGCCCGGCAGATGGTGGCGCACGGCCACCTCCAGGTGAACGGGCGCAAGGTGTCGGTGCCGTCCTACATCGTCAAGGTCGGCGAGCAGGTGCAGCTCCGCCCCACGTCCAAGATGCAGGAGCGGGTGACGGACAACCTCGGCGCCGGGCGCTCGGCGGTGCCCGCCTGGCTCGAGCTGGACCTCAACCAGAAGAAGGGGACGGTGCGCGGCCTTCCGGTCCGCGAGGACATCCAGATCCCCGTGCAGGAGCAGCTGATCGTCGAGCTGTTCTCGAAGTAGGAGAATCATGGCCAGGATTCCGTTCCAGAAGCCGAAGCACATCGAGTGGGAGATCAACAGCGACCGCTACGCGCGGCTCGTGGCCGAGCCCTTCGAGAAGGGCTACGCCCTCACGGTGGGGAACTCCCTGCGTCGCACCCTGCTCAGCATCATCCCGGGCGCCGCGGTCACGTGGGTGCGCATCCCCGGCATCGGGAGCGCGGAGGGCAAGATTCCCGGCGTGCGCGAGGAGACGGTGGACGTGCTCCTGAACCTCCGCAAGCTCGCCCTCAACGTGCCGTCGGGTGAGGCCCTCAGCACCCGCCTCGAGGCCACCGGCCCCAAGCAGGTGACGGGAGCGGATGTCTCCGAGGGCACCGGGCTCGAGGTGCTGAACCCCGAGCTCCCCATCGCCATGCTGGACGCCGGCGCCTCGCTCTCCATCGAGCTGGGAGTGGGCGTGGGCCGCGGCTACGTCAACGCCACCGGGCATCCCGGCGGGGCGGTCCCCGCGGGCGCCATCGCCATGGACGCCGCCTACTCGCCCATCCAGCGCGTCTCCTACAACGTGGAGGCCTCGCGGCTGGGCAAGGTCATCGACTACGAGCGGCTCATCCTCGAGATCTGGACGAACGGGGCGGTGTCGCCGGAGGAGGCGCTCACCCGCGCCGCCGGCTACATGCGCGATCACTTCACCCTGCTCGCTCCCCCCGGCGGCCCCGAAGAGGACGAGGAGGTGGAGGAGGCCGGCGAGGGGTTCCTTCAGGAGAGCCTGTCCAAGGCCCTCGAGGAGCTGCCCCTGCCCGCCCGCGCCATCAACGCGCTCCGCAACGCGGAGATCCTCACCGTCGCTGATCTCGTGCAGAAGACGGACGTCGAGCTGGAGAACGTGAAGAACCTGGGGTCGAAGTCCATCGACGAGATCAAGGACGCCCTCGCCGGGCTGGGGCTGTCGCTCGGTATGCGCATCGATCCCAACGTGCTGGGCGCGCTCGGGCGGGGAGGGCTGAAATGAGACACGGCCGGGCCAACTACAAGCTGGGGCGCCTCACCGCGCACCGCTGGGCGATGTTCCGCAATCTGCTCGTGGCCCTGTTCCGGCACGAGCGGATCATGACCACCGAGGCCAAGGCCAAGGCGGTGCGAGGGCTGGCTGACCAGATGGTGACGCTCGCCAAGCGCGAGGACCTTCACGCCAAGCGGCAGGTCCTCTCCATGGTTCCGGACGAGACGGTGGTGAAGAAGCTCTTCGACACCATCGCCTCCCGCTTCGCCGATCGGAACGGCGGCTACACGCGCATCATTCATGCGGGCACGCGGCCGGGCGATCGCGCCCCCATGGTGCTCCTGGAGCTGGTGGACCGTCCGGAAGCGCCGCGCGAGAAGGGGAAGAAGGCCGCCAAGGCCGAGAAGACCCCCAAGGCGGACAAGACCGACAAGGGAGAGGCCTCGGCCGGCGCGGGCAAGGGACGCCGGAAGAAGGCCGCCGCGGCCGCCGGCTAGCCGAACGCGCGCCAGCGCGCGCACATCTCGCGGGGGCGGCTTGGGCCGCCCCCGTTGTCGTTTGAGGAGGACGAGGCCATGAAGCTCAAGGATCGCGTGGCGCTGGTCACGGGCGGGGGATCGGGCATCGGGCGGGCGACCGCGCTGCTCTTCGCCGAGGAGGGCGCGCGGGTGGTGGTCAACGATCTCCACCTCGCCGCCGCCGAGAAGACGGTGCAGGAGATGGGCGCGACGGGGGCGCAAGCCTGTGCGCTCGCGGCCGATGTCGCGGACAGCGGCCAGGTGCGCGCGATGTTCGCGGAGATCGACGGGCGCTACGGCGGGCTCGACATCCTCGTCAACAATGCCGGCATCGCGGCAGGCCCCGGCGAGAACCTCGATGAGCGGCGGCGGCGATCGGACACCCGCATCATGGAGATGGTGAGCGGCGAGGGCGTGCAGACGCACTGGGACGTCACCCAGGAGATGACCGACGAGGCCTGGCATCGCGTCATCGGCGTGCACTTGAACGGCACCTTCTTCTGCACCCGCGAGGCGCTGCGCCTCATGAGCCGCCGCAACCGCGGCGCCATCGTGAACCTCTCCAGCGTGGCCGCCCTGATGGGGCTCGAGCAGGTCCCGCACTACTCGGCGGCCAAGGGCGGCATCCTCGCCTTCACCCGCGCCGTCGCGCGCGAGGTCGGTTCCCGCGGCATTCGCGTCAATGCCATCTGCCCGGGCTACATCGACACGCCCATGACGCAGTCGATCTCGCCGCTTGCCCGGAAGGCGCTCCTCGCCCGCACGCCACTGGGGCGCCTCGCCGAGCCCCGCGAGGTCGCCGCCACCGCGCTCTTCCTCGTCTCCGACGACTCGAGCTTCTACACCGGCCAATGGCTCTCGCCGAACGGCGGGCTCTTCATCGGGTAGGCGCCCGCCCCGCGCTTGTCCTCCTGCTCGTCGCCGCGGTGTTCCTGGCGGGCTGCGAGTCCGCCCCGAGCGCAAGCCGCGGCCGCGACGGGGCGTCCTCCGCGGCGGCGGTCGGCGGCGGGGAGGAGACCATCGCGCTGCCCGAGCCTCTCGCGGTGGAGGTCCCGGCGGCCGGCATGGCCGAGCTTTCCCCGGACGCTCCGCCGCTCCGGGAGCTGCTCGGCGCGGCCGCTGCCGGCGGCCTGCGCGTGACGCATGACCGCTCCGTGCCGCTTCGCATCGGCCCCACCGAGGTAACCTGGACGGCGTGGGAACGCGACCCGCATCAGAGCGGCGTCCGTGCCACCCGCCGCGCATGGGTCTACCTCTTTCCCCACGGCACCACTCCCGTCGGGGCCACGCACAAGTACAACGCGCTCGCCGCGAACCACTCGGCGAAGATCGCGCGCGACGCCGCGGGCGCGATACACATGGCGTGGCTCGAGACCCGGCCGGGCCCGGGCCGCCGGCGGGTCGGTCGCGTCGTCTACCGTCGCGCCGTCCAGGACGAAGCGACGGGCCGGCTGACGTTCGAGACCGACGTGACGCCGGTCAGCGAGCCCGGCGGCGGCGGCCCGGGCTCCTACCTCGCCCTCGAGGCCAGCCCCAACGCGGTGCATCTGGCCTGGTTCGGGGGTCGCACCACGCTGTACCGCCGCCTCGTCTTCCGGGGCGGCGTCTGGAGCTTCGAGCGCGTCCGTGACACCGGGGCACCGGGCAATGCGCACGACACCGGGCCGGACATGGCCGTGCGGGGCGACGACGAGATACACATCGTGACCCCCACGGGTCACTACGCGGTCTCGAGCAACGGCGGCGCGGGGTGGTCGCGGGATCGGCTGCCGGCGTCGGGACCGCCCTTCAAGAACCCCGCCATCGCAGTGGATCGTGCGGGCCACGCCCACGTCGTCTTCACCGTGCTGCGCCGCCACCTCAGGAGCTGGTCGAGTGACCGTCCCAATGGGGGCTACTGGGAGCTCACGTACGCGCGCCGCCGGCCGGGCGGCGGATGGGTGGACGCGCAGAACGTCCTGGCCGCGTCGCCGGCCTGGGCGGATGCCGGTCCGGAGCGGGATGTGCTCGCGGACTGGGCGGATATCGCCGTGGATGCCGGGGGCAGTCTGCACGTGGCGTTTCACGGCACCGCGAACACCGGCATCTACGGCCGCGACGAGGCGCACTACGTGCGGCGCCCTGCCGCGGGACCGGGCGCGTGGGGGCCGTGGGAGGCGGCGAAGCCACTCCATCCCATCGACCGCGCGGGCGGGACGCTCTTCTCCTTCGCGCCGTCGCTGGCGGTGGCGCCCGAAGGCGACGTCGTCGTGGCGGTGGTCTTCTTCGAGCTACGGGACTATCCGCGCGAGATCTTCGATTCCGACGCGGTCATCGTCCGCGGTGGAGTCGTGGAGGGTCCGCCCATTCCCCTCTCGCAGATGGCCCGCCGGGCCGCGCGCTGGCAGGACGCCCTCGGCAACTGGTTTCCCTCCGCCGCACCCCGGCTGCACCGCAGCAAGGACGGGCGCGTCTGGCTCGACACGCTCCAGGTCGCGGAGACGCCCGAGCGCCATGCCTCTCCGCACCCCGTGGTGTATCAGCGTCTCGATCTGACTGATCGGATGGCGCGCGAGACTCGTCCGGGGCGCTGAGACGCGAGTCGCCCGCGTCCTCAGAGGTGGAGCACGGCCACGCCGGCGATGGTCATGGCGGTGCCGAGGGCGGCGGTGCGGGTCATGCGCTCGCCCAGGAAGAGCGTGCCGAGGGGCAGCGCGAACATGGGCGCGGTGGAGGAGAGCACCGCCGCGACGCCCACGCCCGCGTACTTCACGCCGGCCACGAACAGGAGCGAGCTGCCCGCGGTGAGCACCGCGAGCCCCCCCAGGAGCAGCGCCAGCGGCGGCCCGGCCGCGCGCACGGTGGGAAGCGAGCTCCACACCCAGGGCGTGGCGAAGAGGGCGAGGCCGGCGATGGGGAGCCGCACCGCCTGGGCGGTGGTGGCATCCACGGTGGCGAGCGGCACCTTGAGCATGATCACGCCCACCGCCCAGCAGAGTGAGGCGGCCTGCGCGCTGGCCAGGCCCAGCCAGAGATGCCCCGGCCGGTCCGGCTCATTGGGGCGCACGCCCACGATCACCGCCAGCCCGCCCAGCGTCAGCAGCGAGCCGGCCACGAGTGCGGGGGTGATCGCCTCATCGAGATAGGCGGCGGCCAGGATCGCCGAGAACATCGGGTACGTCATGGAGGCGGTCATGGCCCGTGCCAGTCCCAGGAAGCGGGCGCTCTCGAAGAACACGGTGTCGCCGATGCTGCCCGAGAGCACCACCGATCCCGCGAGGAGGGTGAAGGCGGCCAGCCCGATGCCACCGAGGGCTGCCGTGCCGCCGACCGCCAGCACGCCGGCCAGGAGAAGCACGCCCGCCCCCAGGGTGCGCAAGGCATTGATGCTCGCGGAGTTGAGCGTGCCGGACAACCGCCGGACCAGGAGGCTGACCACGGCCCAGGTGAGCGCGGACGCGAGGGAGAGGAGCGCGCCGAGGGTGGACTCCGGGAGGGCGATCATCGGCCGGCTGCTACCGTAGCAGAATCGCCACCGGGCTGCCGCGCCTTTGCGCAGCGGGGCGGAACTCCTCCATCTCCGCCCGAGTTATGCATCCGCCCGGCCCTCGGCGCGCGTACTCTCTGGGCGATCGACCCATACCGCCCGACATGGAGGGGGATATGAACCGAACCCGCAGCATCCTCGTCGGCTCGCTGCTCGCCGTGGCCGCCAGCGCGGCCCTCGTCGTCCTCGCCCCCCGCAGCGACGCGGGCCCGGAGAAGATCGCCTTCCCGGCCCAGTTCAAGGACGGCGTGCTCTACACCATCGCGGACCGCCACGACATCAAGCAGTACCGGGAGCTCTACGTGAGCTCCCCGGCGGCGGCGCAGGCGGCCAAGGATGGCAAGCCCCTGCCGCACGGCACCGTGCTGACCCTCGTCCAGTACAAGGCGCAGGTCGACGCGCAGGGCAATCCCCTCAAGGACGCCCGTGGGCGCTTCATGAAGGGCGACCTGGTGGCCTACGCGGTGATGGAGAAGCGCCAGGGCTGGGGCGCCGAGTATCCGGAGGATCTCCGAAACGGCGAGTGGGAGTACTCGGTGTTCGGCCCGGATGGGAAGTTCAATGACAAGGCCAACTACAAGGCGTGCTTCCAGTGCCACAAGCCCCACGACGCGCAGGACTTCGTGATCTCGTATCCCGCTCTCGCCGGGCGCACCCAGGTGGCGAGCACCGTGCCCGTGGCTCCCGGCGCGACCACCGTCAACATCGCGGGCTTCGTCTTTAGCCCCGGCGGCCTCACCGTCGCTCCCGGCAAGTCCATCACGTGGGTGAACACCGACGACTCGCCGCATCAGGTGACAGTGCAGGGCACCAAGCTCCGCACCGAGTTCCTGCTGAAGGGCCAGCGGGCGACCCTCACCTTCCCGGACGAGGGCGTGTTCAGCTACAACTGCGCCCTGCACCCCAACATGAAGGGCTCGGTCGAGGTGAAGAAGTAGGAAACCGCCCGCGTCCCGGGGCGCCCAGGCCCCGGGACGCGCGAGCGACCGCGGCGAGGCCTACTTGAGGTTGGCCTGGAAGTGGGCGAGGGTACGCGTCCACGCGTCCTCCGCCGCCGCCTTGTTGTACGCCTCCGGGCGCTCATCGTTGAAGAAGGCGTGATCCACGCCGGGGTAGATGTGGATGCTCACCGACTTGCCCGCCTTCTTGATCGCCGCCTCCACCTCACGCGCCGTCTGGGGCGTGACGAATGCGTCCTTCTCCGCGAAGAGGCCGAGCACCGGCCCGGCGAGCTTCGAGTAGTCGGGCTTGACGTTGGGGTGAATGCCGTAGAAGTCCACCACCGCGCCGATGCTGGGATTGGTGGTCCCGGCGAACAGCGCGAGCTGGCCGCCCATGCAGAAGCCCACCGCGCCGAGCTTGGCGGTCGACGAGTGACCGGCCAGGAACTTCGCCGCGCCGGCCAGGTCCTTCTCCGCCTGGGCGATATTGAGCGCCATGAAGAGCTTGCCCGCGCCGTCCGGCTCGGTGGCGGTCTGCCCGTGGTACATGTCCGGCGCGAGCGCGGAGTAGCCGGCGGCGGCGAACCGGTCGGCCACCTTCTTGATGTGGTCCACCAGCCCCCACCACTCCTGGATCACCAGCACGCCCGGACCCTTGCCCGACGCCGGCGTCGCGAGATAGCCCTTGGTCTTGCCGCCGTTGCTCTGGAATTCCACCATCCGTCCGGCCATGATCGTGTCTCCTCTCATTTCGGTTGAGCGTCCACTGCCCGGCGCTGCGCCCTCTCGGGCGGCGTGATGCGCACCTTGAGGATGCGCCGCTCGTCGGCCTCCAGCACGGTGAACTCGTGCGATCCCACGTCGAAGACTTCGCCGATGGCCGGGATGCGGTGCATGGTGGCGAGCACGAGGCCGGCCACCGTCTCATAGTCCGCCTTGGGCAGTTCCCAGTCCAGCGATTCGTTGAGCTCGTCGATGCGCACCCGCCCCGCGACGCGATAGCTGCCGTCGGGAAGCCGTTCCACGAGGGGCGGCGTCCGGTCGTGTTCGTCCTCGATCTCCCCCACGATCTCCTCGAGGATGTCCTCGATGGTGACGATGCCCACCGCGCCGCCGTACTCGTCCACCACCACCGCGAGCTGGATGCGCCCCTTCTGCATCTCGCGCAGGAGGTCGTCGATCAGCTTGGTCTCCGGTACGTAGTGGGCGGGGCGCATGAGGGACCGCAGGTCGGACGCGGCGACGCCCCGGCTCAGCAGATCCATGATCGTCACCACGCCGACCAGGTTGAAGGCGCGGTCGGTGTAGACGGGGAGGCGGGAGAACCCCCGCTCCTGGATCACCCGCACCGCTTCCTCCGGCCGCGCGGACGCGGGCAGGGCCACCACGTCCACCAGCGGCACCATGATCTCGCGCACCGTCTTCTCTCCGAGGTCGAAGATGTTGTCGATCATCTCGGCCTCGACCACCGTCACGTCCGCCTCCTCGGGCTCGAGCTGGAGGAGGAGCTTGAGCTCCTCGCGCGACACGAACTGGCGCGTGGACGCGGGGCGCCGACCGAACACGGCCAGGGCGCGGCCCACGAGCAGGTTCGCCCCCCAGGTGAGGGGCGCGAGCAGGCGGCTCGCCAGCTCGATGAGGAAGTAGAGATACCGGATGATCGCGCTCGCCCACTCGCGGGCCACTGCCTTGGGGATCACCTCGCCGAAGATCAGCATGATCGGCGTGAGGCCGGCGGTGACCACGACCGCCGCCCAGCTCCCCAGATGGGGGATGAGGGCCCAGGTGGCCGCGGAGGAGGCCACGATGTGCGAGATCGTCACTCCCATCATGGAGGTGGAGAGCACGCGCTCGGGCCGGCGGAAGTCTTCCAGATAGCGGGCGGCGGCACGATTGCCGGCCTCGGCGAGGTGGCGCAGGCGCACGCGGTTGGCCGCGATGAACGCCATCTCTGCCCCGGAGAAGAAGGCGGTGAGGGCGAGCGCCACCACGATGATCCACACGTAGATCACGCGCTCTCCTCGAGGGGGGCGGCGGGCGCCGCCTTGAGCGTCACCAGGACCTCGACCACCCGCGTCCGCTCCACCTTCTCCACCGTCACCACGCAGTCCGCCGTGTCCACCCGCTCGCCCTTGTGGGGCACGCGCCCGAAGAGATCGAGCACCCATCCCGCCACCGTGTCGAACGATTCGCTGGACACCGAGAGCCCGGTGGCGGCGTTGAGGTCGTAGATGCCGAGCTTCCCGGAGACGCGGAAGGCGCGCTCCCCCGCGGACTGGATGAGACGCTCTTCCTCGTCGTACTCGTCCCGGATCTCGCCGACCAGCTCCTCCAGCAGGTCCTCCAGGGTGACCAGCCCCGCGGTGCCGCCGTACTCGTCCACCACCACCGCGAGGTGCAGCTTCTTGGCCTGGAACTCGCGGAGGAGGGCGTCCGCGCGCTTCGACTCGGGGACGAAGTACGGCGGATGGAGGTGCGCGCGCAGGTCGAAATCCGGCGGCAGGCCGTGGAGGTAGGGCAGCATGTCCTTGGTGTAGAGGACGCCCACGATCTGGTCCACCGTCTCCTCGTAGACGGGCACCCGTGAGTGGAGGTTTTCGCGCAGGAGGTCGAGGGTCCGATCCTTCGGCGTCGCCACGTCCAGGCAGAACATGTCGGGGCGGGGGACCATGACCTCGCGCGCGACCGTGTCTTCCAGGTCGAAGACGCGATGAATCATCTCCCGCTCGGTTCGCTCCACGATGCCCTCGCGGGCCCCTACGTCGACCAGGGTCCGCAGCTCCTCCTCCGAGATCTCCGGCGTCTCTTCCTTCCGCTCGGAGCCGACGAGCCGGAGCGAGAGGGCGGTGAAGGCGCCCACCACCACCCGGATCGGCGCCACCGCCATGCCCAGCCAGGCCACCGGCCGCCGTACCCACCCGATGAAGCCCTCGGGGTGCTCGACCGCCACCGTCATGGGCAGCACCTCGCCGAACACGCTCAGGAGGAACACCATCGCCACGATGGCGATGGGCAGGCCGACGGGGCCGAGCAGGCGCTCGGCGAGGGCGGCGGCGAGCGCGGACGCGCCGATGTTGACGAGGGTGATCCCCACGAGCAAGGTCACCAGCAGCTCGTGCGGCTGCTCGAGCAGGGGCTTGGTCGCCCGCTCGGATCCGTTGCCCTCCTGCTCCGCGAGGCGTTTGAGGCGGGCGCGGCCCAGGGAAAAGTACGCGGCCTCCGCGCCGGTGAGAAGCCCCGAGCAGGCCACGAGCGCGGCGAGCGCGGCGAGCTCGACGACGGTGAGGCTATCCACGGAAATGCTCGTAGCCGGCGCCGAGGGAGACCGGCCGGCCGTCTCCGCCAAGCCAGACGATCTCCGGCCCGTCCGCCACCGCTTCCCCGATCACGGTGAGGGCGGTGCCGGTGGCCCGCCGGAGCTCACGGGCCAGCTCCTCGGCGCGGCCCGGCTCGCAGGTGAGGAGTAGCTCGTAGTCCTCGCCACCCCCGGTGGCCCAGGACACGGGATCCCGCCCGAGCGCGCGCGCCGCCGCCGCCGCGCCGGCGGCGACGGGCACGCGATCGACGTCCACGCGGGCGCCCACCCCCGACGCGCGGCAGATGTGGCCGAGGTCGGTGGCGAGCCCGTCCGAGCAGTCCATCATCGCGCGGACACCGGGCGCCTGGCCCAGCCAGCGCCCCTCCGCGACCCGCGCATGCGGTCGGAGATGGGCGCGCACCACCTCGTCCGCCACGGCCTCGGGCACGCCCCGTCCGCGCGCCGCCTCCACGCCCAGCTCCAGCACGGCCAGCCCCGCGGCGGAGCGGCCCAGCGCGCCGGTGACGGCGATGAGGTCTCCCACGCGCGCCGCGGAGCGGAGCCGCGGCGTGCCCCCGTGCTCCCCCAGCAGCGTCACGTTGACGAAGCACCCCGACGGCGACTGCGACGTGTCGCCGCCCACGATGGCCACGTCATGGGGCGCGGCGGCCGCCCGCATGCCGCGATAGAGGGCGGCCACGTCCTCGGCCGCGGTATCGGCGGGGAGCGCGAGGCCCACCAGCGCCCAGCGGGGCACACCGCCCATGGCGGCGATGTCGGAAAGGTTCACCGCCATCGCCTTCCAGCCGATGTCCTCGGGCGCGGCCCACGCGCGCCGGAAGTGCACATCCTCGATCACGAGGTCGGTGGTGGCGAGGAGCGCGGATCCGGCGGTGAGCGCGAGCACGGCGGTGTCGTCCCCGATGCCGAGGCGTACGCCCGGAGCGGGGGTCTGCGCCGACTCCTCGCGGATGCGCCGAATGAGGCCGTGCTCCCCGAGCCGGCGCAGGCTCACGACGGGGGCGTCACGCCGGTGGCTCGACCTGGAGGCTCTCCGCGGTCCATCAGCGCGCGGCGGCGGGCACCCGGTCCAGGAAGTTCCGCAGGAGCGCCTTGCCCTCGGTGGTGAGGATGGACTCCGGGTGGAACTGGACGCCTTCCACGGGATGCCGCCGGTGCCGGAGCCCCATGATCTCGCCGTCCTCCGCCCGCGCGGAGATCTCGAGATCGCGGGGTAGCCCCTCTTCCAGCACCACGAGGGAATGGTAACGCGTGGCTTCGAAGCCCGGGGTGAGGCCGGCGAACACTCCCCGCCCATCGTGCTGGATGCGCGAGGTCTTGCCGTGCATCTGCGCGCGCGCCCGCGCCACCGTCCCTCCGAAGGCCTGGCCGATGGCTTGATGGCCGAGGCAGACCCCGAGGATGGGCGTGGACGCGTACATCCGCTCGATGAGGGACAGCGTGATGCCGGCGCCGTCCGGATTGCCGGGGCCGGGCGAGATCACGAGCCCGTCGGGATCCATCGCCAGCACGTCCTCCACCGTGACCGCGTCGTTCCGCGCCACGCGCACGTCGGCGCCCAGCTCGCCGAGGTACTGGACGAGGTTGTAGGTGAACGAATCGTAGTTGTCGAGCACGAAGATCATCGCCCCGTCTCCTGCGCGGCGGTGCGGAGGGCCAGGATCATGCCGCGCGACTTCGAGCAGGTCTCCAGCCACTCCGTCTTCGGGTCGGAGTCCGCCACGATGCCCGCGCCCACCTGGATGGAGGCACGCTTGCCGTCGCAGACCACGGTACGGATGGTGATGCAGGAATCCATGTTCCCGGAATACGAGATGTAGCCCACCGCGCCGCCGTACGGCCCGCGCCGCGTCGGCTCCAGCTCCTCGATGATCTCCATGGCCCGCACCTTGGGGGCGCCGGAGAGCGTGCCCGCGGGGAAGCATGCCGCGAGCACGTCGAAGGCGTCCTTGCCGGCGGCGAGCTGCCCCCGCACGTGGCTGACCAGGTGCATGACGTGCGAATAGCGCTCCACCACCATGAACTCCGTGACCTCGACGGTCCCGATGCGGGCCACCCGTCCGACGTCGTTGCGGCCCAGGTCCACCAGCATCACGTGCTCGGCGCGCTCCTTGGGGTCGGACGCCATCTGCGTGGCGAGCGCACGGTCCTCGGCCTCGCTCGCGCCGCGCGGATGGGTGCCCGCGATGGGCCGTTCCTCCACGCGACCCTCCTCCAGGCGCACCAGGACCTCCGGCGAGGAGCCCACGATGCTGGTCTTGCCGAGCCGGAGGAAGAAGAGATAGGGCGACGGGTTGATGGTGCGGAGGGCCCGGTACACCGTGAAGGGATCGGCCCTGAGCTCGGTATCGAGCCGCCGCGAGATCACCACCTGATAGGCGTCCCCCGCCGCGATGTACTCCTTGGTGCGGTTCACCGCGTCCATGAACGTGGCCTGGTCCATGGTGGAGGTGAACCCCTCCTCCCCGAGGGCGACGAGCGGCTGCGGGTCGGGGAAGGTCAGGGGCGCAGGCGGGCGCGCCGGCCGCGCGAGCTTGGCCAGGAGCATGCCGATCTTCACCGCGGCAGCGTCGTAGGCCCGGTCCAGCGCCCCCGGATCCGTCTTGTCGATCTGCGCGTTGGCGATGACGAGCAGGCGGTGGCGGAGATTGTCGAAGACGAGCAGGCTGTCCGTCAGCATGAAGACCGCGTCGGGCAACCGGAGATCGTCCTTGGCCTTCCGCGGAAGCCGCTCCACGTGGCGCACGATGTCGTAGGAGAAGAAGCCCACCGCGCCCCCCTGGAAGCGCGGGAGACCCGGGACGGTCACCGGAGTGAAGCGCGAGAGCACGCTCCGGAGCCCCTCGAGGGGATTCTTCCCCGCCATCTGCTCGGTGCGGCCGTCGGCGTGGCGCACGGCCAGGCGCTCGCCCTTGGCCGTGAACACCATGAGGGGGTCCGAGCCGAGGAACGAGTAACGCGCCCACTTCTCGCCCCCTTCCACCGATTCGAGGAGGAAGGCGTAGGGGCCGGGTCTGAGCCTCAGGAAGGCGGACAGGGGCGTGTCGAGGTCCGCGGCCAGCTCCGCGTAGACCGGGACGAGATTGCCGCGCGCGGCGAGCGCCCGGAACTCCTCACGCGACGGCGAGAGCGGCGGGATACCGGGTGCGGCCGGAGCCATTGCCGGCGTCAGCCGATGGCGTCCAGCTTCTTCTTGAGCTGGGCCTTGGGAACGGCGCCCACCACCTGGTCCACCACCGCGCCGCCCTTCATGAAGAGGATGGTGGGAATCGAGCGAATCCCATAGCGTGCCGCCAGCGCGGGATTGTCGTCCACGTTCACCTTGGCCAGGCTCACCTTGCCGGTGCCCTCCTTCGCCAGCTCCTCCAGGGTGGGGGCGATGGCGCGGCACGGTGCGCACCACTCGGCCCAGAAGTCCACCATGAGCACCCCGGTGTGCTTACCGAGCTCGGCGTCGAAGTTGGCCTCGGTGAGGTGAAGAGCGCTGTCGGCCATGGGCATGGGTCTCCTTGTGGGGGAAAAATCCATGGCTACGCTAACATACGCCCTCTCGCGCCGCAAGTTGGCGGGGACGCCGAGAATGGGCCATCGGCTTCGTTACCGGCCTCGCCGCTGACCCCTTCGCGCCGCCCCCGCTACGAGTCAGGCGCGGGTCACGTAGCCTTCGCGAAGGTCACGGGCGCGGAGCGCGGGATCGCGCTCCGCGGGCGGTCCGTAGCCGCCCCCGCCCGGCAGGCGGATCTCGATGAGATCCCCCGGCTGCAGGGTCTGCTCGGCCTTGGGATTGGCGGGCATGCGGCCGTTGACCAGCACCTCGCCGCGGGCCCCCGGCGCCCCGCCGAAGAAGCCCTGGGCGGGCACGCGCGTGCGGTCACAGAGCAGCGAGCAGGTGAAAGCGCCCTTCGTGCGCACCCGGAAGGCGATCTCCTGTCCGAGGCCGCCGCGAAAGCGCCCGTCGCCGCCCGAGTCCGCGCGGAGCCGCTTGCGCTCGATCACGAGCGGGGAGAGCGACTCGATGACCTCGGCGGGCGTGCCGAGCACGCCCGAGGGGAACGCAGTGGCGGACAGGCCATCCTTGCTCGCGCGAGCGCCGGTTCCGCCGGAGGTGAACACCACGAAGCTGAACGGCCGCCCACCTTCGTCCTTGCCCGCCACCTGCACGCCCCAGATATTGGCCGAGCCTTCCGCCATCACGCCGTCCGGCCGAGCCTCCTTGAGCGCCCCCGCGATGGCGTGGGGGAGGAAATGGCCGACCACGTGGCGGGCCGCCACCGGCGCGGGATGGCGCGCGTTCAGGATGCTGCCGGCGGGCGCGGTGATGCGCAGGGGCCGGAAGGCGCCCTCGTTGTTGGGCACGTCCGGGCTCACGATCACCTTGGCGCCGTAGGTCGTGTACGCCTCGGTGTAGTTCATCACCACGTTGATGCCGCGGCGGCTCTCCGGCGACGTGCCCGCGTAGTCGATGCTGAGCTCGTCCCCCCGCACCTCGCACCGGACTTTGATGGTGATGGGCTCGTCGAAGCCGTCCGAGGTGAGGGTGTAGGCGTAGGCGCCGGGCCGCAGCCGCGCGATGGACTCGCGCATGGCGCGCTCGGTGCGGCCCACGATCTCGTCACCGAGGGGATCGAGGCGTGAGAGGCCGAACTCGTCCATGAACTCGAGCAGGCGCTCCCCGCCCACCGCGCCGCCCGCGATCTGGGCGTGGAAGTCGCCCATCACCAGCTCGGGCAGCCGCACATTGGCGCGGATCAGGGCGCCCAGCGCGGGATCGAGCACGCCGCCGGCGTAGAGCTTCATGATCGGGATGAAGAGCCCCTCCTCGTAGACCTCGCGGGCCTCGGCGGAGAGGATGTGGCCGCCGATGTCGGCGGTGTGGCAGGTCGAGGCGAACAGCGCCACGCAGTCGCCGTCGCGGAACACCGGCGTGGCGATGGTCACATCGTTCAGGTGCCCGGAGCCCTTCCAGGGGTCGTTGGTGATCAGGACGTCGCCGGGGCGCAGCGAGTCCACCGGGATCTCGGCCAGCATGTGGCGGAGGCAGAGGGCCATGGAGTTGATGTGTCCGGGAGTACCGGTCACCGCCTGGGCGAGCATCCAGCCGCGCCGATCGAAGACGCCCGCGGAAAGGTCGCCCGCCTCGCGGACGATCGACGTGAAGGACGTCCGCTGCAGCGCCGCCGCCTGTTCGTTCACCACGCCGACGAGCCGGCTCCAGCAGATATCGAAGGTGACCGGATCCATGGGGGCGGTCATGACCGCGGCTTCCGTCCGCCGGGGCGCCGGCCGAGGACGCAGGCCTCGTGGATGGTAAGGGCGGCGCCCGGCGCCTGCATCCAGTCCGTGTACGCGGCGACCGCGGCATTGCGCTCGGCGTGCGTCAGCCAGCCCGCCTCCACCATCTGACGGCCGCGGCTGTCGGCCACGAGGCGCCACATGCCGCTGATCCGATAGAAGTCGGGGTCCTCTTGCCGCACCGCCGTGACCTGCGGCGCCGTTCGCAGCTCCGTGAGTCCCGCGTCGCCAAGCAGGGCGGGGAGCCGGCGGACGATGGCGTTGTCGAGGCGTGCGGCCTCACGCCAGCCGAGGAAGGCGTCGTAGAAGCGGGTCCACGCCGCGGGCGCATCCGTCCAGCGCGCGAGGGTGTGATCATAGTCGAGCACGACCACGAGCCCGCCCGGCCGTGCCGCCGCGACCATGGCGGTAAGCGCCCGCGCGACGTCGGGGATCCACTGGAGGACCCGGGCCGCGTTCACGAGATCGAACTCCTCGTCCCAGCCGCCATCCCGGATGTCGCCGCTGAGGAAGGTGAGGTTGGGGAGCGCCCCGGGCGGACTGGCCCCCCGGGCCGCCGCCAGCATTTCCGGATTCACGTCCAGCCCCACCACGCGGCCGGGGAGGGCGCGCCGCGCCGTCTCGATCGTGAGCGTCCCGGGGCCGCAGCCCACGTCGAGCACGTCCAGCCCCGGCCGGAGCAGTCCGAGCAAGGTCGGATGACTGTTGGCCAGCGTGCGGGCCGTCATGATGCCGAGGGCTTCCCGCGGCACGTCGATGTGGCGCGCGCGGCTCGGCATCAGGCGGGCTCCGCCACGAGCGTGCGGATGGGGTCGACGCGGACCCGCGCACCCGGACCGATGATGGTCGTGGACTCGCGCTCCTCCACGATAGCCGGCCCGGCGAAGGCCATGCCGGGCTCGAGCGCGTAGCGATCGTACACGGGCGTCTCGACATACCCGCCCGCGTCCGGGAAATAGGCCTGGCGCGTGGCCTTCGGTTCGGGCCGCCGCGGGCTGTCCGCGGAACGAGGGTTGTCCGCGGACTGGGGGAGAGCGGGGGCCATTTCTGGGCCCCTGCTGATGGTAGAGGTGCTCCCGTCGATCGGGCACGGCGGGTTGCCCGTCGGCTCCGGCCCGGACACCACCAGGCGCCAGTTCAGGGCCTCGATGGGCACGCCCATGGGCGTGCGGTGATAGAGCGCGCGGTAGGCCGTCTCGAAGCCGGCGGTCAGCGCGGCGAGGCTGCCCCGGTCGAGCGTCCCTGCCGGCACCGGTCCTTCCACCTCATGACCCTGGCCCATGTAGCGCATCTCCGCGCTGCGCCGGAAGCGAATGTCGGCCTCGGCGACGCCGGCTTGGCGCAGCACCTCGCGTCCTTCGGCCTCCATCTCGGCGTAGAGCCGGTTCACGCGCGCCCAATCCGCCGCGTCGAGCCGCTGGGGCGCGGTGCGGACGAAGTCGAAGGCGAGCGGCGCCGAGAGAAGGCCCAGCGCCGAGGCCGCGCCCGCGCCGAACGGCACCAGCACCCGCGGCACCCGGAGAATGCGCCCCACATGCCAGGCGTGCACCGGGCCCGCGCCGCCGAAGGCGAACAGCGGATAGGTACGAAGGTCCTTCCCCCGCTCGATGCCATGAATGCGCGCGGCGGCCGCCATGTTCTCGTTGACGACGAGGTGGATGTTCCAGGCCGAGCGCGCCAGATCGATGCCCATGGGTCGGGCGACCGTGTCGGTGATGGCGCGCCGGGCGGCCTCCACGTCGAGGCGCATCCGACCGCCGAGGAAGAAGTCGGGATCGAGATAGCCCAGGACGAGGTCGGCGTCCGTCACCGTGGGCTCGCGGCCGCCCAGCGCGTAGCAGGCCGGCCCGGGATCCGCCCCCGCGCTGTCCGGCCCCACCTTCAGAAGGTTCATGCGATCGAGGCGTGCCACCGATCCGCCCCCCGCGCCGATCTCGATCAACTCGATGACGGGCACGCGGATGGGAAGGCCCGAGCCCTTCTTGAAGCGGTCGGCCCGCGCCACCTCGAACTCGCGGGCGACCAGGGGGTCGCCGCGATCGATGACGCACGCCTTCGCGGTGGTGCCGCCCATGTCGAAGGAGAGCAGGCGCTCCTCGCCGGCGAGGCGGGCGGCGCGAGCGGCGGCCAGGGCCCCTGCGGCGGGGCCCGACTCCACCAGGCGTACGGGCACACGCTTGGCGGTGGCCGGAGTGGCGATGCCCCCGGACGACAGCATGACGTAGACGCCGCCCGCGATGCCTATCTCGGCGATCTTCCGCTCGAGATCGCCGAGATAGCGCGCCATGAGGGGCATCACGTAGACGTTCGCCACCGTGGTGGAGGTGCGCTCGTACTCGCGGATCTCCGGTGCCACCTCCGACGAGCACGAGACGGGGAGCCCGGGCGCCGCCGCCACCACCAGCCGCGCCAGCGCGGCCTCGTGGTCGGGGTTGCGGTAGGCATGGAGCAGCGAGATGGCGATGGCCTCGACGCCCTCGGCGAGGAGCGCCGCGATGGCGGTCCCCGCGCTCGCCGGATCCAGCGCGCGCATCACGGTCCCATCGGCGGCCATCCGCTCCTGGACCTCCGCGCGGAGGTGCCGGGGCACCAGCGGCGCGGGCGGGTCGATGAGGAGGTCGTACATGTCGTACCGGCCCTCACGGCCGATCTCGAGCGCGTCGCGGAACCCCGCGGTGGTGAGGAGCCCGGTGCGTGCGCCTTTTCTTTCTATCAGTGCGTTCGTTGCGAGCGTGGTGCCGTGGATGAGCGAGCGCACGCCGGCGGGCACCGCGCCCGCGTCCTCGAGCAGCCGGAGCACGCCTTGCTCCACCGCCTGCGCGGGATCCTTCGGGGTGGTGAGGAGCTTGCCGACCCGGACCGCGCCGGTGGCATCGTCCATCCACACCAGATCGGTGAAGGTGCCCCCGATGTCGACACCGAGGCGTCCGCGGGAGGACCCGTCGGGCATGGGCAGAGTCTAGGAGGGGGCCGGAAGGGCGTCAACCGCCCCGTCTTTCCTCCGCCTTCGCACGCGCGCTTGCTAGACTTCGGTGAGCGATGAGCCCCGAGATGGCGGTGCGGCTGGTGCGGCTCGTCCTCCTCCTCCTGGTGGCGGGCATCTATGTCTGGCTCGCCGCCGGGCGGCCCGCCACCGGGCGGCTTCGCGCTCTCGCCGCGTCGCTCCTCGTGCTGGCCGCCGCGTCCTACCCGAACTTCGGCCTCGGCCATCCCCAGCGCGGCACGCCGCCCGCCCCCGCGCACATCCACTACTGGGACACCTTCCACTACTTCATGGGCGCCAAGTACCTCCCCGAGCTGGCCTACGGCGGCCTCTACGAGGCCACCCTGACGGCCGGTCGTGAGCTGGGCGCCTTCGACTACGTGACGCATCTGCGGGATCTCGCCACCTACGGCCTGCGCGCGGCGGGCGGCGTGAATGCGGCCGCGGTACGCGGCCGCTTCACGCCCGAGCGCTGGGAGGCGTTCAAGCGCGACCTCCTCTTCTTCGGGCCGCGCATCAACGAATGGCGGGGGCTCCTGCAGGACCATGGCTACAACGATCCGCCGCCGCGCGCGTGGCTGCTCCACGCCGTGGTGCGCGACCTTCCCGCGACGCCGCGCACGGTGACCCTGGTCACGTCCATCGACTATGTCCTCGTGCTGCTGGCCTTCACCGCCGCGTGGTGGGGCTTCGGCGGGCTCGCGGCCATGCTCGCCTTCGCGACCCTCTGGCTGAGCCCGCTCGCTCGCTTCGACTTCATCGGCGGGGCGCTGCTGCGCTGGGACTGGCTGGCCGCGCTCGTGATGGGGGCGTCGGCGCTCGCGCGCGGCTGGGGTGCGACGGCGGGCGCGTTGCTCGGCTACGCTGTACTCGCCCGCGTCTTCCCCGCGTTGCTCCTGCTGCCCCTGCTCGCGCGCTGGCTGCGCGGCCGGCGGGCAGGCGAGATTGGCGGGCCCGCGGGGCGGTGCCTGGCCACCGCGCTGCTCGTGCTCGTCCTCGCCGGCGCCCTGCTCGCGGCCCTCGGCGAGGGGTCGCTCGCCCCCGAGTACCGGACGAAGCTCCGGCTGCATGGCGAAGGCGCCTTCATCAACTCGGTGGGGCTGGGGGCGATGATCGCCGCCTACTCCGCGCCATGGAGCCTGGGCGCCGACGGGCGTGTGTTCGTGGCCCACGCCGCGCTCATCGCCGCGCGGCCCCCGGGGTGGGTGCTGGCTCTCGCCGTCGTCGTCTACGCGGCGCTGGCCTGGCCGCTCGCCCTGCGCGCGCGTCCCGCCGAGAGCCTCGTCTACGGCGTACCCCTGCTGTTCCTCGGGCTATCGCTCAGCGGATACTACTACTCGTTCTTGATCCTGCTGATGCTGCTGCCGTGGCACGCGGGTCGCGCCGAGCCGCTCGCGCTCGTGGCGATGGGACTGCTCGCCGCGCTCTTCGCGGCGGCCTATGCGGTGGAGGCGGTATCGCCGGAGATGCTCACGTTCTTCGCCGCGGTGTCGCTCCAGCTCGCCCTCTACTTCGTGCTGTGGCTCGGCCTCGAATACGTCCGCGCCCGCGCGCGCGCGGCACGTCCCGCCGCTGACGTCAGTGCGCATGACACTGTCGGGCCGGAGACGCGTCTCCCGCGCTTGTAAGTTTCGCTGCCCCGGAGCGTCACCGGCGCGCGTTTGGGCTCCGTAGCGCCCCGGGGGCGGGCACTTTTCCAACCCCACGACAGTATTGAGTGATCCGAGGTGCCGGCCAGAGGGTTGGGCGGCGCTCGGCCCGCCGCCGGCCGCGGCCGAGGTCCGTGGCCCTCGCCTTGCAGCGTGGTAACCCGCCGGACGCATGTCCGCGGCCGAGGCGAGCGAAAAGTAAGGAGAGGACACCGCAATGGGCAAAGTGATGGTCGTCGACGACGCCTATTCCGAGCTCACGATGATGGAAGGCATCCTCCGGACCGCCGGTCACAAGGTCGTGACCTTGATCGACGGCGACAACCTCGAGGACAAGCTGGCGGAGGAGCGGCCCGATGTGCTGCTGCTCGACATCGTGATGCCCAAGCGGAATGGCTACGAGATCCTCCGCAGCATCAAGCGCGACGGCCGCACGAAGAACACCCCGGTCGTGGTGGTCAGCTCGAAGAACCAGGAGAGCGACCGAGCGTGGGGCAAGCGCCAGGGCGCCGATGAGTACCTCGGCAAGCCCTTCACCGCGGAGCAGCTGCTCGAGGCGGTGCGGCGCTTCGCGCCCTGAGGGTGGCGATGGCGTCGACCCGGGCGTGCGCGTTCACCCTGGGTGGCCACCGCTTCGCGGTGGACGTGGCGGATGCCCGTGAGGTCGTCGTGTTCGACGAGATGACCCCGGTGCCGCTGGCGCCGTCGTTCGTGCTGGGACTGGCGAACCTGCGCGGCACCGTCATGCCCGTGGTGGACCTGGCCCCGCTGCTGGGGCTGCCCGCCCGGCAGTCGGAAGGGCAGACGCTCGGCGTCGTGCTCGGCCATGGGCCGTGGACGGCGGCGGCGGCAGTGGACTCGGTGCTGGGCCTCGAGCCGCTGGAGACCGAGGCGGCGCGGCCGGCGCCGGGATCGTGGGGGGCCTTCGCGGCGGCGGGCGCCGCCGGCGCGGACGGCTCGATCACGGTGCTGAGCGCGGGCGCGATGCTGAACGCGCTGCGCGGCGCGATGGGCGCCGCGGGCGGCCACAACCCCTAGCAAGGCAAGGAGGCTCGGTGATGGAACGGCGGACGATGCTTCGGCTGCTGTCGGCGGGGCTCGGGAGCGGAATGGC
>DATEDO010000184.1:0-2503 GCA_035281625.1 Candidatus Methylomirabilota bacterium
GGGCGGCGCGACCGTACTCGGGCCACGGAGAGCTCTGGCAGCATCCCTACGCCGTGCCGCAGCCGCGCGCCGCCTCGGCGCTGGCCTCGGTGTGGTTCACGGCATACCCGCCGTCTCAGATCACGGGGCCGGACGAATCGGTGCTGGAGAGCCTGGGCGACCCCGAGCTCTGGCGCGTCTTCCGGGACATCGGCATCGGCGGCATGCACACCGGCCCCATGAAGCGCGCCGGTGGCCTCCGCGGGCGCGAGTACACGCCCACCGTGGACGGCAACTTCGACCGCATCAGCAGCGAGATCGACCCGGCCTTCGGCACCGAGGCGCAGTATCGGGCCATGGTCCGGCACGCGCGCGACAACCGCGCCGTGCTCATCGGCGACATCATCCCCGGCCACAGCGGCAAGGGCGCCGACTTCCGCCTCGCCGAGCGGGCCTACGGCGACTACCCCGGCCTCTACCACATGGTGGAGATCCAGCCGACCGACTGGAGCTGGCTCCCCACGGTGCCGCCCGGCCGGGACTCGATCAACCTCCCGCCCGCGGCGGTGGACGCCCTCAAGGCGCGCGGCTACATCGTCGGGCAGCTCCCGCGCACGATCTTCCACGAGCCGGGCGTCAAGGAGACGGACTGGTCGGCCACGGACGCTGTCGTCGGCGCCGACGGCAAGAGCCGCCGCTGGGTGTACTTGCACTACTTCAAGGAAGGGCAGCCGACCTTCAACTGGCTCGACCCGACCTTCGCGGCGCCACGGCTGGTGGCCGGGGATGCCATCCACTCGCTCGCCACCCTGGGCGAGCGCATGCTGCGGCTGGACGCCAACGGGTTCCTCGGCATCGAGGTCGGGCCGCCCAACGGCCGCGCCTGGTCCGAGGGGCATCCGCTGTCGGTCACGGCCAATCAGCTGATCGCCGGACTGGTGCGCAAGCTCGGAGGCTTCACCTTCCAGGAGCTCAACCTCACGCTCGAGGACATCAAGGCGATGTCCCAAGGGGGCGCGGATCTGTCCTACGACTTCGTCACCCGCCCGGCCTACCAGCACGCCCTCCTCACCGGCGACGCCGAGTTCCTGCGTCTCATGCTCGGCCTGCAGCGCGCCTACCAGATCGACCCGGCGGCCCTCATCCACGCACTCCAGAACCACGACGAGCTCACGCTCGAGCTCGTGCACTTCTGGACCCGGCACAAGGACACGACCTTTACCTTTCGGGGAAAGCGAGTGACCGGTGGCGCGCTGCGCGAGATCATCCGGGCCGAGATGCACGGCCTCCTCCAGGGCCCGGCGGCGCCCTACAACCTCAAGGCGGCCAACGGCGTCTCCTGCACCACCGCGACCGTGGCCGCCGTCGCGCTCGGCATCCGTGACCTCCGCCACCTCACGGAGGGGCAACGGCACGACATCCGGCGCGCGCATCTGCTCCTGGCGCTGTACAACGCCATGCAGCCGGGCGTCTTCGCCCTCTCCGGCTGGGATCTGGTGGGCGCCCTGACCTTGCCGGCCGAGTCCGTGAAGTCCTTGATCGCCGACGGCGACACGCGCTGGATCAACCGGGGCGCCTACGACCTGCTGGGCAAGCACTCCGCGGTGACGAAGTCGAGCAGCGACCTGCCGCGCGCCCAGGCCCTCTATGGCCCGCTCCCCGAGCAGCTCGCGCGCCCGGACTCGTTCGCCTCCGAGCTTCGCAAGCTGCTACGCGTGCGCGCGCGATACCGCATCAACGAGAGCGAGCAGATCGAGCTGCCGGGCGTGCGGGCCCGGGGTCTGGTCGTCCTGGTTCACCGCCTTCCCGGCGGCGCCGGCATCCAGGTCACCGCCGTCAACTTCGACCGCGCGCCCGTCCGGGAGACCGTGACCATCAAGACCGCGCCGCCGGACGGGGCGGTCACCGACCTCCTCGCCGAGAAGGAGCTCGGCAAGCTGGGCGCGGACCAGCGGCTGCCGCTCGCACTCGGCCCCCACGAGGGGCAGGTCCTGCTCATCAAGTAGCCCCGAGGAGGATCCGGGATGGCCGGAGACGGCCCGCGAGCGCCCTTGAGCTTCTGGCAGATCTGGAACATGGCCTTCGGCTTCCTGGGCATCCAGTTCGGCTGGGCGCTGCAGATGGCCAACATGAGCGCCATCTACGAGTACCTCGGTGCCGAGGCGCACCAGATCCCCATCCTGTGGCTCGCCGCCCCGCTGACCGGCCTCGTGGTGCAGCCCATCGTCGGCCACCTGAGCGACCGCACCTGGAATCGCCTGGGCCGGCGCCGGCCCTACTTCCTCACGGGCGCGCTGCTCGCCTCCTGCGCGCTGATCGCGATGCCCAGCTCAGGAACCCTCTGGATGGCCGCCGGCCTGCTGTGGGTGATGGACGCCTCGATCAACATCAGCATGGAGCCCTTCCGCGCCTTCGTCGCTGACCTGCTCCCGCCCGAGCAGCGTACGCGCGGCTACGCCATGCAAGCACTCTTCATCGGGCTGGGGGCGATCATCGCCTCGATGCTCCCCTGGCTGCTCTACCA
>DATEDO010000185.1:0-11541 GCA_035281625.1 Candidatus Methylomirabilota bacterium
CTCGCGCGCGCGGCCGGCCGGGCGGTCGAGGTGATCTCCGGTGACGAGGAGGCCCGGCTGACGCTGCTCGGCGTCCGCTCCGGCCTGCCCGGGCTTGCCGGCCGCTATCTCGTGCTCGACATCGGCGGCGGCAGCACCGAGCTGACGCTGGCCGGCGACACTGGGCTCGAGCGGTCGGTGAGCCTGCGGCTCGGCGTGGTGGCCTACGGCGAGGACCATCCCGGCGACGGGCGGTACGAGGCCCGGCGCCTCGACGCCCTGCATGCCGCGGTGAGGAGACGTCTCGCGCGGGAGGTCCCCGACGCCATCGCCGCCGCCGGCGCGCGGCAGCTCATCGGCACCGCGGGCACGGTGACCACGCTCGCCGCCCTCGACCTCGGGCTCACCGCGTATGACCCGGCGCGGGTCCAGGGGCATCGCCTCACGCGGGCGGCCGTCGAGCGCCTCCTCGCCCGTCTCGCCGCCCTCACCAACGCGGCGCGCGCGGAGCTGCCGGCTCTCGAGGCGGGCCGCGCCGACCTCATCGTGCCCGGCACGGTGATCTGCCTCGAGGTGATGCGGCGGGTGGCGCTCGAGGGGCTCACCGTGAGCGATCGCGGGCTCCGCGAGGGAATTCTCTGTGAGATACTCACGCCGTCTCCGCCATGACGGCCGCCCGCCGCGAGCTCACCGTGCTCGACTATCACACCGAGGGCGAGCCCATGCGCTTCGTGGTCGACGGGGCGCCGCCGGTGCCCGGGGCCACCCTGATGGCGCGCAGTGACTGGCTGGCCGATCACGGGCGTGAGCTCATGGGCTTCGTCCTCTACGAGCCGCGCGGCCACGCCGCGATGTGCGCCGCCCTCCTGACGGAACCGGTGCACCCCGCCGCCCAGGCGGGCGTGCTGTTCATCGAGCCGCTGGGCCCGGTGCACATGTGCGGACACGGCACCCTGGCCCTGGGCACCATGCTCGTGGAGACGGGGCGCGTGACGGCGACGCCCCCCGAGACCACGGTGACCCTGGAGACGCCCGCGGGGCTCGTCGTGTGCCGCGTGCGTCACGAGGGGGACCGCGTCGCCGAGGCCAGCTTCCGGAACGTGCCCGCCTTCTCGGTGATCCTGGACGGAACGGTGGAGGTGCCGGGGCTCGGGCGCGTGCCCTTCGACCTGGCCTATGGCGGCCACTTCTATGCAATGGTGCCGGCGAAGTCGGTCGGCCTCGCCCTCGAGCCCGCCGCGGGGTCGCGCATCGTCGAGATCGGCGAGCGCATCCGCGCGCGCCTCGAGGCCGAGGTGCCGCTGGTGCATCCGGAGATGCCCGACGCGCGCGGGCTCCTCTACGTGCAGTTCTTCGAGGCGGCCCACCGTCCCGACGCGCGGCTCCGCAATGCGGTGGTGGTGGCGCCCGCGGGGCTGGACCGCTCCCCGTGCGGCACCGGCACCAGCGCGCGCCTCGCCAACCTCCACGCGCGTGGGGCGCTCGGGGTGGGGGAGCCGTTCGGCCACGAGTCCATCCTCGGCACCCTCTTCACCGGACGCATCGCCGGCCTGACCACGGTGGGCGGCCGGCCCGCTATCGTTCCCGAGATCACCGGGCGCGCGTGGGCCATTGGCCGCGGCACGCTCACCCTCGACCCCCGCGATCCCTTCCCCGGAGGCTTCCTCCTCTAGGCTCGGCAGTGCCGAGAATGTGACGGGGTGTTGCCCGCGGCCGTCGTCCCCTTGACACGCAGCCTTTGCGCCAGCGGTGTAACGGACGGAAAAGACGGCGATCCGGCTCGCGGTCAGCGTGGCACGGCACGTGCCTTCGGATAAGGTCCAGTCAGGACTCTCTCGCGGAGGACGTGGACATGGACGTGGTGCTGCAGAGCCGCTACCGCCGGTGGCTCGAGGTCGTGCTCCCCCTCTACACCGTGGCGCTGCTCTACGTGTACTTCCGGCCGCAGTCGATCCCGCAGTCCTGGTCGGAGGGCACCGAGCAGGCGATCTGGCCGTGGGCGGTGTGGGGCGTGGTCGGCGCGATGAGCGGTGTGCTGGCGCTGTCGGGCCTGTTCGTGGCGTTCTTCCTGCTCTACTCCCCGGTGTACCTGGCGGCCCGGAGCATGGTCCTCATCGGCAAGGGCGGCTGGGTGGATCGCCGGGAGCTGCGCTTCTACAGCGCCTGCTTCCTCCTGCTGTGCGCGCTGCTCGTCATCGCGGTCCTGAGCCCGGTGACGGCCGCCGCGCTGTTCATCCTCATCGCCGGCTCCGCGCACCTGCTCTGGCGCGCGTTTCTCTAGCCCGTCCCGCCGCGCCGCGGCGCCCGGCCGCGCCCCCCGCAAGTTGACAGTCCCGCGGCCCCCCTCTATCCTACGGGGGAATGGATGACCTGGCGGTACTGGTGCTGAACTACACCTACGAGCCGCTGCACTTCACCAACGCCAAGCGGGCGATCACCCTCCTCCTGAGCGGCAAGGCCGAGAGCGTCGAGGCCTCCCCCCGTGTCGTCCGGTCGCCATCGCGAGCCTATCCGCTCCCCGCGGTGATCCGGCTCGCCGCGTACATCCGCAAGCCCTTCCTGGAGCGGGTGGCCTTCAACAAGAAGAACATCCTCCGCCGCGACGGGTACACCTGCCAGTACTGCGCGCGGCGGGGCGAGAAGCTCACCGTGGATCACATCATGCCGCGCTCGCGGGGCGGCCAGACCACCTGGACCAACGTGGTGGCGGCCTGCCTGCGCTGCAACCTCTTCAAGGGCAATCGCACGCTGGAGGAGGCTCGATTGCGCCTGATCCGCGAGCCGATTCACCCGCAGTTCCTCTTCTCCGTCCACCTCCTCCGGCATCCCCACGCGTCGTCGTTCCTGGACTCCTGGCGCAAGTATCTCGTCGCGGTTCCCTCCAGCTTCTGACGCCGTTGTTCACGCTGTCGTCGGATTTCGCCCCTTCGGGGGACCAGCCCCGCGCCATCGAGCGGCTCACCGAGCTCGCCCAGGGGGGCGCCGGCCACAGCGTGCTCCTGGGCATTACCGGCAGCGGGAAGACCTTCACTCTCGCCAACGTGATCAGCCGCCTGCAGCGGCCGGCCCTGGTGATCTCGCCCAACAAGACCCTGGCCGCCCAGCTCTACGGCGAATTCAAGTCGTTCTTCCCCGAGTCCGCCGTCGAGTACTTCGTGTCCTACTACGACTACTACCAGCCCGAGGCCTACATCCCGCAGTCGGACACCTACATCGAGAAGGACGCGCTCATCAACGACGAGATCGATCGGATGCGCCACTCCGCCACCACCGCGCTCTTCGAGCGGCGCGACGTGGTCATCGTGGCCTCGGTGTCCTGCATCTACGGGATCGGCGAGCCGGAGACCTACCGCGGCATGCACGTGGGGGTGGAGGCCGGGCAGGTGGTGAGCCGGGACGCCCTCGTGCGCGACCTCGTGTCCATCCAGTACGAGCGGAACGACTACGACTTCCGGCGGGGAACCTTCCGGGTGCGGGGCGACGTGGTGGAGGTGTTCCCCGCCAACGCCGAGGCGGAGGCCCTGCGCATCGAGCTGTTCGGCGACAGCGTGGATCGGATCGTCACGCTCGATCCCCTCAAGGGCGCCACCACCGGGGTGGTGAACGCGGTGCGCATCTATCCCGCCAGCCACTACGTCACTCCCGCCGATCAGATCGAGCGCGCCATCGGCAATGTTCACGAGGAGCTGCGGGAGCGGCTCGCCTTCTTCCGGGCTCGCGGTCGCCTGCTCGAGGCCCAGCGCCTCGAGCAGCGCACCCTCTTCGACGTCGAGATGCTGCGGGAGATCGGCTACTGCCACGGCATCGAGAACTACTCGCGGCACCTCGCCGGGCGGAAGCCGGGGCAGAGCCCGGCCACCCTCATGAACTACCTGCCCAAGGACGCCCTCGTCATCATCGACGAGTCCCACGTCACGGTGCCGCAGATCCGGGGCATGTACGCGGGGGACCGCTCGCGCAAGGAGGCGCTGGTCGAGTACGGCTTCCGCCTCCCGTCGGCCTTCGACAACCGGCCCCTCACCTTCGACGAGTTCCGCGCGGTGACGGGACAGGTCCTCTACGTCTCCGCGACGCCGGGCGAGTACGAGCTGGAGCTGACGGGGGCGGTGCGCGAGACCGCGGGCCGGCCCTACGCATGCGGCGCGGTGGCCGAGCAGATCATCCGGCCGACCGGCCTCATGGATCCCAAGATCACGGTGCGCCCGGCGTCCATTCAGGTCGACGACCTCATGGCCGAGGTGCGGGCTCGGGCCGAGCGCGACGAGCGGGTGCTCATCACCACGCTCACCAAGCGCATGGCCGAGGACCTCACGGAGTACTACCAGCAGAACGGGCTGCGCGTGCGCTATCTTCACTCCGACATCGACACCCTCGATCGGGTGGCGGTGATCCGCGATCTCCGGCTCGGCAAGTTCGACGCGCTCATCGGCATCAACCTCCTCCGGGAGGGGCTGGACCTGCCGGAAGTGTCGCTGGTCGGCATCCTCGACGCCGACAAGGAGGGGTATCTCCGCTCGGCGACCTCGCTCATCCAGACCGCGGGACGGGCGGCCCGGCACGTCAACGGCGAGGTCCTCATGTACGCGGACCGGGTGACGGGATCCATGCGGGAGGCCATCGCGGAGACGGAGCGGCGGCGGGCCGCCCAGGCCGCCTACAACACGGAGCACGGCATCACTCCGGAGTCGGTGCGCAAGTCCATCCGCGAGCTCCTCGAGACCGTGTCCGAGCGCGACTACTACACGGTGCCGGTCCCGGAGACGGCGGAGGCGCGGCCGGAGTCGCCGGAGGCGCTGGCCGCCCGCATCGCCGAGCTCGAGACGGCCATGAAGGAAGCCGCCCGACGGCTGGACTTCGAGCGGGCGGCGGAGCTCCGCGACCAGGTCAAGGCGCTCAGACGGGTCGAGATCGGCGTGCGCTGACCGTGGGGGCGGTCAAGTGGGTCCTGGTCTTCTTCGCGGTGACCGCGCTGGGCCTGGTCGTCCTCACCAAGGTCATCACCTTCCTCGATCCGCCGCGCCCGGGACGGCCGCGCGGCCCGGTTCTCCGGCGCCTCGAGCGGGCTCTGCGCTGGAGCGTCATCGTCCCGGCGGTACTGGGGCTGGTCATTCTCGCCCTGACGCTGATGCGGGGTCACTGAGGTCTCGGCCTTGGGCCGGCCCTCGCTCCGCTCGGGCCCCCTTCACGTCTCCGCTCGCCTCGCCTTCGGCTGCGGCTCGCCAAGCGATACCAGCGTTACAATAAGGCCGTGACGCTTCAGGAAAAGCTCGAACAGCTTCCCGACCGCCCCGGCGTCTACCTCTACAAGGACGCCAAGGCGCAGATCGTCTACGTGGGCAAGGCGGCCTCCCTGCGGAGCCGGGTGCGCTCGTACTTCCAGGAGTCGCGGGTCCGCGACCCCAAGACCGACGCCCTCGTCGCGCAGATCCGCGACCTGGACATCATCGTCACCGGCAACGAGCTCGAGGCGATGATCCTCGAGTCGAACCTCGTCAAGAAGCACCGGCCTCGCTACAACATCATCCTGCGCGACGACAAGCACTATCCCTTCCTCAAGCTCACCACCTCCGAGCCGTATCCTCGTCTGGTCGTGGCTCGGCGGGTGCAGCAGGACGGCGACGTCTACTTCGGGCCCTTCTACCCCGCCACCGCCATGCGCGAGACCTTGCGGCTGGTGCGCCAGCTATTCCCCCTTCGCACCTGCCGCATCAAGATCGACGGCACCCTGCCGCGGCCGTGCATCCAGTTCTTCATCCACCGCTGCAACGCCCCCTGCACGGGCGCGGAGACGCGGGAAGGCTACGCGCGCACGGTGGCCCAGGTGCAGCGCTTTCTGGAGGGCAAGGACGAGGACCTGGTGAAGGAGCTGACGCGGCAGATGGAGGCGGCGGCCGCGGAGACGCGCTTCGAGCAGGCGGCGGTGCTCCGCGACCGGATCCAGGCGCTCAATACCGTGCGCGAGCGACAGAAGATCATCTCCACCGAGGAGACCGACCAGGACATCATCGGGCTGGTGCGCCAGGGTGGCGAAGCCTGCGTGCAGCTCTTCTTCATCCGGAAGGGTCGGCTGCTGGGACGCGAGTCCTTCTTCTTCGACCGCGTCGGGGCCGAGAGCGACGGGGAGATCCTGTCCGCGTTCGTCCGTCAGTTCTACGCTCGCAGCGTGGTGCCGGCGCCCGAGCTCCTGCTCTCCACGGAGATCGCCGAGGCGCCCCTCGTCCTCGAGTGGCTGCGCCAGCGGCGGGGCGGCCGGGTGGAGCTCCACGCGCCCCAGCGGGGGCGCCGGCGCGAGCTGGTGGAGATGGCCGAGGAGAATGCGGCGCTCGCCCTCCAGAGCCACCTCCTCTCCAGGACCGACCGGCACCAGGCGGTGCGCGAGGAGCTGCAGCGCGCGCTGGCGCTCGCCGAGCCGCCCGACCGCATCGAGTGCTTCGACATCTCCACCATCCAGGGCTCGGACACGGTGGCGTCGATGGTGGTGTGGCAGGGCGGCGACATGAAGAAGGACGACTACAAGCGGTACAAGATCCGGACGGTGACCGGCACGGACGACTTCGCCTCGATGCAGGAGGTCCTCACGCGCCGCTACTCGAAGGCGCTGGAAGGGGAGGGGCCGCTCCCCGACCTCATCCTCCTCGACGGCGGGCGCGGCCAGCTCGGCGTGGGCGTGAAGGTGCTGGAGGACCTCGGCCTGGACTATGTGCCCATCGCCGCCCTGGCCAAGCGCGCCGAAGAGGTCTACACGCCGGAACGGCTCGAGCCGCTCGTCCTCGACCTCGGCTCGCCCGCGCTCATGGCGCTGCAGAAGATCCGCGACGAGGCGCACCGTTTCGCCATCACCTATCACAAGAAGGTCCGGCAGCGGCGCACCATCAGCTCGGAGCTGGATCGCATTCCCGGCGTGGGCCCCCGCGTGCGCACGAGCCTCCTGAAGACCCTGGGCTCCGCGCGGGGGGTGCGCGCCGCCACCGTGGCCGAGCTCGCCGCGGTGCCAAAGGTGACCCCGAAGCTGGCCCAGCGGATCTATGATCACTTCCATCCGCCGGCGGCGCCCGCGGACGCTCCGGAACCCGCGCCGTCGGTGGAGGGTTAACGACAAGGGGAAGGGAGGTGACACACGCATGGGGAAGTCCCTCGTGATCGCGCTGGCCGCGATCGTCCTCACCGCCGGCCAGGCGCTGGCGTTCCAGTGCCCGCTCCTCATCAAGCAGGTGCAGGACGCCACCGCCGGAAAGACCGACGCCAACTCGACGAAGGCGAATGCGCTGGCGGCGGAGGCCAAGAAGCTCCACGACGCCGGCAAGCACGCCGAGTCGATCGCCAAGGCCGAGGAAGCGGCCAAGGCGATCAACCTCGCCCTCAAGAAGAAGTAGGGTCCCCCTGGACCCCCGGGGATCGCGCCGCTCCCGGCGATCCCCGGGGAGCGGTTCCTTGCGTCATCCCGCGAAGTCGGCGTAAACTCAGCCGAACATGGCCCAGGACGATCGCCCCGAGCGCTATCCCTTCGCCGAGATCGAGGGGAAGTGGCAGCGGGCGTGGGAGGACTCCCGGCAGTTTCACGTGACGGAGGACCCCGCCCGGCCGAAGTTCTACTGCCTCGAGATGTTCCCGTATCCCTCCGGCCGCATTCACATGGGCCACGTGCGGGTCTACGCGATCGGCGATCTCCTCGCCCGCTACAAGTGGATGCGCGGATTCAACGTGCTCCACCCGATGGGCTGGGACGCCTTCGGCCTGCCCGCGGAGAACGCCGCCATCGACAACGGCGTGCACCCCGCGGTGTGGACTTACGAGAACATCAAGAACATGCGGAGCCAGCTCCGGCGCATGGGCATCTCCTACGACTGGGACCGGGAGCTCGCCACCTGCGACCCCGCCTACTACCGATGGGAGCAGCTCGTCTTCATCCGCATGTTCGAGCGCGGGCTCGCCTACAAGAAGCGCTCGTCGGTGAACTGGTGCCCCTCCTGCCAGACCATCCTCGCCAACGAGCAGGTGGAGGCGGGCCGCTGCTGGCGCTGCGACTCCGAGGTGACCACCAAGGAGATCGAGGGCTGGTTCTTCAAGATCACCGCCTACGCGGAGGAGCTGCTCGAGTGGTGCGACCGCCTCCCCGGCTGGCCCGAGCGCGTCCTCACCATGCAGCGCAACTGGATCGGCAAGAGCGAGGGCGCCGAGTTCGACCTCCACGTGGTGGGCCGGCCGGGCGTGGCCATCCGGATCTTCACCACGCGGCCGGACACCGCCTTCGGCATGACCTACGCCGTGCTCGCTCCCGAGCACCCGCAGGTGGACACGCTGGTCACCGACGCCGCCGAGCGGGCGCGGGTGGAGGCATTCCGCAAGGAGGTCGCGCGCGAGTCGGAGATCGAGCGTCTGGCCGCCGACCGGCCCAAGCGCGGCCTCCGCCTCTCCGCGCGCGTGCTCAACCCGTTCACCGGCGGCGAGATCCCCCTCTTCCTCGCCGACTATGTCCTCATGGGATACGGCACCGGCGCCATCATGGCGGTGCCCGGCGAGGATCAGCGCGACTGGGACTTCGCCACGCAGCACCGGCTGCCCATCATCGCCACCGTGAAGCGGCCGGAGGGCTGGGAGGAAACGCAGGCGTACACGGGCGACGGCGTGAAGATCAACTCCGGCTTCCTCGACGGGCTGCCCGTGGACGAGGCCAAGCGGAAAGCTATCGATTGGCTGGTGGCGAAGAAGCTCGGCCAGTCGAAGGTGAACTACCGCCTGCGCGACTGGGGCATCAGCCGCCAGCGCTACTGGGGCGCGCCCATCCCCATCCTCTACTGCCCCGCGGACGGGATGGTGCCGGAGCGTGACGACCGCCTGCCCGTCGTCCTCCCCGAGGACGTGCAGATCAGCGGCAAGGGCGGCTCGCCCCTCGCCGAGGTGGCCCACTTCGTGAATGCCCGGTGTCCCAAGTGCGGCGGCCCCGCCAAGCGCGAGACCGACACCATGGATACCTTCGTGGAGTCGTCCTGGTACTTCCTGCGCTACTGCTCGCCCCGCTACGAGGGCGGGATGTTCGAGCCGAAGGCCGCCGCGTACTGGATGCCGGTGGATCAGTACATCGGCGGCATCGAGCACGCCGTGCTCCACCTCCTCTACGCGCGCTTCTACACGAAGGTGCTGCGCGACATGGGGATGACCGCGGCGGACGAGCCGTTCCTGGCCCTCCTGTCGCAGGGCATGGTGATCAAGGACGGGGCGAAGATGTCCAAGTCGAAGGGCAACGTGGTGGATCCCGACGAGCTCATCCGCCGCTACGGCGCGGACACCGCGCGGCTCTTCTCGCTCTTCGCGGCGCCCCCCGAGAAGGACCTCGACTGGAACGACCGCGGGGTGGAGGGCGCCTCCCGCTTCCTCAACCGCGTGTGGCGCTTCGTCCACGCCCATGCCGACGAGCTGCGGGCCGCGGACAAGACGGCGCAGGCGGGCGGCCCCAGCGACGCGGGGCGGGCGTTCCGCCGCGTCATCCACGAGACCATCCGCCGGGTCACCGACGACATCGAGAAGGATTTCCACTTCAACACCGCCATCAGCGCGGTGATGGAGCTGGTGAACGCGCTCCATGACTTCGAGCGCGCCTCCCTGGACGGCATGGGCCGCGCGGAGCGAGGGCGGCTGCTCCGCGAGGCCGTCGAGACCATGATCCTGCTTCTGGGCCCGGTGACGCCTCACATCACCGAGGAGCTCTGGGGCGTCCTGGGCCACCGCGAGAGCCTGTTCCGCCGTCCGTGGCCCGTGGCCGACCCGGCCGCGCTCGAGCGGGAAGAGGTGGTCATCGTCGTCCAGGTCGACGGCAAGGTACGCAGCCGGGTGACGGTGGACGTCGCCGCCGGCGAGCGCGACGTGCAGGACAAGGCCCTCGCCGACGAGAAGGTCCGTCCCTGGCTCGACGGCCGCCAGGTCGCCAAGGTCGTCGTGGTCCCGGGCCGCCTCGTCAACGTCGTGACCCGAGCATGACCGCAGTTGATTGGCGAGCCGAAGGCGAGGCGAGCGGAGACATGAGGGTGTCCCGAGCGGAGCGAGGGGGCGAGCCGCAGCCCGCGGGAGGAGCCGACGCCGGAGGCGCGGCGACGCTCCAGGGATCGAGGCGAGCGGATCAATGATCCGAAACAGCCGCCGCGCAAGACTCCGCGGGCTGTCCGCCGTCGTCGTGATCTTCCTCGCGGCGGGCTGCGGCTACAGCACGAAGGGCAACCTGCCGGACCACATCAAGACGGTGGCGGTACCCACGTTCAAGAACAAGACGCAGGAGCCCGCGGTGGAGAGCACCGTCACCGCGGCGGTGATCAACGCCTTCACCACCAGCGGCAAGCTGCGCGTGGTGTCCGTGGGCCAGGCCGACTCCATCCTCGAGGGCGAGGTGGTGGGCTACGACCTGCAGACCGTCTCGGTGGACAACCGCATCAACGCACGCCAGTACCGCCTCGTCGTCACCGTCAACCTGGAGTTCCGTGACGTGCGCCAGGGCGGCCTTCTGTTCCGGCAGGAGGGCTTCCAGGAGCGGGCGGACTTCGCGGTGCCCGGTCAGGTCTCGTCCACCATCAGCCGCGAGGAGGGCGCGGTGCGGCTGGCCGCCGTGGAGATCGGGCGCCGGATCGTCAACCTGGTGGTGGACCGGTTCTAGTGAGCCGCGCCTAGTGGACCACGCCGGCCTGCTCCGCGCCGTGGAGGCGGGCCGCATTCCTCCCGTGGTGCTCGTCCACGGCGCGGAGCCCGTGCTCCTCGAGGATGCGGCGGCGGCCTTCACCCGCGCCCTCTGTCCGGATCCGGCCGCGGCCGCGCTGACCCGCGAGGTGCTGGACGCCAAGGAGGCGGGCGCCGAGGGTATCGTGCGCTCGGCCCAAACCCTGCCGTTCCTGGGCGGTCAGCGGCTGGTGATCGTGCGCGGGGTCGAGGCCCTCGCCGCCAAGGCCGGCGAGCCGCTGGCCGCGTACGTGGCCGCCCCGAATCCCCGCACCGTGCTGCTGCTCCTCGCCGCGGTCGACCTCGCCGCTAATCACTGGCTGGTGCGCGCCGTGCCCGCGGCGGCGCCCCCGGGTGTGGTGGTGGGCCTGCCGCGCCTGGTGGGGCGCGCGCTGGTCGGCTGGCTCCGCGCGCGGGCCGGCGCTGACGGCCATGAGCTGGGCGAGGACGCGGCGGCGCTCCTCGTCGAGCTGGTGGGCGACGACCTCTCCACGCTCGTGGGGGAGGTGGCCAAGGCGGCGCTGGCCGGCGGGCCCGACAACCGGCGCGTGACGCCCCGGGAAGTCCGCGCGGTGGTGGGCGCGCAGCGCCTGCATCACATCTTCGACCTCACGCGCGCGGTGGCCGAGCGCGATCAGGGCGCCGCCCAGGCGCTGCTGGGCGCGCTGCTCGCCGCGGGCGAGGAGCCCCTCGCCGTGCTGGGCATGCTGGCCCGGGAAGCGCGCTCGGTGTGGCAGGCCCGCGAGTGGCTGCGCGAGGGGCGCCGCGAGGCCGAGGTCGTGCGCCTGCTCCGGCGCCCGCCCTCGGCCGCGGCCCCGGTGGTCGCGCTCGCGCTTACGCTGTCGGACACCGGCGCCGCCG
>DATEDO010000186.1:0-3671 GCA_035281625.1 Candidatus Methylomirabilota bacterium
CGGCGGCGCCGCCGGAGCCCGGCGGTGAGGGGGCCGGACGGGCGCTGGACCGGCGCGGCGCTGCCGCTCAAGGAGGACCGGCGCCTCGTCGCCGGCCGCGGCCGCTTCGTGGACGATCTCAGCCCGGCCGGCCTGCTCCACGCCGCCATGCTCCGCAGCCCGCACGCCCACGCGCGCCTCGTCGCCCTCGATGCGAGCGCGGCCGCCGCCCTGCCCGGCGTCGCAGCGGTGCTGACGGGTGCCGAGGCCGCGCGGCTCTCCGGCCCCCTCCGTCCCCTCATCCCCACCACCGCCGGCATCGCCGATCATTGCCTCGCCGTGGATCGCGTGCGTTACGTGGGTGAGCCGGTGGCCGCGGTGGCCGCCGTCGATCGCGCCACCGCCGAGGACGCGCTCGAGCGCATCCACGTGACCTACGAGCCGCTCCCCGCGGTGGTGGACCCCGAGGCGGCGATGGGGCCGGGGGCGCCGCTCCTCTATCCCCAGCTCGGCACCAATGTCCTCTGGCACGACATCCTCACCTACGGCGACGTGGACGGCGCCCTGGCCCGGGCCCACGGCGTGCTGCGCGAGCGCTTCACCGTGCAGCGCTACGCCTCCACCCCGCTCGAGACCTTCGGCGTGGTGGCGGCGTACGACCGCGGCATGGACGCCTACGAGATCTGGACCAACGATCAGCGGCCGGGCTTGACCATCTCGGTGGTCGCCGCGTCACTCGGCGTGCCCCAGTCGCGCCTGCGCCTCACGTGCCCCGACATCGGCGGGAGCTTCGGCAACAAGCGCCGGCCCGCGTATCTCGTGGTCTGCGCGCTCCTCGCGCGCCTTGCGGGCCGGCCGGTGAAGTGGATCGAGGACCGCGTGGAGAACCTCACCGCCCTCATGCACGCCGCCAACGGCGTGATGGACGTGGAGCTGGCCTACGCCGCCGACGGCACGCTCCTGGCCCTCGCGGTGCGCGACGTCACCGACGAGGGCAAGAACCTCATCACCCCCGGCCAGCACAACTTGATCAAGCTGGGCAACATCGCCAACGGCTACCGCATTCCCGCGGTGCGCTACGAGGCGTGGTCGGTGCTCACGAACAAGTGTCCGACCGGGGCCAACCGCGGCATCGGCAAGCCTTTCATGTGCTTCGCGGTGGAGCGGACGATGGCGCTCCTCGCCCGGCGGCTCGGGCAGGATCCGGCCGAGCTGCGGCTCCGGAACTACGTCACCGCCGCGGAGATGCCCTACACGACGCCGCCCGGCGCGCAGTACGACAGCGGCGACTATCCCGCCACGCTCCGCCGCGCCCTGGACGCCTTCGACTACGCGGGCTGGCGCGCGCGCCAGGCCCAGGCGCGGGCGGAGGGCCGGCTCCTGGGCATCGGCATCGCCACCTCGGTGGAGCCGGCCGGAACCAACCTCGCGTCCTACGAGATCCTCACCGGCCGCCGCACCGTGTCGGGCTCGGCGGAGGCGGCCATGGTGCGCATGGAGCCGGACGGGCAGGTGCGGGCGTCCATCGGCGATCCCTCGAGCGGCCAGGGTTACGAGACGGTGATCGCCCAGATCGTGGCCGACGAGCTCGGCCTCACCCCCGACGCGGTCAGCGTGACGCGCGGCTTCGACTCCGCGACGACGCCGTGGCTCTATCTCTCCGGCAACTATTCGAACAAGTTCTCCGTCACCGACACCGGCGCCATCGTGGGCGCGGCCCGCCGCGTGGCCGACAAGCTCCGGCGCCTGGCCGCGCATCGTCTGGAGGCCGATCCCGCCGACATCGTCCTGCGGGATGGCGCGGCCACCGTGGCGGGCGCGCCGGACCGGCGTGTGGCGTTCACGGAGCTGGCGCGCACGGCCTACGCGGACGTGCTCGGCCTGCCGCCGGGCGAGGAGCCCGGGCTCGAGGCGCGGCACGCCCATTCCAATCCCCTCGCCACCCCGGTGGACGCGCAGCGGCGACTGCGCTCGCAGCTCGTGTTCGCCAACGCCGCGCACTGCTGCGCGGTCGAGGTCGAGCCGCGCACCGGCGTCGTGCGCATCCTCAAGTACCTGGTGGTGCACGACTGCGGGCGCGAGCTGAACCCGCTGATCGTGGAGGGCATGGTGCACGGCGCCACCGCCCACGGCATCGGCGCCGCGCTGCTCGAGGAGTTCCGCTACGACGCCGAAGGGCAACTCCTCACGTCGACCTTCCTCGACTATCTCAAGCCCAGCGCCACCGACGTCCCGGAGGTAGAGGTGGATCGGCTCGAGCATCCCTCGCCCGTGACGCCGCTCGGCGCCAAGGGGGTGGGCGAGGGCGGCGCCATCCCGGGGCCGGCGGCGGTGGCCAACGCGGTGGAGGACGCGCTGGCGCCCCATGGCGTGACCATCCGGGGATTGCCGATCACGCCCGAGCGCGTGTGGGAGTGGGTGCGAGGCGCCGAGCCGTCTCCCTGAGAGCGGCGTCAGCCGCGCTCGGCGACCGCCTGCACCGAGACGATACGGCCCTCGTCGCGATTCCGGTGGCCGACGCGGATGATGGCATCCAGCTCCCTCCCCATGATGAGGCGCTGGGCGCTGTGGGCGGGAATGGCCGCGGGATCCACGGGACCCGCGAATTCCGCGGTGACGTCATCCCACACCCGGATGCGAAAACCCGCCCCCTCCATGACCGCGCGCATCTCGGACGGCGTCCGGAGAAAGCTGCCGCTCGGGTCCCGCGCCCACATCACGGGATAGATGATCGGCTCCACGCGCCCGGCCATCGGCTCCTGCGTGGCGAGCCGGCCGCCCCGCCGCAGCACCCGGTGAAAGCCGGCGTAGAGACGAGGCTTGTCCTCGATGTTCATCCCGCTGTTCTGCGTCCACACGAGATCGAAGACGCCGTCGGGATAGGGCAGGGCGAGGGCATCACCCAGGTCGTGCGTGACCTTGCCCGCGAGGCCGAGGCGCTCGGTCAGCATCCGCGCCGCCTCGACGTAGGAGGGCGTGAGGTCGATGGTGGTCACGCGGCAGCCGAACTGCGCGGCCAGGGTCCGGGCGGGGCCGCCGAGCCCGCCCCCGACGTCGAGCACGCGCGTCCCCGGCTCGAGCGAGCCGAGGCGGGCGAGGCGGAGCGTCGCATCCTTGCCGCCGCCGTGGAACTGATCCGTGGGGGCCAGATCGTCGATGGTGAGCGCGTCGAGATCCTTCCCCGCGTCGGCCAGCGCGGCGAGCACGCGCGCGCCGAGCCCGTCTCGATTCCAGTGGTCCGCGATGCCGCGCGCGCCCGCCACGGCGGACGCTAGTCCGTCACCGGCATCTCGACACGCCGATCGCCGAGATCGACGCGCAACGCGAGCGCGTCCCCGCGCCGGACGGCGCCCGGCACCGCGCCGCGATAGCTCCCGGGCGGCGACACCGGCTCGAGGGGGGTCTCGCGCACGCTGCCGTCGCCCATCGTCTGGCGCAGGGACACGTGCGCATCGCGAAGCGGCCGGCCCGCGGGATCGGCGAGACGCACCGTGAACGTCGTGCCAGCGGCGCCGGTGGCGCGGCTGACCTCGACGCGCGGCAGACCCGGAAACACCGGCAGCGCGCGGCCTCGCGTCGCGGCCGGCAGGGACGGCTCGGTCTGCTCCACCGCGCGTCGAGGCGGCAGCGAGGGGCGCGGCGGCAGCTCCCGCGCCACGCTCTCACGCGGCGCCGCCTCCGGCGCAGGCTCC
>DATEDO010000187.1:0-5214 GCA_035281625.1 Candidatus Methylomirabilota bacterium
CTCACCCAGACGATGAGCGAGCACGCCCGCGGCGCCGTCTGCCCGGAGTGTGGCAGCCGCGAGCTGCGGCCGCTCGTCGGCACGTTCTTCTCCAAGACCTCACGTAAATCCTGAAGGAGGCGCGATGAAGCTCGCGGGTAAACGGATCGCCATTCTCGCCGAGAACCTGTATCAGGAGATGGAGCTGTGGGTGCCCTACTACCGCTTCAAGGAGGAGGGCGCCGAGGTGAAGGTGGTCGGCGCCGGCGGGGCCAAATCCTATGCGTCCAAGCACGGCTACCCGGTGACCGTCGACGTCCAGGCCGAGCAGGTGAAGGCCGTGGAGTTCGACGCGGTCATCGTTCCCGGCGGCTACGCGCCCGACATGATGCGCCGGCACGAGGCCATGGTGAAGCTGGTCCGGGACGCGGCGCAGCAGGGCAAGGTGGTCGCAGCGATCTGCCACGCCGGGTGGATGTTGGCCAGCGCGGGCGTGGTCAAGGGCAAGAAGGTCACCTCGTTCTTCTCGATCAAGGACGACATGGTGAACGCGGGCGGGCAGTGGTCGGACAGCGAGGTCGTGGTGGATGGCAATCTGATCACTTCGCGGAAGCCCGACGATCTCCCCGCCTTCTGCCGCGAGATCGTCCGGGCCCTGGCCAAGACCCCGTAGATTCCGCTGCCGCCACTCTGCCCCCTCCCCTCCGCCCGGAGGGGAGGGGGGGTTCGTCGCTACGGTCCTACGGCCGCACCGGCTCCGTCGGGCCCAACCCGGGCTGCTGCGGCGGGTCCACGCCGATCACCTTGACGTCGAAGAGCAGCGTCTTGCCGGCCAGGGGATGGTTCAGGTCGAGGACCACCGTCCGTTCCTTCACCTCCTTGACCATGACCACCCGCGGCGGGCCCGATCGGTTGCGAGCGAGCAGCCGCTTACCGACTTCCTGAGCCTCCAGCGGGACCATCTCTCTCGGGATCTCGGTCTGCGCGGCCGGATCGATGGGGCCATAGCCCTCCTCCGGCGTGACGACGAGCTTCTTCTCCTCGCCGGAGTGCATGCCGAGCAGCTGGCGCTCGACGCCCGGGAGCATCTCCTGTCGCCCATGCGTGAACTGAAGCGATTTGCCGCCCTTGTTCGTATCGAGGAGCTTGCCCGCCTCATCCGTGACGGTGTACTCGATCCGCACGGTCGACCCCTTCTCGATGGCCGGGCCGGCGGGCGCGCCCGGCGTCTGCGTCAGCCCCGGGCGCGGAGCGGACAGGCCGAGCGCGAGCGCCAGCGACACGAGTATCGGTATCGTCCTTACCGTCACCATACGGTCACCATCTCGTCCTCCTCTGCGCGTCGCGGCTCGTGCGCGTCGCGGCTCGCGCGCCGGATCGGCACGCCATTCCATTCAGGCTCACGCCGCGTCCCCCGGCTGTCAACTGCTTGCCCGGTGCGACGACGCGACTGGCATTCCGGATCACGTTTCGATTGCTTCCTTGACAGCCCCTCGCCCCGGCGCTAGGGTGGGCCTTGCGACAGGTCGAGCGTTGACGTTGCACCACTCATAGGTTCATCGACCGTTCTGCTTTTTTCGCACCCATGCTCGCTCGCGTACGAATGGCAACGTCCCGGCCGCGTCCAAGCAAAGCGTGATGCCCCGGTTGCGCTATCGGGAAGCCGGCCACGAGGTGCCCGACCTGGACGCCGAGCGCCACGGCTTGGTGGGCGCCTCCGCGCCGATGCTCGAGGTGTACCGCATGGTGGCGCGGGTCGCCCCCACGACCAGCACGGTGCTCATCCAGGGCGAGACCGGCACCGGGAAGGAGCTCATCGCGCGGGCCGTCCACCGGGCGAGCCGCCGGTGCGACCAGCCGTTCGTCCCCGTCGACTGCAGCGCCCTCGCGGAAAGCCTGCTCGACAGCGAGCTCTTCGGCCACAAGAAAGGGGCCTTCACGGGCGCCATCAGCGACACGCGCGGGCCGTTCGAGGCCGCCGGCGGGGGGACGTGCTTTCTCGACGAGATCGGCGAGGTCAGCCCGGGCGTCCAGGCGAAGCTCCTGCGGGTGCTCCAGGAGCGCGAGGTGCGGCGGGTGGGAGGAACCGAGCGCCACAAGGTCGACGTCCGGATCATCGCCGCGACGAACAAGGATCTCGCCGCGCTGGTCGCGGAGGGCAAGTTCCGCGAGGATCTCTTCTACCGCCTGAGCGTCGTCACGATTCCGCTGCCGCCCCTGCGGGAGCGCCGCGAGGACATCCCCGTGCTCGCCGAGCATTTCCTGCACGCCTTCCTCGCGGTCAACGACCAGCCGCTCCGCGCGATCTCACCCGAGGCCATGGCCGTCATCGTCGCCTATGACTGGCCCGGAAACGCCCGCGAGCTCCAGCACGCGATCGAGCGCGCCGCCGCGCTCAGCACGAGCCCCATCCTGCGTCCGGAGGACTTGCCCCCGAAGGTCCGCGGGGCCGCCGCTCCGGCGGCGACGGCTCCGGCGCCGCGCTTGAGCCTCCAGGCGGCGGTCCGCGCCCACCTCCGGCGCGCGTTGAAGGAAGCTCGGTGGAACAAGAAGCTGGCCGCCCAGCTGCTCGGCATCCATCGCCGCACGCTCTACCGGCTGACGAAGCGCTACGGCATTCCCCTCGGCAAGGGCGAGTGAGACAAGCGGGCTCACCGCGGGCGCATCCGCCTCACCGCCCCTAACTCCCCGACCTTCCGTCCCTCGCCGCGCGCGCGCCGGACGAGCGTGTGCGGGGCTGGCGCCCCGTCGCCTCGCGCCATCGCGCGATCGCGCTCCGCGCGATCCGAGAAAGCGCCTGTAGTGTCCACATCTTGGCGGGGAGCGCTCGACCCTGGCAAAGCCCTTGCGAGAAGAGCGCCGCGTCGAGGCGATCGGCCCACGGGGGGAGCCCCCGGGGGGAACGATCCACATCGGAAACACGCCATGCAGAAAGGAGCGCGCATGATGTTTGACACCTCCACGTATCCGCAGTCCGGACAGTACGGCCTATCGCAGCTCGGCCAGCTCGGCCAGCAGGGGCCGTTCGGTCACCCGCAGCTTCCCGGCTTCGTCCCCATCGTGAGCCTCGTGCCGCAAAGCCTGATCGTGAGCCTCGTGGTCCAGAGCCTCCAGCAGGCGCAGCTCGCGCAGCAGGCGCAGCTCGCCGCCTTCACCCCGCAAGGCGTGCTCGGCCATCCAGCGGGCCAGTTCGGCATCCCGCAGCTCGGTGGGCCGATCGGCCTGCCCCCGTTCCTGCAGTCGCCGTGGCAGTCGATCGGCGCCTGGGGCGGCCAGTTGCCCTACGCGGGCGCCTTCGGCCGTGGCGTCCTGGGCTCCCCGGCGACCTCGCACATGGCGTACGCGGGCCAGCCGTTCGGCGGCTGACCGCAGAGGAGGACAAGAGCGGGTGGGGCGGATGGCGCGCGCCGTCCGCCCCATCGCGTCATCGTCATCGCCCACTCACCTTCTCCACCGTCAGGAGGTCTCCCATGGCCGAGGAAGGCACCAAGCCCCCCAGCGTCCCCGCGCCGCCGGCGACGCGCATCCTGCAGCAGGGCAAGCGGCAGTTCATCATCGCGCCGCGCCGCGGAAGCCAGGCGCTGAGCGTCGGGCTGCGGCCCATGCCGGCGGCCGCCGTGCGCGCCGTCGTCGGGCAGCTGCCGGGCCTCGAGGTCGTGCGCGTACTGCGATCGCGACGCGCGATCTCCTCCTACTCGCTCGTCCCCGACGAGGCGAGCGAGGTCTACGTGGTGCGGATCGACGGTGACCGCGCCGAGCTGGTCAAGCAGACGTTACCGCCTCAGCTCCTCCTCGAGGAAGACGCGGCGCTGGAATACGGGACGCCGGCCGGCCGCGCCCTCCCGGCGCCGACCCGCCTCGCCTCCTGGAGCTTCACCGGCGACCTGGAGAGCCGCCAGATCCGCTTTCGGGTGATCGGCGAGGGCGACAAGCCCCTCGCCCACGTCGGCGTGAGCCTCGCCGGCGAGGGCTTCCCCCACGAAGGACGAACGGACAAGCGCGGCGAGGTCACCCTGCCCCTCGTCACCCTCCCGGGGAAACGGGCGCGCTCGTTCTTCGCGAGCGCGGTCAGCGGCTACTGGGACCAGTACCTCACGGATCCCGAGCTGACGGATGGCGACGTCAACGTCGTACGGCTGCGCCCCATCGCCGAGACGATCGCGGGCTTTCCCGAGAGCGTCCGGTACGGCTGGGGACAGATCCAGATGGGGCTGGACCGCGTGCCGGAAACCCTGACCGGCAAGGGCATCCGCATCGCCATCATCGATTCCGGCGTGGACGCGAGCCATCCGCTCCTCCGACACATTCGGACGGGTGTGGACCTGACCAACAACGCCGATCCCCAGACCTGGACCAACGACGTCGTCGGGCACGGCACGCACTGCGCCGGCATCATCGCGGGCCACGACGAATCGGGCAAGATGCTCCGCGGATTCGTCCCGGAGGCCGAGATCCATGTCGTCAAGGTGTTCCCGGGAGGGCAGTTCAGCAGCTTGCTCGAGGCCCTTGACTACTGCCTCGATCTCGAGATCGACGTCGTCAACCTGAGTCTCGGCAGCGTGCAGCGCTCCCAGGCCATCGAGCAGAAGCTCGAGGAGGCCGCGCTCAACGGGATCGCCTGCGTCGTGGCGGGTGGCAACTCCGGCGGCCCGGTCCTGTTCCCGGCGTCCTCGGCCTTCACCCTCGCGGTGGGGGCGGTCGGGCGGCTCAACGAGTACCCAGACGACACGTGGGACGCTACCACCGTGCTCCCCCACCTCGTGGCCCCTGACGGCTGCTTCTCACCGAGCTTCACCTGCGCGGGCCCGGAAGTGGCGGTCTGCGCGCCGGGCGTGGGGATCGTGTCGGCGGTCCCCGGGGGCTTCGAGCCCCAGTCGGGCACCTCGATGGCGGCCCCGCACGTCACCGGGCTCGCCGCGCTCCTGCTCGCCCATCATCCCGCCTTCCAGGGCCCGCTGCGCCCGCGGAACCAGCAGCGCGTCGCCGCCCTGTTCAACACGATCCGCTCCCTCTGCGTTCCCTACGGCTTCGGCCCCCTGCGCGCCGGGGCCGGCCTGCCTCGTCTCCATGGGCTCGAACGGGTGCTGCAGCCGGGCCCCGAGCCGGGGCGATGGAAGGCGGGCGCGCTGGGCAGCCAGCCCGTCACGCCGGGGAGTGTGTTCGGCGCCCCCGTGAGCGGCCCCATGGCCGATCCGCTCTACGTCCAGGCGTCGCTCGTCGCCCAGGCCTGGCCGG
>DATEDO010000188.1:0-6010 GCA_035281625.1 Candidatus Methylomirabilota bacterium
TCGAGCAGCTTCAGCGGCGGCGGCGGCTCGCGAGCCTCCGCCGGCGGCGGGGGTGGGCGTAGCGGAGGCGGCGGAGGTCGCAGCGGTGGTGGTGGCGGCGGGCGGGGCGGAGGGAGGCGGTGATGGGCTCCGGGCGGCGCAGCTGGGTACGCAGTGTGGTCACGGTGGCGGCGCTGGTCGCGCTCGGTCTCGGCCCCGCCTTGCCGGCTCCGGTGGCCGAGGCTCGCGCGCCGCGGCTCTCCGGGTCGCCCGAGGAGATCTACAAGGCGTTCGTCGAGGCCCTCCGGGCCGGCGACCGCGCCGCCATGCTGAAGATGCTGGGGCCCGAGGCGAGCGATGTCGTGTCGTCGGGAGATGATGTCTCCGACCGTCGGGTCTGGCGACGCTTCGTGGAGAAGTACGATCAGGAGCACAAGCTCGAGGCCTCGGGTGGACGGGTCACCCTCATCGTCGGGTCCGACGACTTCCCCTTGCCAATCCCGCTCGTGCCGGACGCCGAAGGCTGGCGCTTCGACACCGAGGCCGGACGGCAAGAGATCCTCAATCGGCGAGTGGGGCGGAACGAGCTCGCCGCCATCCAGGTCTGCCTGGCGTACGTCGACGCGCAGCGGGAGTACTACACGCTCCCGACGAGGGGCAAGACCGGCCTGCTCGAGTATGCCCAGCGCATTCGCAGCACCCCCGGCAAGCGGGACGGGCTCTTCTGGCCGACCAGGCCCGGCGAGCCGCCAAGCCCGCTCGGCGATCTGGCCGCCCGGGCGCGGGCGGAGGGGTATCGCGCGCAGGATCGCCCGACCCCCTACCACGGCTACTACTACCGGATCCTCACCGCGCAGGGGGCCGATGCGCCGGGGGGAGCGTACGACTACGTCGTTCGCGGGCACATGATCGGCGGGTTCGCGCTGGTGGCCTTCCCGGCCGCCTACGGGGACTCGGGGATCATGACCTTCATCGTGAGCCACGACGGGGTCGTGTACCAGAAGGATCTCGGCCCCGACACGAGCCGGATCGCGCAGGCGATGAAGGTGTACAACCCGGACGCGAGCTGGCGGCGCGTCGAGCCGGCCCGGTAGCCAGCTGGCGGCCTGCGGGACCGCCGCGCGCGGTGCGGGCATGAGCGGTGACGAAGTCGTCTACGTGGTGGACGACGAGGAGACCGTCCGCCGCTCGCTGTCGCGGCTGCTTCGCTCCGCCGGCCTGACCGTCCAGACGTTTCCCTCGGCCCAGGCCTTCCTCGACCAGGCGCCCACCAACCGGCCCGGCTGTCTCGTGCTGGACGTGCGCCTGCCCGATCTGAGCGGCCTGGATCTCCAGATCACCCTCGGGTCGCGTCAGGCCACCCTGCCCATCATCTTCATCACCGGCCGCGGCAGCATCCCGATGAGCGTGCAGGCCATGAAGGGCGGCGCGCTCGATTTCCTCCGCAAGCCGGTGGAGGCCGATGCGCTGCTGGACGCCATACACCGCGCGCTTGCGCGGAGCCGCGCCGCCCTCACCCGCGCGGCGGCGGAAGGCGAAGTCACCCGCCGGCTCGCCAAGCTGACCCCGCGCGAGCGGGAGGTGCTGGACCTCGTGGTGACGGGGCGGCTCAACAAGCAGATCGCGGCGGAGCTGGGCGCCGCCGAGAAGACGGTGAAGGTCCATCGCGGCCGGGTGATGAAGAAGATGGAGGCCGAGTCCGTGGCCGACCTGATCCGCATGACCCAGACGGTGGAGAGGCCATCGTGAGCGTCGTCGCCGATCCGACAGGAGGAATGTCATGAGCGCAGACACCGCCATCCGTCCCTTCCGCGTGGACGTTCCGCAAGCGGAGCTCGACGACCTGCGCCGGCGCGTCGCGTCGGCGCGGCTGCCCGAAAAGGAGACCGTGTCCGATTTCTCGCAGGGTGTGCCGCTCGCCACGGTTCAAAAGGTCGCGCGTTACTGGGCCACGGAGTACGACTGGCGCAAGGTCGAGGCGCGCCTGAATGCCGCGCCGAACTTCATCACGGAGATCGACGGGCTGGACATTCAGTTCATTCACGCCCGGTCGAAGCATGAGAGCGCGTTGCCGCTCATCGTGTCGCACGGCTGGCCGGGCTCGATCATCGAGCAGCTGAAGCTCATCGAGCCGCTGACCAATCCGACGGCGCACGGCGGCACCGCGGCGGACGCCTTCCACGTGGTGATCCCGTCGATGCCGGGCTATGGCTTCTCGGGCAAGCCGACCGCCACCGGGTGGGGTCCCGAGCGCATCGCGCGGGCGTGGGACGTGCTGATGAAGCGCCTGGGCTACACGAGCTACGCGGCGCAGGGGGGAGACTGGGGCGCCATCGTGGTCGACCTGATGGGCGTGCAGCAGCCGCCGGGATTACTCGCCATCCACACCAACATGCCCGGCGTCATTCCCATCGAGATCGACGAGGCGGCATTTGCCGGGGCGCCGGCGCCGGCCGGGCTCTCCGCGGACGAACAGCATGCGTACGAGCAGCTGAGAGCCTTCTACCGGAACGTCTACTACGCGTTCCTCATGGGCACGCGTCCCCAGACCCTGACCGGGCTGTCCGATTCCCCGATCGGCCTCGCGACCTTCATGCTCGACCACGACGCGCGCAGCCTCGAGCTGATCGCGCGCGCCTTCGATGGCGGCGCCGAAGGCCTGACGCGCGACGATGTGCTCGACAACGTCACGCTGTTCTGGCTGACCAATACCGGCGTCTCCGCGTCTCGCCTCTACTGGGAGTACAAGGGCGGCTTCTTCAGGCCGAAGGGCGTGAAGATCCCGGTGGCCGCCAGCGCCTTTCCGGACGACCTCTACCAGGCGCCGAGGAGCTGGGCGGAGCGGGCCTATCCCAAGCTCATACACTTCAACCGGCTCCCGAAGGGCGGACATTTCGCGGCCTGGGAGCAGCCCAAGGCGATGAGCGAAGAGCTGCGGGTCGGCCTCCGGTCGGTGCGTAGCTGACGTCGGAAGCCCAGGCATGGAGCGGAGCAGACGGGAGACATTGTGCGTCATGGCGCTAGGGCTTCTGTTCGCCCCCGCGGTGGCCCGCGCGCAGGGGGCCTACGAAGCCCAGCCCGTCCTCAAGGCGTCGGATCTGGCCGCGGCGCGCCTCCTCAAGGGCCCGACCTTCAGCGTCGATCCCAAGGTGCCGACCGCGCACTACCTCGGCGAGTTCACGCTGCGCTCCGAGCACGGGCGGTTCGCCGTGCACGGGCGCGATCTTCTGCCCATCCGGGTGTCGGAGCTGGGCGCCCTGGATCAGCTCGCGAGCATGAGCAAGTCCGAGGAGTTCCTCAAGGCCGCCGGCAATGCGGCGGCGCGCCCGGTCAAGGCGGTGGTCGACATCGCCTCGAGCCCGGTGGAGACGGCCAAGGCCATGCCCGCCGCCATGGGGCGCTTCTTCGAGCGGATGGAGCTGGGCGCCAAGAGCGTGGCCTCGGCGGCGACCGACTCCGGCAAGAGCAGCGAGGAGAAGGCGGCGGAGACGACCAAGCGGGTGGGCAGCATCAGCGTCGACGTGCTCGGCTTCGAGCAGGAGCGGCGCGCCCTCGCCAAGCGCCTGAGCGTCGATCCCTACACCACCAACGCGGTGCTGTCCGAGAAGCTCACCGACATCGCCTGGGTGGCCTTTTCCGGGCGGTTCGGGGTGGGCGCGGTCACCGCGGTGGTGGTGCCGTTCTCCTCGGTGCTGACCCTCACCAGCGCCACGCGGGACATCGTCTGGGACACGCCGCCTGGCGACCTCATCGTGCAGAACCAGAAGCGCTTCGCCGCCACCGGCGCCACCGAGGAACAGGTGCGGGCCCTGATGGCCAACACGTGGTACTCGCTCACCACCCTGACGCATCTCGCGATCGGCCTCGAATCGCTCGGCCCCGTGCGCGGACGGGAGCAGATCGTGGCCTTCGCGTCGCGCGCTCCGAGCGAGGACGTCGCGCGCATCGTGGGCGGGGCGGTGGCGATGCTGCTGGAGCATCACAAGAAGGCCCCGTTCGCCCAGGTCTCCGCGCCCGGGCCCATCGTCGGCCGGGGCCGTGACGGCGCCCTGCTCGTGCCCGCGCCGGTGGACTACGTCGCGTGGACGGAGCGAGCCGCTCGCTTCGCCCGGCGCCCCGAGCTGGCGGCGAAGTCCCGCACGGTCTGGATCACGGGGACGTTCTCGCCGCGCGCGAAGAAGGAGCTGGCCGCCGCGGGCTGGACGGCGCGCGAGGGCGCCGGCGCCGCATCGCCTCGTTGACCGGGGCCGCGAGCAGGGCCGAGGCGGCGGGGCTCAGGCGTCCGGGATGCCCGGCAGGCCCTGCCGGATCCGCCGCGAGAAGTCGGCGGCGCGGCCGGCGGCGCGAGCCCGCTCGACGATGCGGCTGCGGCGACGCAGCTCGGCGACGGGCAGGCTCTGGTCCAGCGCGCCGATCTCGTGGCCCAGCTCGGGCAGGAACCCGTTGACGTAGAGCTTCCAGCTCCGCCACGACCGCGTGGCGCCGGGCGCGGCGAGGCCCCGCACCACCGTCGTGCAGTTGTGGGTGAGCGCGTTGTACCATTCCGGCCGGTCGCGGAGCCGATTGATCTCCTCGAGATACCGGAGGAAGAGCCCGCGGACCACCGGCGGCGGAGTCCTCATCCGGAAGAGATACACGTCCTCGTCCCGGAGATCCGTGCGCACACCGATCACGTCCCGCTCGTCGGCGACCACGAAGGTGAGCTCGTATTGCCGGAAGAACCCCTTGAGGGCCGAGTAGCCCTCGCCCTTCTCCTTGCGACCCTCGATGGAGATGGCCAGGTACCGCCCGTCGGCGAAGCCGAAGCTCATGATGGTGTGGGCGATGTAAGGCGAGCCCCAGTAGGACAGCACGAGGTCGAGCGAGCGAAGCTCCGAGAGGCGATAGGTGCGGGTCTCGTACTGGAGGTCGTAGTCGGTCTCGCTCCGGTAGACGAGGTTCCGCACGTTGTGCACGGTGACCGTATCGCCGGCGATCTCGGCCCAGGGCAGCTGGGCGACGTCCGGCTGCCAGTCGCGATCGTTCCGTGGCGGGATGCTCAGCCACCACGCGAGCAGCAGGGCGAACAGCGCCGCGAACCCCAGATAGGCCCGACGGCGCGGGCGCACCGCGAGGAAGAGCGCGGCGCTCGCGGCCACGAAGACGAGGGCCAGGGCCAGGCGACCCCTTGGCCCTCCCGGCGCGCCGAGGTAGAGGGCCAGGACGCCCCAGAGCACCGCCGCGGCGGCGGCCACGACCCCGAGCAGCGCCAGCCCGACCCGACCGATCCGCCTCGCCGCCCGCCTCACGAGCGCATGAATAGGCGCCGGGCCCGGCCCGGGCAAGTCGGACCTAGGTCTAATCACGCCCGGTCCGGAACTCGAGTGGGCTATGCTACCCGCCGGGCTCGAAGGGCCGGAAAGGGGGCGGGAGGGGCCGGAGCTTCCCCGCCAATGTTCCTTGCCTGTACGCCCAACGTCTTATTGAATGCCTTGACGAGGTTTTCCAGAATCACCGCGTCGTGATGAGGGCAGTCGGCGGAAACCAGAACGGGAGGATTGCCATGCGTGCACGGTTGGTCGGAGCGGTATTGGTGATCGGTACGGCGTCGCTGCTCGCGGGGTGTGCCACCGGGGAAGACTGGAACATGTGGCGTTCCCACAGCTCGCACTTCGCGTCGGGGGACCACGCCTTCTTCTCGATGGCGAACAACAAGGACGGGTCGAACCCCAAGGTGACGAGGTCCGACATCGAGAACTCGCGCTCGCAGAACTGGTGGGGTCTCTACGCCGTCAACGTCGATCCCAGCCAGATCTTCCAGAACTAAGCTGCGCGCGCCGCAGGGAGGGAACCGCCCAATGCACAAGAGACTGAGACTGGCAGCATCACTGTTCTCCGTGTTGGCCCTGGCGCTGCTGGTCACCGGATGCCCGAAGCGGCCGGTCGTTCCCCAGGTCGCCGCGCCGGCTCCGGTCGCGCCGCCTCCGGCGCCGGCTCCTGCGCCCGCTCCGGCTCCCATGCCCGCGGCCCCGGCCCCCGCGCCGGCTCCGGC
>DATEDO010000189.1:0-50073 GCA_035281625.1 Candidatus Methylomirabilota bacterium
GAGCCGCGGCAGCGACAACGGGCGCGGGATGGATCAGAGCATGGACCGCCGTGAGATGGCCGAGCAGGGTAGCGGCCGCCGGCGGATGTCCATGGACGACGAATAGCCCGCCGCGAGCGGGCGGGCGCGCGCTAGCTTCCGGTTTCCGGCACGGTCATCAGCTCGAGCAGATGGCCGTTCGGATCCTCGAAGTAAAAGCCGCGCCCGCCCCGGCGTCGGTTGAGGCGTCCGTTTCGCGGATCGTGCGGCTCGCTGCCGTAGTCAAGCCCGCGCGCCTTGACGCGCGCGAGGATGGCGTCGAACTCCGGGTCGGAGACGTGGAAGGCGTAGTGCTGTGACGGAATGGGACCGTCCTCGTCGGCGAAGTCGAAGGTGAGGCTCTCGTTGACGCGCACCTGGGCGAAGTAGCCGCGGCCCGGCGTCACGGTGAGCCCCAGCACCTCGGCGAAGAATCGGGCGGAGGCGGCCTTGTCCCGGGACGGCACGATGGTGTGATCGAGGCGAATGGTCATGACGCCGAGATCCTCCTCTCCGCCAGTGTCCGCGCGGCGCGGGGTGCGGTCAAGGGCGGGCGTGTCGTGAGGCCGCTGCACCGCTCCGCCCCGCGGGGGCGTCTTAGGGACATGAGCCCCTTTCACGAGGGCGAGCGCGCCGTTCAGGCCCGCGCCGGCGTGCGCGCCGCCGCGAGGGACCTGGGCCGCGGCATCTTCCGCGTCATTCCGGCAGGGGCCATCCCGTTCCTGGAGCATCAGCGCCTGGCCGCGCTGGCCGGCACCGACGACCGGGGACGCGTGTGGGCGTCCGTGGCGAGCGGACCTCCCGGCTTCATCACCGCGCCGGACCCGCATACGCTCCGACTCGCCGCGCCGCTCGCCCCGGCCGATCCCCTCCGAGAAGGCCTGGCCGCCGGTCGGGCGGTCGGCGTGCTCGTGCTCGACCTCGAGCGCCGCCGCCGCATCCGCCTGAACGGCCGCTCGAGCGGCCGTGCCGAAGTCATCGAGGTCACGATCGAGGAGGTCTTCGGCAATTGCCCGAAATACATCCAGGCGCGCACGCACGATGACCGGCCGGCGATGGCGCGGCCGGGCACGGCGCGGCGCGCGCCGGCACTGTCCACCGCGCAGGGACTCGCGATCGCGCGAGCGGACACGTTCTTCATCGCGAGCCGCCACGCGGCGGGCGCGGACGCGTCCCATCGCGGCGGCCGGCCGGGCTTCGTCAAGGTGGACGACGCGGGCCACCTGCGCTTCCCCGACTACGCCGGTAACAACATGTTCCAGACCCTCGGCAACCTCACGAGCGATCCCCGCGTCGGCCTCGTCTTCGTGGACTGGGACACCGGGGCCACCTGGCAGCTCACCGGGCGGGCGCACATCCGCTGGGACGCCGCCGCGCGCGCCGACCTGCCGGGGGCCGAGCGCGCCGTCGAGGTGGAGATCGACGAGGTCGTGGAGATCGACGGGCGGGGACCGATCGGCTGGCGCTTGCTCGAGTACTCGCCCGTCAATCCTCGATAGGATTCGACGGGACCCGATCCGCGGCTCGATCCCCCGCCCGATCGTCGGACGGGCAGCCCGCGTCCAGCCAGGCGCGAAACGCGTCCGACGTCAGGGCGAGACGGTAGTCCATGAGGATCTCCATCGCCATGGCCCGCACCGCGCCAGTGGAGACGTCGGGTCGCGGGACGAGGCTCTGGCCGAGCAGCCACCCCCCGAGGGCCTCGGCGGTGGGCGCCTCCGCCACGATGCGCTCCAGCAGCTCGCGCTTGATGGCGAGCCCGAGGGCGTCGGGCCGGGTGTCGCGCTGGCGGCGCTGCCGGCGGCCCTCGCTGGCTTCGAGCGCCGCGAGCAGGCCGCGGCAGATCTCCGCGGGCGTGGGCAAGCGGCGCGCCGGCATCAGCGGGTGAGCCAGCGCGCCATCCGCCGCCCGGCCGAGCTCGGGCGGACGCGCGCCCCGATGACACGCGCCAGGCCGGGCGGCCGGCGGAAGCCGCGCTCGAGCGCGACCAAGTCGAGGTCGAGCGTATCGAGGTCGCGCAGGCTCATCTCGACCGCGGCGGTGGCGGTCAGTGTCGTCATCGTCTTCACGTAGCCGCGGCACGCGCGGCAGACCTCCACCCGCCGCGCATCCAGCTCGCGGCCGGGCACCAGCGCGGCGAGGCGCTCATGGTCGGCGCAGGCGCAGAACGGGCAGCGCAGCCAGTCGAAGCGCCAGTCGCCGCCGCACCGACCGCAGCGCAGCCGACGGCTCCGCTCGAGCCCGCGCGCTTCGGCGAGCACCGGCCAGGCCGCGCACACGGGACAATAACCGTGCGGCCAGTCCGGCGCGATGCGCGGGCTCCAGGCCCGGTTGCAGGCGAGCAGCAGCGGCATGGCGAGCAGCGGCGCGATCGCGGCGAGCGTGGGCTCGGGCAGGCGGAGCTCCGCCGCGAGGGGTGGCAGGGCGGCCTCATCGCCCTCGATCGCCGCCTCGAGCAAGCGGGTCGTCACCGGCTCGGGCCACGCGGCCTGCGTGGGCCACCCGTGGCGTGTCGCCCCGACGAGGCGCCGCATGAGGCGCGCCAGCGCGCGTGACCTCACGGGGATGAGGGCGTCCTCGAGCAGGCAGCCGCCGGCGGCCACGCGGCCATCGCCGGCCGGGGCGGCGGGGACCATGGCGGCCCAGTCGGATCGTTGGGCTTCCTCCATGGTGACGCGGAGGAGGGTGACCCAGACGTCCCAGTCCGGCGTCGCCCGGGCCACGCTCTCGAGCCCGGAATCCGGCTCCATCAGCGCTCGCGCGAACGGCTGACCCGGACGGGGCGCTCCCCGGAGCCCGGCGGCGGCGGGATGATGCGAGGCGTGCGCCAGTAGGGCTCCGCGCCCCCGTGAAGATGGACCTCGTCGCGCCGGTTCTGGACATCGCTGCCCGGCCCCGCGCCCCGGGTACGGGTCGCCTCCGGGCTGTTACAAGCGGTGAGGGTCCATCCGGCGACGGCGAGAGCGGCCATGATCACGATGCGTCTCATATGGTGCGGCCCAAGTGCTCGGAAGAGAGCACGATCACGACCCTGAAGAGAAAGCCGCCGACCAGCACGAGCACGCCTCCCGCTACCGCCGCGCGCCACCCGCCGCGCCAGTGGAGAACGAGGGGCACGAGGATGCCGAGGCCGGCCACGCCCACGACCAGGAGCACTCCCCAGACGCTCAGCCACGCCCTGGCCAGCGGCCCCAGGGACACGACGAGGGCGACGAGCGCGATCAGCTCGAGCACCATCACGATGACCTCGAAGCGCGCGAGGCGGCGGAGGGCGTAGACCCCGCCCAGCCGGCGCCCCAGCACGATCAGCAAGGCGCTGGAGGTGGACGCCGCGGAGATGAGAAAGGAGACGCCCAGCAGCGTCGTGTCCGACCAGATCGGGCGATTCGTCGCGGCCAGGAGCAGCCCCGTGTAGCCCGAGAGGAAGAGGCCGCCGATTCCGCCGCCCACCGCCACGAGGGCGCCGAGCGCTCCGGGCGGCCGGAGCCGGATGCGCCACCGCCCACCGGCCCGCCCCCGATCGCCGAGCGCGGCCAGGAAGGCGAGGAAGGCGAAGAAGCCGAACACCAGCAGCGCCCACGCGCCGAGCGACATGGGAGAGTAGGCCTTGAACATCGGCCAGCCGGTATTGGACTGGATCAGCATGTGCCAGAAGCGGCTCGGCCGGCCCAGGTCGACGATGAGGAGCAGGCCGCAGACAAGCACGGCGGGGAAGGCGATGAGGTAGCCGAGCCGGGCCAGCGCGCGGTCGCGCACGTCGCCCACGAGGTCGAGGAGAGCGGCCAGGAAGAAGGTGCCTCCGGCGAGGCCGCCGATGAAGAAGTACCAGATGATGAGCCACTTCCAGTGGGGCGCCGCGGAGAAGAGGGTGCTGGGGAGCATCTCGGCGTTCATGGCCGGTCCTCGTCCGGCTCGCGGTGGCCGCGCTGCCGGAAGCTGAAGACACCGGCCAGCCCGACCACCACCGCGGTGAGCGTGGTCCACAGGGCCCCCGCGCGCAGCGTGCGCGACGGCATCTGGGGATTCGCCGGCAGACCGTACACCTCGGGCCGGTCCATCAAGAGGAAGAAGGAGTTCAGTCCGCCGAGCATGCGGTCGTCGGCGCCGTAGAGATACGCGCCCTTCACGCCCTGCCGGTCGAGCTGGGTGACGCGGGCCGCCGCCCGCTCCTTCAGCTCCCGGATGGTCCCGAACTGGATGGAGTCGGTGGGGCAGGCCTTGGCGCAGGCCGGCTCGAGGCCCACCTTGAGGCGGTCGTAGCACAGCGTGCACTTCTGCGCGGTGTCCGACACGGGGTTCATGCCGATGACACCGAAGGGGCAGGCGGCGATGCAGTCGCGGCAGCCATTGCATGTGTCGGACTGGATCACCACCGTGTCGAACTCGGTACGGATGATGGCGCCGGTGGGGCACACCTCCATGCACCCCGCGCGCACGCAGTGCTTGCAGACGTCGGACATGAGGAGCCACCGGCCGTCCTTCCGGTCCTCCGCGAACTGCTCCACGAAGCGCACGTGGCGCCAGTGGAGCCCGTCGAGCTGCCGGGTGTTGTCGTAGGAGTCGCCGGACAGCGTGGTGACGCCGCCGTTGGCGGCGGGAAGCTGATTCCACTCCTTGCACGCGACCTCGCAGGCCTTGCAGCCGATGCAGATCGACGTGTCGGTGAAGAAGCCCATCGGCTCCGCCATCACGCCTTCTCCACCCGGCACACGAAGGACTTGCCTTCGTGGATGCTCACGTTGGGGTCGGCGACCAGCGCCGTGAGCTCGTTCACGACGTCGCCGGTCACGACGCCCTCGTAGCCCCAGTGCCACGGCATGCCGACCTGATGCACGGTCTTGCCGTCGATGACGAATGGCCGGAGCCGGCGGGTGACCAGGGCCTTCGCGCGCACCGATGCGCGGGGGCTGGTGATGCGTACGAAGTCGAGATTCCGGATGCCCTGCGCGGCCGCCAGCTCAGGGGAGATCTCCACGAACAGCTCCGGCTGCAGCTCGGTGAGCCACGGGTTCCAGCGACTCATGGCCCCGGCGAGGTAGTGCTCGGTGAGGCGGTAGGTGGTGATCACGTGCGGGAAGGCGGGATCCCCGGTGCCGGCGAGGGAATTGCCCTCGTGCTTCCAGTACTTGAGCACCGGGCTCGACTGCTGCTTGTACAGCGGATTCTTCACCGGCGACTCCGCCGGCTCATAGTGGGTTGGCAGCGGACCGTCGACCAGCCCCGTCGGCACGAACAGCCACCCGCGCCCGTCGGTCTTCATGATGAAGGGCTCGGTGCCGGACAGCGCGTCCATGCCGATGCCGTTGGGGTCGGCCTTGGCGCTGGGCGAGCGGGTGATGGCGAAGTCGGGCGTGTCCTTGCCCGTCCACGTGGACCCGTCCCACCACACCCACTTCTTGCGCTCGCTCCACGGCCGGCCTTGCAGATCGGCGGACGCGCGGTTGTACATGATGCGGCGGTTCGCCGGCCACGCCCAGCCCCACTGGAGCTGCCCGCCTTCCTGGCCGGGCGGATCGGGCTGCTTGCGCGCGGCGAGGTTCTGGTCGGGGGCGGGGAAGACGCCGCAATAGATCCACGAGGCGCAGGTGGTGGAGCCGTCGTCCTTGAGCTCGCCGAAGCCCTTCAGGTGCTGGCCTGGGTCCGCGGTGAGGAAGCCGTTGATCTCCTTCAGGATCCGGTGCGGGTCCGGGCCGCCCTTCGCGCGCTCGCTTTCGGCGGCGGGCGCGTAGTCGAAGAGGAGCTTCTGGAAGCCCTCGTCCCGAGCCGCGGTGCTGCTCGCGTAGAGCGCCTTGAGCCGCTTGCCGAGCTGATAGGTGAACCACAGGTCTCCCCGGCAATCGCCGGGGGGCTCCGCGGCCTTGAAGTGCCACTGCAGCATGCGCTGGGTGTTGGTGAAGCTGCCCTCCTCCTCCGCGACCTGGGCCGACGGGAAGAAGAACACCTCGGTCTTGATGTCCTGGGGCCGGACGGCGCCGCTCTTGACCTCGGGCGCGTTCTTCCAGAAGGTGGCGCTCTCGTGCACCCAGTTGTCCTTCACCACCAGCCACTCGAGCTTGCCCATGGCCCGGCGCTCGAGCCGCGCGTTGATGGACGTGGCGGGGTTCTGCCCGATGAGGAGCATGCCCTTGACGCGGCGCTCGTCCATGGCCACGAACATCGGCAAGTGCGAGTGATCGCCGAGGATGCGCGGGTGCCAGCCGTAGCCGAACCCGTTGTCCTTGGTGGCGGCGTCGCCCCACATGGACTTGAGGTACGAGACCATGAACTTGGGGGTGTTGGCGTAGTACCCGGTGGCCACCGTCTCCGACGCGAGATACTCGGCGAGGGTCCGGTGGCGCTTGAGCACGGAGGGATGGCCGAGGTAGCCGTGGATCGAGTGGTAGAGCGTGGGAATGTCCGTCGAGCCCTGGATGGAGGCATGCCCGCGCAGCGCCATGATGCCCGCCCCCGGCCGCCCCATGTTGCCGAGGAGGATCTGGAGCAGCGCCGCGCACCCGATGATCTGCGGCCCGTTGGTGTGCTGGGTCCACGCCACCGCGTAGACGAAGGCGGAGGTGCGGTCGGGGCCGGAGTTCTCCAGCAGGGTCTCCGCGACCTTCAGGAAGAGGTCCTTCGGACACCCGGTGACCCGCTCCACCATCTCCGGGGTGTAGCGGGCGAAGTGCCGCTTGACGATCTGGAACACGCAGCGCGGATCCTGGAGCGTGGGGTCGCGCCGCGGGGGCGGCTTCTTCAGCGACCGCACGAGCGCGTCGAAGGGCGGCCCCGGGGGCGGCGCGGCGCGGCGGGGGTCACCGGTGCCCCTGTCGGCTGCGGCGCCGGCGTCGTGCGGGCGGTTGGAGGGACCCGTCTCGCCGGACTTGGCGGTCTGGGCGGCCGGCTCACCGGTCGCGCCCGTCGCGGTGCCCGCGTACTGCCAGCTCTTGCCGTCGTAGCTGCCCACGAACCCGTTGAGCGGCCACTCCGTCACGCCGCCCTTGTACTCGAGCAGGCCGGAGAAGACGCCGTCCCGGTCCTCGGCGTCCTGGAAGTCCGACGACACGATGAACGGCGCATTGCTGTACTCGAGGAGCCAGGTGCGGAAGAAGGGCTCGCTGTTCCAGCGAGGATGATCGAGGACGAAGTTCACCAGCCCACCGAGAAAGGCGATGTCGCTCCCGGCGCGAATGTGGGCGTGGATGTCGGCCATGGCGCTGGTGCGCGTGAAGCGCGGGTCGACGTGGATGATCTTGGCCCCGTTCATCTTGGCCTTCATCGGCCAGCGGAAGGCCACCGGGTGGTTCTCCGCCATGTTGGAGCCCATGACCACGATGCAATCGGAGTCGGCCAGGCTCCGCGGATAGAGGGTCGCCGCGCCGCGTCCTAGCCTCGTCCCCAGCCCGGGGACACTGGAGCTGTGTCAGATGCGGGCCTGATTCTCGATCGCGACGATGCCGAGGCCGCGCAGGAGCTTCTGGTGGATGTGGTTCCACTCGTTGTCCAGCGTGGCGCCCCCGAGCGAGAAGATGGCGGTGGTCGCGTTGACCGGCGTGCCGTCGGGCAGCCGCTCGATGAAGGTCTCGTCGCGCGTCTTCTTCACGAGCTCGGCGACGCGGCTCATGGCGCGATCGAGGTCCCACACCTCCCAGTCGGTCGCGCCGGGGGCGCGATGCAGCACCTGGGTGGGGCGGTTCGGATTGACGTGGAGCTGATAGGTGGCCGCGCCCTTGGGGCAGAGCGTGCCCTCGTTGTGGGGGCTGCGGGGGTCGCCTTCGATGTTGACGATCTTGCCCTCGACGGTGTGCACCAGCGTGGCGCAGCCCACCGAGCAGTACGGACACACGCTGGGTGTCGTCTTGGCTTCCTTGATGCGGAGCTCCTGCGCGCGCGCCAACGCCGGTGCGAGGGTCGCACCCAGGGCGGAGAGCCCGCCGAGAGCGCCGCCGCTCGCACCCGAGATCTTCAGGAAGTCCCGGCGCGATACCGTCATGGGAGGCTCGGTGGTCGATCGAGCATCAACCGTGCCGGGCGCATCGGAGAGAGGGAACGACGCCGAAACGGGCTGATGCACGGGGGCGCGCCGGCCGGCGCGCCGTCCCCCCGAGTTTCTACCCGGTCGAGCCTCCCCGTGGGTCCCACCCGGCGGGTTGCGAGCGGCTCGACGAGCGCCTAGACTGCCGGCATGTCCGACTCCGTCACAACAACCGACGCGCTGAACCGCCTGCTGCGCACCCAGGTGGCCCGCTTCACCGAGCGCCGCGGCGACTGGGACGCCTTCGCCGATGCGCGCGTGGAGGGCTTCCGCCGCGCCCAGCACCGCTTCATCGGGAGCGGCGCTTCCGGAAAGGCCGACGCCTCCGTGATTCCCGCGGACCATTTCACGCTGAGCGTGATGTTCGTGCCGCCCGGCCAGGGCAATGCCGCCCACACGCACGAGGTCGAGGAAGTGTTCTTCGTCCTCGAGGGCAAGGTCCTCGTCTTCTTCGAGGACGGCGCGGGCGGCCGGGCGGAGACGGTGCTGGGGCGGTGGGATTGCGTGTCGTGCCCCGCCAGCGTGATTCACGGGTTCCAGAACGTGGGGCTCGAGGGCGCCTACCTCCAGGTCATGCTGGGCAAGGCCCGGCCCGACCTCATGACCTACGTCGACGGGGGGCTCCAGGCCCGCCGCGACGAGCATCTGCAGCCGGCGCGTCCCACGGCCTGATCCCGGTGCTCGTCGGCTCCTCGCCGAAGCGGAAGGAAGACGGCCGCCTCGTCACCGGCCGCGGCCGCTACGTCGACGACCTCGCGCCGCCCGGCCTCCTGCACCTGGCCCTCGTGCGCAGCCCGCACGCGCATGCCCGCATCGTGGCGGTGCGCCGCGCCGCCGCGCTCGCCCTGGACGGAGTGGTGGCGGTCCTCACGCGGGAAGACATGCCGGAGCTGGGCGCCTCGATCCCGCCTCTCGTGCCCGAGCCGACGGGGCGTGTCTACATTCACCCCGCCCTTGCCGCGGGGAGGGTTCGCCACGTCGGCGACCCCGTCGCCATCGTGGTGGCGACCGACGCGTATCGCGCCGCCGACGGCGTCGAAGCGGTGGAGGTGGAGTACCAGGCCTTGCCCGCCGCTCTGACCCCCGAGCAGGCGGCGGCGGCGGGCGCCCCGCGCGTGAACGACGAGTGGCCGGACAACATCGCGAGCGTGAGTGGCGGCGGCAAGGGAGACGTGGCGCAGGGGTTCGCGGAGGCGGCGGTGACGGTCAGCGCCCGGCTCGCCTATCCGCGCGTGGCCGGGATGCCGCTCGAGACGCGCGGGGTGCTGGCCGCGCCCGATCCGATCAGCGGCGAGCTCACGGTGTGGACCTCCACTCAGGTGCCGTTCGCGGTGCGCGCCGCCATCGCGCCGGTGGTGGGGATGCCGGAGGAGCGCATCCGCGTCCTCGCTCCCGACATGGGCGGCGGCTTCGGCACCAAGGGCCACGTCTACGCGGAGGACATGCTGGTGCCGGCGGTGGCGCGGCGGCTCGGCAAGCCGGTGAAGTGGGTGGAGACGCGACACGAGCACTTCCTCTCCGCCGCCGCCGATCGCGATCAGGCCCACGCGGCCCGCCTCGGCCTCGCGCGCGACGGCCGCATCGTGGCCCTCGAGACCGACTTCACGCGGGATCACGGCGTCGCGCCGACGCTCGGCGAGGCGATCACGCTGAACACCATCAACCATCTGCCCGGTCCCTACCGGGTGCCCAACTACCGCGCCGCTGGGACCAATGTCCTCACTCACAAGACGTTCGCCGCGGCCTACCGGGGCGCCGGGCGGCCCGAAGCCGCGTTCGTGCTCGACCGGCTGCTGGATCGCGGGGCCCGCGCGCTCGGCATGGATCCGGCCGAGCTGCGCCGGCGCAATCTCATCCGGCCCGACGAGATGCCCTGCGCGACCGGGCTCACGTATCGCGATGGCGCCGCCATCGTCTACGATCCCGCCGACTATCCCGGGGCCTTCGATCGGCTGCTGGAGACGCTCGACTACGCGGGCTGGCGCCAGCGCCAGGCGGAGCGGCGCGGCCGCGCGCGCCCCATCGGCATCGGCCTCTGCGCCTACGTGGAGGGCACGGGGCTCGGCCCCTTCGAGGGCGCCGACGTGCGCGTGGATCCCGACGGCACCGTCTTCGTGGACCTCGGGGTGTGCGCGCAGGGGCAAGGACACGAGACCACGTTGGCCCAGATCTGCGCCGACGCCCTCGGCGCGCCGCTGGCGACGGTGGTGGTGCGCGGCGGGGACACGCGGCTGGTGGGCTTCGGCATGGGGACCATCGCGAGCCGGGTGGCCGCGGTGGCGGGCCCGGCGGTGGCGCGCTCGGCGGAAGAAGTAGCGGCGCGCTCACGCATAGTCGCCGGCGAGATGTTCGAGTGCGCGCCGGAGGACGTGGTGCTGGCCGCGGGACGCGTGCACGTGCGGGGCGTGCCCGGCAAGAGCCTTTCGCTGGGCCAGGTGGCGCGCGCGGCGGTGCGCAGCCGGGCGCTGGCCGGCACCGGCACGCCGGGGCTGGGCGCGTGCGCCTTCTTCTATCCTGGCACGGTGACCTGGGCCTTCGGGGTGCAAGGCGCGGTGGCCGAGGTGGACACGGAGGACGGCCGCGTGCGCCTGCTCGCCTATGCGGCCATGCACGACTGCGGCCGGCCCATCAATCCGGTGATCGTCGAGGGCCAGCTCCACGGCGGCCTCGCGCAGGGCATCGGCACCGCGCTGGGGGAGGCCCTGCTCTACGACGAGGCCGGGCAGCTCCTCACCGGCACCCTCATGGACTATCCGCTGCCGCGCGCCGACGAGCTGCCCACGTTCGCGGTGGCCCACATGGACTTCCCGTCCATCGTGAACCCCCTCGGCATCAAGGGCGTGGGGGAGAGCGGCGTCATCGCGCCCGCCGCGGCCATCGCCAACGCGGTGGAAGATGCGCTCGCCGATCGCGGCGTCCTCGTCGATCGCGTTCCGCTCACGCCGGCGCGCGTCTTCGAGCTGCTGACCCGCCCGACGTAACCGCTCCGTTCCGCCCGCGCCCGGCGCGTCCAGGGTGTGCAAGGATTGCGCACGTATGGGTAGTGAGAATCGGCCGCTATCATCGAGAGAGGTATGCGTGCCGAGCCATCCCGCACCGTCATCGAGCTCGTGCGCGATGACGCCGGGCTGCCCCCGCACCTGGCCGCCTGGGACGCCCTCGCCGAGCGCGCGATCGAGCCCAACGTGTTCTTCGAGAGCGGAGCGCTTCGCGCCGCCCTCCGCCACCTGCGGCTGCCCGGTGCCTTCTGCGGCGTCTTCGTGTATCGCGTCGGCGCGGACGGGCGACGGACCTTGATCGCCTTCGCCCCGCTGGTGCGCGCGATGAAAGGGCCTCGCGGCTGGCTGCCGTCCTACCGGCTCCTGACCTATGTCCACTGCAATCTCTCGACGCCCCTGATTCACCGCGAGCACGTGGACGAGGCGCTCGACGCCCTGCTCGACTGGATGGACGGCGCCCCCGACGGCGTCCGGCTCTTCGGGCTCTACACGATCACCGGGGACGGGCCCGTCGCCGCCGCCCTCTACGCGCGCCTTGCCGCGCGGGGCCAGCCTCATCTCACCGAGATCACCCACGACCGGGCCTTTCTTCGCCTCGGCGAGAGCGCGGCGAGCTATCTGACCAACGCCATCGGCGCCAGGAAGCGCAAGGAGCTCGGCCGCCAGCGCCGTCGGCTCGAAGAGCAGGGCAAGCTCGTCTTCGTCGAGACCACAGGGGGCGCCGAGGCGGCGGAGTGGATCGGCCGCTTCGTCGTCCTCGAGGCCAAGGGCTGGAAGGGCCGGCGCGGGGTCGCGTTCAACCGCACGCCCGAGGGCCGGCAATACTTCGCCCAGTTCATCGAGCACTTCGTGGCCCGGGGCCGCGCCATGCTCCTGTCCCTGCGCCTGGACGGGACGGACATCGCCATGAAGTGCAACCTGGTGGCGCCGGACGGCACGGGCGCGTTCGCCTTCAAGATCGCCCACGAGGAGTCGCTGGCGCGCTACTCGCCCGGCGTGCTCCTCGAGCTGGACAACATTCGCCGGCTGCACGACGGCGCGCCCGGGATCGCGTGGATGGACTCGTGCGCCATCCCCGACCATCCCATGATCGACCACCTCTGGAGCGAGCGCCGCCGCATCGTCTACGTGCTGTGCGGAAGCCGCGGGCCCGTGGGGCGGGCCCTGGTGGCGCTGTTCCGCTGGCGGAATTGCCGGTGGCGGGCGGGGAGGCCCTGACCATGAGCCAGACCCGTCTCACCATCGACGACGGGGTATTCCGGGCGCACTTCCCCTACCGTCACTTCCGGATCGCGCACCATCTGGCCGACCATCCGCTCTTCACCCTGGACCGTCTCCTGCGCCTGGCCCGGACGCAGCCTCGCGGCACCGTGGAGTACTACTCGGGCGCGGCCGCGGTGAGCCAGGATCCCGGCTCCACCCCCGTCACCGGCCTCAGCCTGGAAGAGACGGTGCGCACCATCGACCGGGCCGGCTCCTGGGTCGTGCTCAAGTACGTGGAGCGCGATCCGGAGTATCGCGCCCTGCTCGCTGAGTGCGTGGAGGAGCTGCGCGCGCGGAGCGAGGCCATCGAGCCGGGAACGCATCGCCTCGAGGCCTACATCTTCATCTCGTCGCCCGCATCGGTGACGCCCTATCACTTCGACGAGGAGCACAACTTCCTCCTCCAGATCCGCGGCTCCAAGCTCGTGCACACCTGGACGCTCGAGCAGGCGGGGATCGATCAGCTCGCGGTGGAGCGGATCTACGGCGGCGGCCATCGCAATCAGCCCTTCCCGGACGCGATCGCGGCCCTGGCGACGACCTTCCGGCTGGCGCCGGGCGACGGGCTCCACATCCCCGTGCATACCCCGCACTGGGTGAAGAACGGCGATGACGTCTCCGTATCGTTCAGCGTCACCTTCCGCTCCCGCCGCATCGCCCGCGACGCTGCCGTTCACTGGCTGAACGGCAAGCTGCGCCGCTACGGCTTCTCGCCGCGCCCACCCGGCGCCTCCGCGGTGCGAGACCGGGCGAAGTACATGGGCGCGCGCCTCACCGTGCACGGCTCGCGCGTGCTCCGCCGGCTCGGCGTCATCCGCTAGCGCTCCCGGCGAGCTGACCCGCCAGGTTGGGCCACGCGGCAACGCCGCCGCGGCGCAGCGAGACTGGGGTAGAATTCCGCCCATGAGACGGGGAATGATCTGCGCGGCGCAGCCGGAATCGACCGAGGCGGGCGCCCTCGTCATGCGGGCGGGCGGCAATGCGGTGGACGGCGCGATCGCCTGCGCGCTCACCGCGGGCGTGGTGGATCCCATGATGACGGGGATCGCCGGCTTCGGGAGCTGTCACCTCTATCTGCCGACCCGGGGCGTGCACGAGTTCATCGACTTCCACGGCAAGACGCCCGCCGCCGCGCGGCCCGACATGTGGGCCGACCTTCTCGAGGGCGAGACGCGGGATGGCTTCGGCTTCATGCTGAAGGGCCGCGTGAACGACCTCGGCTATCAGTCCATCACCGTGCCCGGCTCGCTCAAGGCCTTTCACGAGGCGCAGACCACCTACGGCGTGCTCCCGTGGGCGCAGGTGGTGCAGCCCGCCATCGACTGGGCGGAGCGCGGCTGGCTGGTGAAGCCCCACGTGGGGTGGTGGTGGGCCCTCGAGGCGGAGGACCAGCTGGGCCGCGTGGGCAATCCGGAGCGGCTCCGCTTCAGCAAGAGCGGGCGCGCGCTCTATTGCCGGCCGGACGGCCGCCCCAAGCGGGTGGGGGAGACGGTGCGCAACCCGGACCTGGCCGAGACCCTCCGCGCCATCGCCAAGGGCGGGGCCGACGTCTTCTACCGGGGCGCGCTGGCCGAGCGCATCGCCGAGGACATGCGGGCCCACGGCGGGCTCCTCTCCTACGAGGATCTCGCGACCTACCGCACCACGCACCGCGCGCCCCTCTGGGGCACGTATCGCGAGTGGCGCCTCGCCACCAACCATCCGCCCGGCGGCGGGCTCATGCTGCTGGAGATGCTGAACGTGCTGGAGTCGTTCGATCTCCGAGCCCTGGGACACAATACCGCCGCCTATCTTCGCGTGGTGTCGGAAGCCATGAAGCGCGCGGTGGCCGACAAGGAGGCGCATGTCGGCGACCCCGCTTTCGTGGACGTGCCGGTGGAGCGGCTGCTCTCGAAGGGCTACGCGAAGGAGGTCGCGGAAGGCATCCGCGCCGGCCGGCGCGTGCGCATCGAGCGAGTCGGCCTCTCCGAGCCCAAGGACACCACGCACGTGGCGGTGATCGACCGGGACGGCAATGCCGTGACCATGACGCACACGCTGGGCATGCCCTCGGGCGTCATCACCGACGGGCTCGGGTTCATGTACAACGGCGCGATGAGCGTGTTCGACCCGCGGCCGGGCCGGACGGGCTCGGTGGCGCCCGGCAAGAGCCGATTCAGCGCCATCTGCCCCACGCTGGTGTTCGGCGCCGACGGCCTCCGCGCCGCGGTGGGCGCGCCGGGTGGCGCCCAGATCGCCATCGGGGTGATGCAGACCCTGGTCAATCTCCTCGACTTCGCCATGTCCATGTCGGACGCGGTGGCGGCCCCCCGCTTCAGCGCCACCAGCCACATCGTCGACGTGACGATGCGCGTCCCCACTCACGTCACCGACGAGCTCGAGCGCGACGGTTACACGGTGTGGCGCAACCCTCACACCTTCGACGTGGCCGCCCCGCACGGCATCGAGGTCCGCCCGGACGGCACCCTCCATGGCGGCGCCGATCCCGGCCACGACGGCATGGCGATGGCGGTCTAGCCGGCGTGCTGGCTCCTCTCCCGCGGATGCTGGCCGCCCTCGCGGGAATCGGTGCGGTCTTGCTCCTCGCCGCCGGCGGCGACGCGGACCCCACCCGGAAGCCGAGTACGCCCGAGGCGCGCACCGGGAGCTTTTACGGGCCGGCTCTGACCGCCCTCCCGGACGCCGCCCCCGCCACCCGGGAGCTCACGCTGCCGCCGTTCCGCAACGCCACCGCCATATGGGGCTCCACGGGACGCGACCTTCAGGGCCGGGTGTGGATCGGCGTGTCGGCGGGCAATGCGGGGATGAGCGCGCACCTGATGGAGTACGATGCCGAGGCCGACGTGCTGCACGACCGCGGCAGCGTGGTCGATCAGCTCAAGGTGGCGGGCAAGCATCGCCCCGGCGAGGGGCAGGTGAAGATTCACACCCGCCTCATCACCGCGGACGACGGCTGGCTCTACTTTGCCTCCACCGACGAGGACGGGGAGGTCGAGGACGGCACGGTGCCGCCGCGCTGGGGCGGGCACTTCTGGCGCGTGGACCCGGACGCCGGCACCTGGCAGCATCTCTGGTCGGCTCCGCAGGGACTGGTGGCGGCGGCGGGCGTGGGACGCTACGTCTACGTGCTCGGATACTGGAATCACGTGCTCTTCCAGCACGACACCGCCACCGGCGCGATGAGGCAGGTGGTGGTGGGCTCGGTGGGCGGACACGTGTCGCGCAATCTCCTGGCCGGCGGGAACGGCCACGCCTATGTGCCCCGCGTCCTTCGCCAGGGCAAGGTGGCCAGCGTGGCCCTCGTCGAGTACGACGCCGAGCTCAAGGAGATCGGCGCCACGCCGCTCGAGCACTACACGGGCCCGGGGCTGGCCATCAGCGAGAACCACGGCATCACCGGGCTCACCTACCTCGCCGACGGCCGCCTGGCCTTCACCACCCATCGAGGCCACCTCTATCTCGTCGAGCCGCAGGCCGGGGGTCCGGCCAGGGTGAGCGCGGTGGGATGGTTCCATCCTCAGGGGCCGCGCTACGCGCCGTCGCTGTTCTGTCTCGACGGCCGGCGGTACCTGGCCGGCGTGACCCAGCGCGGCCCGCGGTTCGACTGGGTGGTCTTCGATCTCCAGACGAAGCGGTCCACCGCGCATCCCCTCGACACCAAGGGCCTGAAGAACGTGCTGCTCTACGGATCGACGGCCCGTGACAATGCCGGGCGCTTCTACCTGGGCGGCTGGACGACGAGTCCGGCCGACCGGGAACGGCCGTTCCTCCTTCAGCTTGGGAGTCCACGATGACCTTCCGCGAGCTCCACGCCGCGCTGACCCAAGACCTCCAGCTCACCACGCCGCCGGTCGGCATCGCGTTCCGGCCCAGCGCGCCTCCAGGCGTGCCACGCGTGGAGCGGCCCGGCCCGGCCGGCTGCGCCTACTGGCGCGGCGCCGCGGAGGGACGCGTCTTCTACACCGAGGCCGGGGATCACCACAATTGCCCCATCGGCGCCCACACCCACGGCGTCCCGCTGCCGCCCGCGCGGGCGGCCGAGCTCACCCAGGTGATCGAGACCATGGTGGGCCTCCAGTACCTCAAGATGGAGGAGGTGCCGGGCATCCCCACGCGTCCCGGCCCGTTCGGCGTCGCCATCTACGGGCCGCTCGAGGCCATGCCCGTCGATCCGGACGTGGTGATCCTTCGCGGGAGCGCCCGCCAGATCATGCTCGCCGCCGAAGCGGCGCGCGCGGCCGGGGCGGGTCACGCCGGCGCGACCCTGGGGCGTCCAGCCTGCGCGATGATTCCGGCCGCCCTGGGGTCGGGGCAGGGCAACACGAGCCTCGGCTGCATCGGCAATCGCGTGTACACCGGACTCGGCGACACCGAGCTCTACTTCACCATTCCGGGGTCGGCGCTCACGCGGGTGGTGGAGCGCCTGGCCGCGATCGTTCACGCCAATCGCGAGCTCCAGCGCTATCACGAGGGCCGCCGCGCCGAGCTGAGCCGCTAGGGAGCCTCGGGCAGCCTAGTGGGTAGGTCGTTCCGTGCTAGCATCGGCTCGCCGTGAGCCGTCGCGGGTGGCTCGTCCTGCTGCTCTGTCTGCTCGGCATCCCCGCCGGGGTCGGCGCCTTCACCTTCGTCTACGCCAAGGGCTTCTCCTACCTCTCCACCGATCCCCGGGCGTGCGCGAACTGCCACATCATGAACGCGCACTACGACGCGTGGCTGAAGAGCGGCCACCGCCACGTGGCGGGCTGCGTGGACTGCCATCTTCCCCATGAAGGTCTGGCCAAGTGGGTGGCCAAGTCCGAGCACGGCTTCCGGCACTCCATGGCCTTCACGCTCCAGAACTTCAAGGAGCCCATCGAGATCACGCCGCGCGACCGCCTGCTCGTGCAGGACAACTGCGTCCGCTGCCACGAGGCCTTCGTCCACGCGGTGTTCGCGAGCCCCGGACCGGCCGGCCAGGAGCTCCGCTGCATGCACTGCCACGCCGGCGCCGGACATTTCGGGGCGCGCTGAGCGCGCCGTCAGGGAGCCACGGACATGACCGATCACCCGCGCCGCGGCCCCCGCTGGGGCCTGGTTCTCCTCGCCTTCGCCGCCATCGCCGGCCTCACCGTGCTCCTCCTCGCGCTCCTGACCAACATCTTCGAGCGCAAGCAGGAGGCGCGGCAGCCCTTCGTGCGGCTGGTCGAGGTCACGGAGGAGATCGACGATCCGAAGGTGTGGGGCCAGAACTGGCCGCTCCAGTACGACTCCTATCTCCGCACCGCGGAGTCCACGACGACCCGCTACGGCGGCCGTGGTCCGGGGGCGGGGGACGCCGGGCCGGCCGAGCAGAAGCTCGATCGCGATCCCTGGCTCAAGCGCATCTTCGCGGGGTACGCCTTCGCGCTGGACTACCGGGACCGCCGCGGCCACTTCTACGCGCTCTTCGACCAGGAGCAGACGCGGCGCGTGACCGAGCGGAAGCAGCCGGGCGCGTGCCTGCAGTGCCACGCCTCCAACCTGCCCCTCTATCGCTTCGCCGGGAAGGGCGACGTCCAGAAGGGCTTCGAGCTCGTCTCCGCCATGCCGTATCCGGAGGCACGGAACATGGTCGACGACAAGGGGAAGACGCTCGTCCAGCACTCCATCGCTTGCGTGGACTGCCACGAGCCGAAGACCATGGCCCTCCGCGTGACGCGGCCCGGCTTCATCAACGGCATCAAGGCCCTGCGCGCCAGGGACGGGGTGAAGGACTACGATCCCAACCGCGACGCCTCGCGGCAGGAGATGCGCTCGTTCGTGTGCGGGCAATGCCACGTGGAGTACTACTTCAAGGGGCCCGGCAAGGTCGTCACCTATCCCTGGGCCAACGGGCTCCGCGTGGAGGAGATCGAGGCCTACTACGACAAGGAAGGCTTCACGGACTGGGTGCACGCCGAGACCGGGAACAAGGTGCTCAAGGCCCAGCACCCCGAGTTCGAGGTGTGGAGCCAGGGCATTCACGCGCGGGCCGGCGTCGCGTGCGCGGACTGTCACATGGCGTACCAGCGGTCGGGCGCGCTCAAGGTGAGCGATCACTGGGTGCGGAGCCCGCTGCTGAACGTCAACCGCGCCTGTCAGACCTGCCACTCCGTGCCCGAGAGCGAGCTCACCGGGCGCGTGCTCGCCATCCAGGACCGCCACCACGCGCTGCTCCAGCGCGCGGCCAAGGCGACCACCGACATGCTGGACGCCATCGTGGCGGCCAAGAAGGCCGGGGTGGACGAGGCCGCCCTCAAGGGCGCCGCCGACTTCCACAGGAAGGCGCAGTGGCGGCTCGACTACGTGGCCGCGGAGAACTCGATGGGCTTCCACGCCCCGCAGGAGCTGGCGCGCATCCTCGCCGAGGTGACGGACTACGCCCGGCAGGGCCAGCTGGAGGCGGAGCGCGCGGCGCGGAAGAGGTAGGCCGGCCCATGGCGGACACGCTGGAGCGCCTGCTCGATGGGAAGCCGGAACGACTGGCCACCGGCTTCGTGTTCACGGAGGGGCCGCTCTGGCACCCCGACGGCTTCTACTACTTCGTCGACGTCCGGACGAGCCGCCTCTATCGGATCGCGCCGGGGCGCACCGCCGAGCTCCTGCGCGAGGGGACGGGGGGCGGTAACGGCACCACGTTCGACCTGCAGGGCCGGCTGGTGCTCTGCGAGGGCGACAACCGTCGCGTCACTCGGTCCACCGCCGGCGGCGCGATGGAGGTCCTCGTGGACCGCTACGAGGGCAAGCGGCTCAACCGGCCGAACGACGTGGTGTGCCGGTCGGACGGAAGCCTCTACTTCACCGATCCGGGACTGCGCGTCCCGCTCGCCGAGCGCGAGCTGACCTATGCCGGCGTGTACCGCGTGACGCCCGATGGCGCCGTGACGCTGATCGCCGACTGTGAGTATCCCAACGGGCTCGCCTTCGCGCCAGACGAGCGCACCCTGTACGTGGCCAACACCCGCTGGACGGCCTACATTCACGCCATCGAGCTGGACGCGGGGGGCGGGTTCGTGCGGCGGCGCATCTTCGCCGACATGTCCTCTGACGAGGCCGAGGGCGTGCCGGATGGCATGAAGGTCGACGTCGACGGACGCGTCTACTGCACGGGCGCCGGTGGCACCTGGGTGTTCGGTCCCGACGGCACCCGCCTCGGCATCATCCGCACCCCCGAGATCCCCGCCAATCTCGCCTTCGGGGGGCCCGACCTCCGCACGCTCTTCTTCACCGCGCGCACCTCGGTGTACGGCCTGCGCGTCACGGTACCGGGCCAGCCGCACCCCTGGTATCGCGTGTGAGCCCGCGCTCCGGGATCGACATCGCGGACCCGTGGGACGCGATCGAGGCGTGCTATGCGCGCGGGTGGACCGACGGCCTGCCGGTGGTACCGCCCACCGACGCGCTGGTGGATGCCATGCTCGCGGCCGGGCCCTGGGCCGCGGACGACGTGCTCGTGCACGAGCCCGTCCGCGACCGCGCGGTGACGGCGGAGAAGGCCGCGATCAACGCGGTGATGGCGGGCTGTCGCCCGGAGTATTTCCCGGTGGTCGGCGCCGCGCTCCAGGCCATCGGCGACCCCGCCTTCATGCTCCACGGCCCGGCCACCAGCACCGGCGGATCCGCCCTCATGGTCATCGTCAGCGGGCCCATCGCCCCGCGGCTCGCGATCAACGCCGGCGCCAACCTCTTCGGCCCCAGCGCGCGCGCCAACGCCACCATCGGGCGCTCGCTGCGGCTGATCCTGCTCAATTGCCTGGAATGCCGGCCGGGGGTGCTCGACAAATCGACCCAGGGCTGGCCGGGCAAGTACACGCTCTGCTTCGCCGAGGACGAGGCCCAGAGCCCGTGGGAGCCGGTGTCGGTCGCGCGCGGTATTCCCGCCGGACGCTCCGCCGTGACCGTCTACGCCGCGGAGTCCGGCCACAACGTGCTGAGCCACGGCACCGCGGATCCGGAGCGGCTCCTCACCTGCTTCGCCGACGTCATGGCCGGCCTCGGCAGCTTGAGCCCGGGTCGGTCCGTCGTCGTCTTCGCGCCGGAGCACGCGCAGCATCTCCGGCGCGCGGCCTGGACGCGGCCCCGGGTGCAGCAGTGGCTCTACGACCATGCCTGGCGCTCCCTGGCCGACCTCAAGCGGGCCGGAAAGGTCGAGCCGGCGTTCTACACGAACCCCGAGCTCGTGGCGTGGCTCTATGGGGATGCCCCCGGCGGTCAGCCCGATCGGCGGCCGGTCCCGGAGGACGCCGACCGCGTCGTGCCCGGTGACGAGGCGGTGCGGGTGCACCGGGGTCTCGGTCCGGACGACATTCTGCTCGCGGTGGGGGGCGGCGCGGCCGGCGGCCACTCCGCCTTCTTCCCCTCGTGGAGCCGCGGCCGCTCCGTCCCCTTCGTCACCAAGGAGGTGCCAGCATGACTCGCATCCTCGACCCCACGCTTGCCGACGCCGCGACGCCTGCCGCGCTGCCCCGGGCGCTTCGACCCCGCTCGCTGCGTGGCCTCACCGTGGGCCTGCTCGCCAATGGCAAGTCCAACGGCATGGCGCTCCTGGACGGGATCGCCGTGCGCCTGAGCGAGCGTCACGGCATCGGGGAGGTCGTGCGCGTGGCAAAGACCAACGCGAGCGCTCCCGTCTCCGAGCGGGACGCCGAGGGTCTCGCCAAGCGCTGCGCCGTCGTCATCACCGCCATCGGCGACTGAGGGTCGTGCTCGTCGGGCAGTGTGCTCGACGCCATCAACTTCGAGAAGCGCGGGATCCCCGCGGCGGTGGTGATCACGGAGCCCTTCGTCCCCACCGCCGAGGAAATGGCCCGTCTGGCCGGCATGCCCGGCTATCCCTGCGCCGTCTTGCCGCACCCCGTGGGGAGCTTGACCCCCGCCCAGGTGGCTCAGCGCGCCGACACCGTCGCCGCCCGCGTCGAGGCCCTGCTGCTCGATCCCCGCTGAGAACGGGGAGGCGAGCGCCTCGACGTCACCGGCCTCCGGGGGCGGTGCCCGGGCCGCTCGCCGGCGGCGAGACGGGCACGGTCACGACGAAGCCCGTCCGGGATCCGACGCGGCCGAGATAGCGGGCCTCGCCCCCATGGCGGCGCGCGATCTGGCGCACCAGGGCCAGCCCCAGTCCGGTGCCCGCGCCGGCATCGCCGCCGAGGCGGCGGAAGGGACGGAACACGTCCTCGCGCTCGGCGTCGGGAATGCCGGCGCCCTGATCCAGCACGGTCAGCTCGGCGTGGCCGCCGGCGGCTCGGACATGCACCTCCACGGGAGGCGCTCCGTAGCGCTGGGCATTGTCCACGAGATTGCGAATCAGCCGCCGCAGGAGGCGAGGATCGCCGCGCACGACAACCGCCTGCCCCTCGACCGCGACCTGCTCGTAGCGGGCGCATTCCTCGCTGGCCAGCGCGAGGAGGTCCACGTCCTCGTCGGCCTCCCGCTCGGTGACCGCGTCGAGCCGGCTGGCGAGGAGGAGGTCGTCGATCAGGGCGTCGAGCTCGGCGATGTCGCGCTCGAGATCGCGGCGGCGACCGGGGTCGGCGTCGCGCTCGAGCAGCTCCACCGCCATGCGGATGCGCGTCAACGGCGTGCGCAGCTCGTGCGAGGCATGCGCCAGCAGCGTCTTGTGGGCGCCCACCAGCGCCTCGATGCGGCCGGCGGCTCGGTTGAAGCTCTCGGCCAGCCGGGCCACCTCGTCGCGGCCCTCGACCCGCACGCGGGCGGCGAGATTCCCGGCGCCGAGTGACTCGACCCCCATCTGCAGCCGCTCGAGCCGGGCGGTGAGGCGCCGCGCGACCGGGTAGGCGCCGATGCCCACCGCGAGGGCGAGCAGCCCGAGGGTGAGGAGGAACGGCGCCCCGTGGGGCCGGTGGGGCGGGTGCATGCGCGCCACGAGCCACCGGCCGTCGCGCAGGTGCACGACGCCGGCCGGTGGCCCCCACGCGCGCAGCCAGCCGCCGCGCTCACGGTCGGGGGCGGGGGCGGGCAGGGCCTGCCCGACCGCGGCCAGCGGGCGGCGATCGGCGGTGAAGAGGGCGATGTCGGCACGGAGATCGCCGGCCAGCCGCTCCAGCGCTGCCTGCTGCTCGGCGGCCGGAGCCGCGGCGGGCGGCAGTACGTTCTGGGCGAGGACCGCCGCGGCGTCGAAGCCCGCGCCGCTCCCGTCACCGAGCAGGCGCCAGCCGATGGCGGCCGCGACGGCGAAGACGACCAGGCTCGCCAGGACGGCCAGATAGATGCGGAGGTAGAGGCGGCGCATCACTCCTGCTGGCGGGCGAACACGTACCCGGCGCCCCGCACCGTGAGGAGGCGGCGAGGGCGCTTGGGATCGTCCTCGATCGCGGCCCGGATGCGCGAGACGTGGACGTCGATCGAGCGGTCGAAGGCCTCGAACGCCTCGCCGCGGACGAGGTCCATGAGGGTGTCGCGCGAGAGGACGCGGCCCGGCCGCTCGGCGAGCGCCTGGAGCAGCGCGAACTGATGCGCGGTGAGCGGCCGCTCCGCCCCGTCCACGCGCACGCACCGGGCGTCCCGATCGATCTCGAGCCGGCCGAAGCGCAGGACCTGTGAGGAGGCGGCGGCGGGGCCCCGGCGGAGTATCGCCCGGAGCCGCGCCAGCAGCTCGCGGGGCTCGAAGGGCTTGGGCAGATAGTCGTCCGCGCCCATCTCGAGGCCCACGACCCGATCCATGGGCTCGCCTCGCGCCGTGAGCATCAGCACCGGGGTCTGGGAGAAGGCGCGAAGCTGGCGGCACACGTCGAGCCCGTCCATGTCGGGCAGCGTGAGGTCGAGGATGACGGCCTCGTGGGGCTCGCGCCCGAGCCGGGCCAGCCCTTCGCGGCCGGTCCCCGCCACGCCGATGGAGAGGCCCGCCTCGCCGAGATACCGGGCCAGCATCTCGGCGAGGCGGCGATCGTCCTCGATCAGTAAGACGCGGGGTCCCACATCCCCGAGTCTACCCGCGGGAGCCGTGCCGGCGGGCGATGTGCTCCGCGATGCCCTTGCGCTGCTCGGGGGTGAGCACGTCGGCGACGTCGGCGACGGCTCGGGTCACGCGCCGGGAGGCGTCCTCGGCGAGCTTGAGCTGGCTCGCCCGGAGCGACTCGAGAGCGGCCCGGTCGATGGTGGGCTGCGTGAGGAGGGTGGCGATCTGTCCATGGGCGTCGCGGAACTTGTCGCGCATGGGCAGGAGGTCACGGGCGGCCGCCTTCACGATGGGGGCCAAGGCCTGCTTCTGCGCCTCGGTCGCATCGATCTCCACGTAGAGATGCTTGAGCATGCGGTCCAGATGCTGGTCCAGCCGCGCCGGATCGATCGGCCCGTGCCCGTGCATGAAGCCGCCGCGATGCCAGCCGCCCGGGCCCCAGCCGTGGGCGAAGGCCCTGACACCGATGCCGGTCGCGAGGGCGGCGACGGCGGCAGTCGCGGCGATGGCAGTCCACCGGAAGAAGCGCCGGCGAGAAGGACTGGGCGAGGGCGCGGGAGGCTCTGGAGTGAGGTTGACGTCGGTCATGGCTGATCTCCTTTTCCGGGATCGTCGTCGCTGATCCCGTCGAGATGAGCCTGATCTCCGGCCGTGAACGGCGGATGTGCGGAAGGTAAAGTTTTGTAAAGCGCGCCCTCAGCGCCGCGCCGCCTGAATGGCCCGCCAGACGCGCTCGGGCGTGGCCGGCATCTCCACGTGCTCCACGCCCAGCTCGGCGAGGGCGTCCACGATGGCGTTGACGACGGCGGCCAGGGCCGGCGTGGTGCCGCCTTCGCCGCCGCCCCGCAGCCCGAGCGGGTTGGAGGTCGAGGGGACCTCGCTCAGCTCGGTGGTGAAGGTCGGGAATTGGTCGGCGCGCGGGATCACGTACTCCATGAAGGTGGCCGTCCGGGGCTGCCCGCTCTCGTCGTAGTCGCAGAGCTCCCAGAGGGCCTGGCCCACGCCGGCGGCGATGCCGCCATGGGTCTGGCCGTGGAGGATGAGCGGGTTGACGGCGCGGCCCACGTCGTCCACGGTGGTGTAGCGCACGATCTCCACCACGCCCGTCTCCGGGTCCACCTCGACCTCGCACACCGCCGAGCCGTAGGGGAAGGACGGCACGGGCATGGTCTCGTCAGCCACGCCGGCGAGGGGACCGCGCACGGCAGCGGGCGCGGCGGGGTCGCCAGCGGCAGCCGCCACGTCACGGAGATCGACGGTGCGATCGGTGCCCCGTACCGTGAAGTGGCCCTGCGCGAACGCAATGTCCGAGGGCGCGGCCTCGAGCAGCCACGCCGCCAGCGCGGCGCCGCGGGCCACCAGCGCGTCGGCGGCCTTGGCCATCACCACCGCGCCCAGGCGCATGGAGCGGCCCGAATGCGAGCCCCCGCCCACGGGCACCCGATCCGTGTCGCCGGTGATCAGGCGCACGCGCGCGAGCGGGACGCCCAGCCACTCCGCCACCAGCTGGCCGAAGCTGGTCTCGTGGCCCTGGCCGGCGGAGAGCGTGCCCAGCGCCACGTCCACCGTTCCGTCGGGACGCGCGGTGATCATCGCCCGCTCGCGGGGCGCGCCGGTATTGAGCTCGATGTAGTTGGCGAGGCCGATCCCGCGATAGCGCCCCCGCCGCCGGGCCGCCGCGCGCCGCGCCTCGAAGCCGGCCCAGTCGGCCAGCGCCACCACGCGATCCTGCGCCGCCGCGTAGTCGCCGCTGTCGTAGACGAGCCCCAGCGCGTTCTCGTGCGGCATGGCGCCGGCGGGCACGAGGTTGCGCCGCCGGAGCGCCACGCGATCGAAGCCGTGCCGCCGGGCCGCGAGATCGATCAGCCGCTCCATCACGAACATGACCTCCGGCCGCCCCGCGCTCCGATAGGGGGTGGTGGGGGCGCTGTTGGTGAGGACGGCGCGACCGTCCACGAGGGCCGCCGGTGTCCGGTACACGCTCGGCAGCACCCCGATGCCCTTGGCGAGCGGGATGAACGACACGGCGTGGGCCCCCACGTTGCTGGTGTTCACGCCGCGCAGGGCGAGGAAGTTGCCGTCGGCGTCGAGGGCGAGCGCCACGTCGGACACCAGATCGCGGCTCTGATAGTCGGTGAGGAGCGCCTCGGTGCGGTCGCACGTCCACTTCACGGGGCGGCGGAGCCGCCGCGCCGCCCACGCGGCGAGGGCGAACTCCGGATAGGAGCTGTTGCGCGTGCCGTAGTTCCCGCCCACGTCGCCGGCGGTGACGCGCACCGCCTCTTCCGCGACGCCGAGGGTCGCGGCCAGGTCGGCGCGGCAGCGCTGCACGCCGCCCGAGTTCGCGTGGAGCGTGTAGCGGCCGGCGGCCGGGTCATAGGACGCCACCGCGGTGCGCGGCTCCATGGGCACGCCGGTGACGCGGTTGATCCGCGTGGCCAGGCTCACCACGTGAGCGGCGCGCGCGAAGGCGGCCTCGGTGGCGGCGGGATCGCCGACCCGCGAGGTCACGCACACGTTGCTCGAGTGCTCAGGGTAGAGAGGAACGGCGCCGGGCGCCGCGGCCTCGGCCGCCGTCGTCACCGCGGGCAGGGGCTCCCAGGTCACGCGCACCCGCTCGGCCCCGTCGCGCGCGGCGGCGGCGCTCTCGGCGAGCACCATGGCCACCGGCTCGCCCGCGAAGCGCGCGCGGTCGGCGGGAAGCGGCGGATGGGGCGCCACGAAGAAGGGCGAGCCGTCGCGGCTCCGGAGCGGCACCTCGTGAGGATTGGTGGGCACCGGCCGGTGCGGGATGGGCTGAAGCCCGTCGGCGGCGGCGTCGGCGCCCGTGAGCACGGCGAGCACGCCGGAGGCCGCGAGCGCGGGCGCGGCGTCGATGGCCACGATGCGCGCGTGCGCGTAAGGCGAGCGCACGAAGCAGGCGTGCGCCTGGCCCGGCAGGCTCACGTCGTCACCGAAGCGCCCCGCCCCGGTGAGAAGGCGCGCGTCCTCCTTGCGCCGAAGCGGCTTGCCGATGCCCTCGGGGGCCGAGCGGGTCCGCGACTCGAGGAAGGAGGGCAGGGCGCCCGCGTCCATGGGCGCTAGCGCCGGCGGAGGCGCCGCGGAAACTTGCCGCCGGTGGCCTGACGCCGACGCCATTCCGCCGGCGGGATGCCGGTGGCCCGCCGGAACGCGCGGCTGAACGCCGCCTCGGAGTCGTAGCCGACGTCGAGCGCGACCGCGGCGACCTTGGCGTCTCCGTCAGCGAGGCGGCGCGCCGCGAGCTGCATGCGCCAGCTCGCCAGGTACTGCATCGGCGGCCGCCCCACGAAGCGGGTGAAGCGCTCCGCCAGGGCCGAGCGGGACAGGCCCACCTCCCGCGCGAGGGCGAGCAGGGTCCACGGCCGCGCCGGCGACTCGTGGAGGCGCGCGAGGGCCCGGCCGACGACGCCGTCGCGCAGGCCAGCCAACCAACCCGTCTGCCGCCCCTCCGCCGAGCCCACATGGCGACGCAACAGCTCCACGAACATCAGCTCGCTGAGACGGAGGCGCACGCAATCGCTCCCCGCACGCGTATCGCGGGCCTCCGCCACCGTGAGATCCAGCAGGCGTGCCAGCACGTCGGTGTCCGCCTCGGCGCGCCGCACGTGGAGCAGCCGGGGCAGAGTGGCGAGCAGGGGATTGTAGGGGCGCACGTCGCAGCTGAGGAAGCCGCAGACCAGGCGCAGGCGGTCCGAGCCGGCACCGCCCTCGACGACGCGGAAGGGGAGCCGGCCCTGGGACATCGCGCGCATGAAGTCCATCACCTCGGCGGCCTCGGGTCCCCGGCCGCGGTCCCGCCCGATGGACATCACGTAGGCGTCGCCGTGCGGAAGCACGAGCACGTCCCCCGCCTCGAGGCGGGTGGGCGGGCCGTCGGGGAGGACCCGTCCCCAGGCGACGCCGCCGGTGACGACGTGATACGAGATCACCCGTTGCGCGCCGGGTCGTACCGCGGAGGCCAGGGTGGCGCCGTCCGGCACCGCGATCTCCCACGGCGCGCGCGCGTCCACCAGGAAGAAGAGGGCCCCGGAGAGGCGCACGGTGCGCAGCACGTCGGACAGCACGTCCACTGCAGGCGCGTGGTCGCCGGACGGATGAGCAAGCATGGCGGACGCTCGGGCAAGCACGTCGTGCGCCACCGGTCGCGCCGCGGACGAGGCGGCAAGTGATCCGGACGCTGGATCATGGCGACGCGGCACGCCCCGATTCTACACTGCGCGCCGGGAGTGAAATGTTCGTCACGCTGGAGGAGACACCATGGACAAGGTCGCAGGCGGACAGGTGACGGCGAGTGCGGCGGAGGTCTACGAGGACCTCTTCCTCCCCGCCATCTTCCAGGAGTGGGCGCCGCGCGTCGCGGACGCGGCACGGGTGCGCCCGGGCCAGCGCGTGCTGGACGTGGCGTGCGGCACCGGCGTGCTCGCCCGCGCGCTGGTGGATCGGGTCGGCCCCGACGGAGCCGTGACGGGACTCGACATCAACGAGGGGATGCTGACGGTGGCCCGGCGCAAGGAGCCACGGGTCGAATGGCGCGAGGGCGCCGCGGAGGCCCTTCCGTTCGCCGATGCCGCGTTCGACGCCGTGGTGAGCCAGTTCGGCCTCATGTTCTTCCGGGACCGTGCGGCGGCGATCCGGGAGATGCTGCGTGTGCTGCGGCCCGGCGGCCGCCTCGCCGTGGCGGTCTGGGACGCCCTCGACCGCGTGCCCGCCTACGCCGCCTTCGCGGCGCTGCTGGACCGCCTGTTCGGGCGTGACACCGCGGAGGCCCTCCGCTCGCCGTTCGTGCTGGGGGACGCCGACGGCCTCCGCGCGCTCTTCCGCACGGGAGGGGCGCTGGACGTGGAAGTCGTGACGCACCAGGGAACGGTGAGCTTCCCATCGCTCGAGACGTGGGTCTGCGCGGACGTGAAGGGCTGGACCGCCGCCGACCAGATCGACGACGCGGGCTACGCGCGCCTCCTCGACGCGGCCGAGCGCGAACTCGCGCCCTTCGTGCTGCCCGGCGGCCGCGTCAGCTTCCGCATGCCCGGCCACATCGTCATCGCGGTGAAGCGGTGAGCGTCAGCGCCAGAGCTGCCGCGAGGCGAGGCGGGCGCCCTCCGCCATCGCCTTGAGCTTCTCCCAGACGATCTCGGGCTCGACCAGCGGCGTGGACCGGGCGAAGGTCCCGAAGCCGCAGTCCGAGCCCGCGATGACGCGCTCGCGCCCCACGACGTCCGCGTAGCGGATGATTCTCTGTGCTACTAACTCGGGGTGTTCGATGAAGTTGGTGGTGGAGTCGAGCACGCCGGGGATGAGGATCTTGTCGTCGGGGAGCCTCACGTCCTTGAACACCGCCCACTCGTGCTCGTGGCGCGGATTGGCGCCTTCCAGCGAGATGGCGTGCGGGCGCGCCCGCAGCACAACGGGCAGGATCTCGCGCAGGGGGATGTCCCGGTGATGGGGACCTTCGTAGTTGCCCCAGCAGAGATGCATGCGCATGCGGTCCGGGGGGATGTCGCGCACCGCGTGATTGAGCGCCTCCACGTTGGCGGCGGCGATCGTGACGAACTCCGCGTTGCTCAGCTCGTGGAAGGCGAGGTGCCGGCTCATCGCCAGATCGGGGCAGTCGATCTGGAGGATGAGGCCGGAGCGGGCGATGGCGTCGTACTCCTCTTTCATGACGTCGGCCAGCCGCGCCAGATACGCCTCGCGGGAGGGATAGTGCTCGTTGCGGAGAAAGTGGGCGATGACTCCGGGCGACGCCGCGGTCATGAAGCCCTCGGTGGCCCCGGCGCCCGCGAGGGCGGCCTGGAAGTTGGCGATGTCGCGGCCCACCGCGTCGCGATCCTTCCAGTCGATGGGGCCAGTGCAGGAGGGCCGCGCCACCGTGGAGCGCGGCTCGCGCTTGGCCGCCTCGGGGAAGTCGGCCCAGTCGGGACGGGCCCGCACGAGGCTCGTGCCATCGAAGCCGGTGAGCCGATGCCGCACGTAGGTGGAGTAGCCTACCTTGCCCTGCTCGCCGTCGCTCACCACGTCCACGCCAGCCGTCACCTGCTGGCGCACGACCTCGGCGACCGCGACGCGGACTCGCGCCTGGAACCCCGGGGCGTCGGGCGCGGCGCCCGCGTCGAGCCCCTCGAGCGTGGCGGTGAGATCGGCGGGGCGGGGCAGGCTCCCGGTGTGCGTGGTGAGGATGCGCTCGGTGCTGTGCTTCACCGCCTGCTCCTCATCGCGTCGAGGACACTCGCGTAGCCTGATCGCAGCACGGCCGCGTCCGACGAGTAGTTGATGATGGTGGCGCCCAGCGCGATCATCTCGCGCGCGCCCTCCAGGCTGTCCGTGAGCATGGCCACCGCCTTGCCGTGCTTGCGCGCCGCCTCGGCGAGGCGCTGGCGGTACTCGGCGAGGGTGGGCTTCTGGGCGGGCGTGCCCAGGACGCCGAGGCTCTGAGCGAGGTCGGTGGGTCCGATGGTGAGGGCGTCGATGCCCGGCACCGACGCGATCTCGTCCAGGCGGTCGAAGGCGCGCCGGGTCTCGAGCATGGCGGTGACGTGCACGCGCGCATTCGCGCGCGCCATGTGCTCGGCCGGGGGCACCGTCTCGTACATGGTGTGGGGCCCGAAGCCGTACATGCCCCGCTCGCCCAGCGGCGCGTAGCGCGCGCAGGCCGCCACCTCCGCCGCTTGCTCGGGCGTGTCCACCTGGGGCACGTGGAGATTCCACACCCCGGCGTCGAGGAGCCGGGTGATCCACTCGCGATTGCCGGCGGGCGGGCGGACCACCAGCGGGAACTCCAGCGCGCGCGCGAGCGCGGCCATGTCGGCCACGGTCTCCATGGAGAACGGCGAGTGCTCCATGTCCAGTCGGGCAAAATCGAGCCCCGACGCCCGCAGCAGGGTGAGCACCGCGGGCGTGCGGATCATGGTGATCCACGTGCCGATCTGCACCTCGCCGCGCTCGGCGCGCGCGCGATACTGGTTCTCGCTCATCGAGTCGTCCCTCCTGCCGCGATGCTATGCTGTCGCCGCCCGAACGACAAGGAGGCGTCCATGGACTACGGTGTGGTCATGTTCCCCACGGAGTACTCGATGGCTCCCGACGATCTCGCGCGCGCCCTCGAGGAGCGCGGGTTCGAGTCGGTGTGGTTTCCGGAGCACACCCATATCCCCGCCAGCCGGCAGAGCCCGTGGCCGGGCGGGGGTGAGCTGCCGCGGGAGTACTGGTCGGCCTATGACCCCTTCGTGGCGCTGATGGCGGCGGCGGGGGCGACCAAGCGCCTCAAGCTCGGCACCGGCATCTGCCTTGTCATCGAGCGCGATCCCATCACGATGGCGAAGGAGGTGGCGACGCTGGATCGTCTCTCCGGCGGGCGGGTGCTCTTCGGCATCGGGGGCGGCTGGAACGCGGAGGAGATGCAGAACCACGGGACGGCGTGGAAGACGCGCTGGAAGGTGCTGCGCGAGCGCGTGCTCGCCATGAAGGAGATCTGGACCAAGAAGGAGGCCAGCTTCAACGGCGACTACGTGCGCTTCGACCGGATCTGGCAGGATCCCAAGCCGCTGCAGAAGCCGCATCCGCCCATCATCATCGGTGGCGACGGCGCGACCACCTTCGATCGGGTGATCGAGTTCGGTGACGGCTGGATGCCCATCCTGCGCCCCCACGTGAACCCCGTGGCGCGCATCCCCGAGCTGCGGGAGCGGCTCGAGCGGGCGGGGCGCGACCCGAAGTCCGCGCCGGTGTCCATCTTCTTCGCCCCGCCGAAGCGCGAGGCGCTGGATACGCTCGGCACGGCGGGCGTCACGCGGGTGATCTTCGGCCTGCCGTGCGAGGGGCGGGAGGCCATACTGCCGCGGCTGGACTCCTACGCGAAGGTCATGAAGGGCTGACGCGCGCTCGGCCGCCGGGAACTTCTCGCCCCTCGGGCGGGTTGATGAACCGCGCCGAAGCCGATTCGGCTCGATGGCGCGTTCCCAACCCTTCATACCGATGGAGGTCCAGAATGAGGATGACGCGACTTCTCGCCCCGGTGCTCGGCACGGCGATGCTCTTCGTAGCGGCCTCGGCGAGCGCCCAGGCGCCGCCGCCCTACGGCAATCCCATCACGCTCGAGCAGGCCAAGAAGGTCATGTCCGCCGCGGAGGCGGAGGCCCGGAAGAACAACTGGCCCGTCGTCATTGCGATTCTGGACACGGGTGGTCAGCTCGTCATGCTCCAGCGCCTGGACAACACGCAGTGGGGCAGCATCGACGTGGCCAAGGACAAGGCGCGCTCGGCCGTCGCCTTCCGCCGGCCGACCAAGGCCTTTCAGGACGCGGTCGCGCAGGGGGGCGCCAATCTCCGGCTGCTGAACCTCACCGGTGCCAGCATGCTCGAGGGCGGCGTGCTCATCATGGCCGACGGTAAGATCATCGGCAGCATCGGTGTGTCCGGGGTCACCGGCCAGCAGGACGCGCAGATCGCGCAGGCAGGCGCGGACTCGCTGAAGTAGCCCTCACCGCGCGCGCCGCGGCGGGCGGTGGCCGGCCTGCCGCGGCGCTCAGCGCCGGTAGTCGAGCCGCCACACCTCCAGCCCGTACGGCCCATGCCCCTGGCCGTCGCGCTCGTCCAGCGCTCGGCGCCGCCGGCAACGTCCCTGGCGACGAGCGCTCCGTCCATGTCGCCGACCACGACCAGGCTTCCGTCGGGGCTCAGCGTGACGGCATTGACCACCGGCGTGAGCCCCGATACCTCCAGCACGCGTGTGGCCGTCACGGGCGGCGGTGCCTCGGAGCAGCCGGCCACGGCCAGGGCCAGCGTCACCAGGAATGGCCGCATGAGCGAGGCTCTACGAGATAATTTTCCGGATGCACTGGTTTGTCGGCGCCCTCCTCCTGCTGGCCGGCCTGTCCTGCCTCCGGTACGGCGTGACCGGAGCGTCCGGCTTCGAGCAGGAGCCCCCGTTCCTCGCCCTGGCCGCGCTCTTCGTGAGCGCGGGGGTGGGGCTCTGGCTCCGCGCCCGCGCCGCCTCCCTGCTCGCGCGGGCCGGCCTCGTCGTGGGGCTCATCTGGGTCGCCGTGAAGGCGCTGCGCCAGCTCTTCGGCGCCCTGGGGGGCGGGGACACGGACGAGGCGCTGGCCGCGCACGCATACCTCTTCGGAAACGCGCTGGCCGTCGGCGGGCTCGTGGTGGCGTTTCTCCTCGTGCGCCGGGCCAAGAGCGCCGCCGCCTTCGGCTCGAAGGATCTCGTTCCTCTCGGCGGGCTGGCCCTCGCCGCGGTCCTGGCGGTGATCTGGCTCGTGAGCGACGACGCGCGTCTCCGGCCTTGCCGCCTGGGCAATGACGCCGCCTGTGGTCGTATCGCGCGCGGACTGCTCGAGGCGGCCGACCGCGACCCCGCCGCCCCGCCGTCGCGAAGCGACGAGCGCGCGGGCCGCCTGCTGATGGCTCGCCCCTGCCCCGCCGACGATCCGATGCTGTGCGGCGTCTTTCGCTATGCGGCGGGCACGGTGGAGGCGCGCGCCGGCCGCCCCGACACCGCCAAGGAGGGCTTCCTCGCCGCCTGCGAGATCAATCGGAGCTGGTGCGCCCGCGCCGTGCTGGGATGGACCCTTCCATGGACGCCGGAGGAGCAGGGCCGCCTGGCCCGGCCCTGAGGGAGCCGATCGAAGGCGTCAGGCGGCGGCGAGGCGGACGAACTGCCGGCGGAGCGCGTTGACCTGCGCGAGGTACTGCCGCGGATCGTGATCGCCGCAGCGCTGCCCCGGTGCGAAGCGGAAGCCGCGCCGCGCGAAGGCCTCCCCGGCACCGGCCCCGCAGAGATGGATGAGGGCCGCCAGATCCTGCTGCTGGCGAAGGCTCGCGCGGGTGATGCCCCGGCGGGCCAGGGTGCGCGCCACCTGGCGATCCAGCAGCGCCGCCGTCATCTCCACGGCATGGCTCGGGAGCACGCGCACGTAGAGCGCGTTGAACCAGCACGAGCGAACGTCGTGCCAGGCTCCGTCCTCGACCACGCGATGATCGTGGATGCAGTAGCGCCGCGCCTCCCGGAGCGTGCCGTCGGTGATCTGGTACATGCCCACCGCGCTCGAGGCGGGCTGATAGAGGGCGAGGGGATTCATGGAGGCCTGCCAGCGCCAGTAGGTGCGCGCGACCGGATTCCCCGCGCCTTCCGCCTGGGCCAGCGCGGCGAGCAGATCGGGGGCGATCACCGCGGTGGAGTGCTCCCGGAAGAGCGAGCCGTACTGCCGCCACGTCTCCGCCGGCGTCTTGGACAGCGTGCGGCTCAGCGGGAAGAACAGCTCGGTCGGCTTGCGGGCCACCTGATACATCCAGTTCACCGCCCACCAGAGGGCCACGATGACGAGGCCGGCGATGACCAGCCGGAGAAGCAGGGGCGCGGCGAGGAAGAGCACGAGGGCACGCCGCCAGCGCCCCATGCTCCGGGGGGCGATCCGGGAGCGCGCGCGCCGGGCACGAGGCCGGCGGGTCAGGGCACGGGGGGCCGCGACCGTGGGGGTCATGGCCCTTCTACTCTAGCAGGTGCCGGGGCCGCGGCCGGCTAGGCGGGGAGCTTGTCGCCGTCGGCCGGAGCGGGGACCTCGAAGGCGTTGACGATCCCGGCCAGAACGCCGAAGTAGTTGACCACCGCGGTGAGCTCCACGAGCCACTGGGTGCCGTAGTGCTTGTGGAGGGCGTCGAAGGCCGCCTGGTCCACGCGGTTCCCCCGGATGAGCTGCCGCACGTAATCCACGATGTCACGCGCCGGCCCGCCGAAGCGATTCACGTCGGCCTTCGCGCGGAGCAGATCGATCATCTCCTCGCTCACGCCGTTGCGGCGCGCCGCCGCCACCTGGGCCGCCCAGACATAGGCGGCCTGGCGCTCGCGCACCGCGGTGAGGATCGCGATGGAGCGAAGATCGGCCGGGACGACGCTCTCGTCCCGGAAGAAGGTGACCAGGGGCAGGATGCGCTCGGCGAGCTTCGGGCTGTGGAGCAGCATGCTGAAGGGCCCGCGGACATTGCCGAAGACCTGGATCACCCCGTCGACCACCGCGTGATGCGGGGGCGCGACGTCGGACTTGCCGGTGACTGGGGCGACGCGAGGCATGAGGGGCTCCTTTCTCCTGCGGGGATTTTACACCGCTGTGACATCACGCCGGCGCGGCCGCCCGGAGAATTGACAGCGTGTTCACAACCGCGCGGCCGGGCTCCGGTATGCCGAGAGGGACGGAGCCCGGCGCCGCCGAAGCCGCCGGGGATGCCCACACCACACGAACAGGGAGGACGGACGATGCATCCACTCGGCAAGGGAATCATGATCGCGACCGCCGTCGCCACGCTGGCGGTCAGTGGCAGCCTCACCGCCATCGCGCAGGACAAGAAGATGGACCCCGTGAAGTGCGTGGGGGCCAACGAGTGCAAGGGGAAAGGGAGCTGTAAGAGCGCGATGAACGACTGCAAGGGGAAGAACGCCTGCAAGGGCAAGGGCTTCGCGGAAGTCAAGGACGCCGCGGAGTGCGCCAAGAAGGGCGGCAAGGTCCAGAGCTAGGGCGATGGCCATCGCGGTGCCGTTCCTGGGCCACGGAATCGGGCTCCGGCCGAAGCACTTTCCTCGGCTCTGGGACGGCACCGCGCGCGTGGACTGGTTCGAGGCCATCTCGGAGAACTGCATGGTGGCGGGGGGCCGCCCGCGGGCGGCGCTGGAGCGGGCGCGCGCGCTGGCCCCGTTGGTGCTGCACGGGGTCTCGCTCTCGATCGGCTCGACGGATCCGCTCGACGCCGAGTACCTGGGCATGCTCCGGGCGCTGATCGAGCGATACGAGCCGGCCTGGGTCTCCGATCATCTCTGCTGGAGCGGAGTGGAGGGCCGGCGCGCTCACGATCTTCTGCCGCTGCCCTACACGGAGGAGGCGCTCGTCCACGTCGTGGAGCGCATCGTCGCCGTGCAGGAGCGCCTGGGGCGCCAGATCCTGATCGAGAACGTCTCGAGCTACCTGACCTACGCCCATTCGACCCTGACCGAATGGGAGTTCCTCGCCGCCATGGCGGAGCGCGCGGACTGCGGCCTGCTGCTCGACGTGAACAACGTGTACGTGAGCGCCGCCAACCACGGCTTCTCGGCGGAGGCCTACCTGGCCGGCCTCCCGGCCGATCGGGTGGGCCAGATCCACCTCGCCGGGCACACCGACATGGGCACCTACCTCTTCGACACTCACGACGGCCCGGTGATCGAGGCGGTCTGGGATCTCTACCGGGAGGCCGTGCGCCGCTTCGGGCGGGTCTCGACCCTCGTGGAGTGGGACGACCGGATCCCCGAGCTGGAGGTGGTATGCGCGGAGGCGGAGCGGGCGCGGACGGTGGAGGCCGAGGTCCTGGAGGGGGCGCATGCTGCCTCTGCGTGAGCTGCAGCTCCGGTTCTCGGCGGCGCTCACCGCCGGCACGTGCGGCCCCGCCGAGACCTCCGACCGCGCGCTGCTCGCCGCGCTGTGCGATCGCGGCGGCCTCGGTCCCGCCGAGCGCCTGGAAATCTACGCGGACATGTACCGGACCCGCCTGGCCGACGTGCTCCGCGACGACTTCCCGCGGGTGCAGGCGATCGTCGGGGAGGAGGCGTTCCGGGCGCTCGCCTTGCGATACCTCGCCCGGCATCCGTCCACTCACCCCTCCGTCCGCTACGTGGGTCGCCACTTCGCGGGGTTCGTCGCCCAGGCGCCGGCCGTGCCCGCCTTCCTCGCCGACCTCGCCCGCCTCGAGTGGGCCCGCGTCGAGGTGTTCGACGCCGCCGACGCCGAACCCCTGCGCCTGACCGACCTCGAGTCGCTCGACCCGGCCGAATGGCCCGCCCTGCGGCTCCGACCCATCGCCGCGTGCCTGGTCATCGAGTGCGCCTGGCCGGTCCACCTCATCTCGGCCGAGCCCGGCTCGGCCGGCGGCGTCCCGGCCGTGGTGGCGCAGCCGGCGCCCACGACGATCCGAGTCTGGCGGGAAGGGTTCGACGTGAGCCACGTGGCCATGGGCGCCCTCGAGCGACGCCTGTTCCCGCTGCTCGAGCGCGGCGTGCCGTTCGCGCAGCTCTGCGCTGCCGCGGAGAGTGGGCTCGAGCCCGACGTCGCCGCGCGCGAGGTCGGCGGCCTCTTGATGCGCTGGCTCGAAGACGGCCTCCTCGCGCGGCTCCCATCGCCGTGCTCGTCCGGTTGAGCCTGCTCATCGCCGTCGCCCTCGCGGGCGCCGAGGCGCGGGAGTCGGCCGAGACATACCTCGGGGACCGCATGCCGTACGCGGCCTTCGACCGGTTGCCGGCGACCCGGATCGAGGTCGGGGGCGGAGAGATCGTGGTCGGCATCGCGCCGGGGTCGCTGACCATGCCGCGCCCCCGGCTGCTCGCCTGGATCGAGCAGTGCGCCGGTGTGGTGACCGCGTACTACGGACGGTTTCCGGCGCGCCGGACCCGGCTCCTCGTGGTGCCGCGGGCGGGTGGGGGCGTCAGCGGAGGCAAGGCGTGGGGGCATGGCGGCGCCGCGGTACGGATCACCGTCGGCGAGCACGCCACCGAGGCCGAGCTCGCCCGGGACTGGGTGCTGATCCACGAGATGGTCCACCTCGCCTTTCCGTCGGTGGCGGCGCGCCACCACTGGATCGAGGAGGGCCTCGCCACCTACGTGGAGCCGGTGGCGCGCGCGCAAGCCGGCCGGCTCGATCCGCGCGTAGTCTGGGCCGAGCTCGCCGACGGCCTTCCGAAGGGCCTCCCGCGGGCGGGGGACCGCGGGTTGGACCACACGCCGACCTGGGGCCGAACCTACTGGGGCGGCGCGCTGTTCGCGCTCCTCGCCGACGTCGAGATCCGACGCCAGACCCGGAACCGGGTCGGCCTGGCGGACGCGCTGCGCGCCATTCTCGCCTTCGGCAACATCGAGACGTCGGCGCCGCTCGCGCCGCTGCTCGAGATCGGCGATCGGGCAACCGGCGTTCGGGTGCTCACCGAGCTCTACGAGCGGATGAAGGACCGACCCGAACCCGTGGACCTGCACGCGCTGTGGGGCGAGCTGGGCGTCCGGCTGTCCGATGGCGCCGCCCGGCTGGACGATGCCGCGCCGCTCGCCGCGGCGCGCCGCGCGATCACCGCGCCCTCGACGATATCGAGCCCGCCGGGAGGAGGATCGTGATGGCTCTTCGAGCTCTGGAAGAACGCGCGACACCCGTCCTGGCGGCGCTTCGCGACGCCCAGTGGCTTCCCGTCCTGCTGATCCGGCTCTTCGTAGGCTACTTCTTCTTCGAGACGGGCCTGGGCAAGATTGGAGACCTCGGCGGCCTGGCCGAGCGCTTCGCGGGCTGGGGGATCCCGTTCCCGGCTTTCAACGCCGCGCTCTCGGCCTATACCGAGCTGCTCGGGGGCGCGCTCCTCGTGCTCGGCCTCGCCACCCGGCTCGTCGCGATCCCCCTCTTCATCAACATGGCGGTCGCAATCTCGGTCGTGAACATCAAGCGGGTGACCGAGTTCGATGAGTTCTTCGACCTGTCGGAGCCGCTCTACGCGCTGTGCTTCGTTCTCCTCATCTTCGCGGGCGGCGGGCCGGTGAGCCTCGATCGCCTCCTCGGGAGGCGCAGCAAGTCGTGAGCGGAGCCCGCTTCGTCATGAGGACGCCCGGCCCAGGCGCTTGAGGATCGCCACCGTCTCGGCCGGCTCCGAGCGGCGCGTGTAGTCGGGATCGGCGTCCACCGCGCGGATGATGCCGCCGCGATCGATCACGAAGCGGGCGGGCACGGGCAGCCGCCAGGTCCCGTCGCCGTTGCCCCGGGCCAGGTCGATGCCACGTTCGCGGTAGATCGCCTGGAGATCCTCGGGGAGGGTGAAGACCAGCCCATAGGCTTCGGCCACCCGGTTCCCGAAGTCGCGCAGCATCTCGAACGAGTGCGGCTTGGGCTCCTCGGTCTCCCGGGGCGTGCGGGCCACCTGCGGCGAGATCACCGCAAGGGTGGCGCCGGCGCCGGCGATCTCGGGCAGGGCCTGCTGCAGAGCGTCCAGCTCTGCGTTGCAGTACGGTCACCAGCGCCCGCGGTAGAAGGACAGCACGACGGGGCCGCGAGCGAGGAGATCGGCGAGACGTACCTCCCGGCCGTCCGCGCCGGGCAGGGAGAAGCCGGGCGCCTGCTGCCCGACGCCGGCGATCCGGTCCGTGATGCCGGAGGCCCGCAGATCGGCCACGCTGCGCTCCATGACCGCCCGGACCTCGGCCGGGAGCCGCGACTTCGATGCCTCGCGGATCGCGTCGAGCCGTTCGCGTAGTGATGACATCGTGCTCTCCTCTCCGAGGGCTCAGCCGCGGCGCGGCAGGGTCTGGCCCTTGACGGGGTTGGCGACCGCTTCCTCGAGGCTCTTGGCGGGCAGCCATTCGCTCGGGGGTCGCACCGCGCCCTCGGTGCCGACCTGGTCGATGCTCCAGTAAATCTCCAGGTTGTTGCCGTCGGGATCCTGGAACTCGATGGCGATCTGGCAGCCGGCACGGCGCCGCCCCTCGAAGTGCAGGGGGACGTTCTGCTCCCGCAGCCAGCCGCGGGCGCGGAACACCTCGTCCAGCGAGCCTACCTCGAAGGCGAAGTGGTTCAAGCTGCTGCGCTCGGTCTTCGGGGCCCCGCCCACCAGCGCCACGCCGTGGTGGTCGGGGTTCAGACGGAGGAAGACCATGCCACCCGGCACCATGGCGTCGGGATAGCGGTCGCTCACCTGGAGGCCCAGCACGCGCGTGTAGAAGTCCACGGCGCGATCGAGATCGGTGACGTTCAGGACCACGTGGCCGATCTTGCGGAGCTGGAACTGCATCGCCCGGCCTCCTCGTGAGGGTTCGGGCGCAGTATACTGCCGGACATGAGCGAACGGGCCCTTCATGGCATGCGCATTCTCGACCTCACGCAGTTCGAGGCAGGCACCACGTGCACCCAGTTCCTGGGCTGGCTGGGGGCCGACGTCATCAAGATCGAGCCGCCGGGGGGCGAGCAGTCGCGGCGGAACCGCCCGGAGGTGCCGGGGCTCGACGCCATGTTCTTCCTCGTATTCAACGCCAACAAGCGCAGCGTCACCATCGATCTGAAGAAGCCGGCCGGCCGCGACCTCTTCCTCGCCATGGTCAAGCGCGCCGACGTGGTCGTCGAGAACTTCGCCCCCGGCCTCATGGAGCGCCTGGGCCTCGACTACGAGCGCCTCGCCGCCACCAACCCGCGCATCATCGTGGCCCGCATCAAGGGCTTCGGCCTCTCGGGCCCGTATCACGAGTACAAGAGCTTCGACATGATCGCCCAGGCCACCGGCGGGGTGATGAGCGTGACCGGTTTCGCCGATCGCGAGCCGGTGCGCTGCGGCGCCGCCATCGGCGACACCGGCACCGGCGTGCACGCCGCCGGCGCCATCATGGCGGCCTACATCCAGCGCCAGCGCACCGGCCAGGGCCAGCTCGTGGAGGTGGCCATGCAGGAGGTGGTGGCCAACTTCGTGCGCGGCCGCTACGTGGATCACTACCGGGACGGCAAGCCCAGCATGCGCAAGGACAATGAGATCACGGGCGGCGTGCCGGGCGGCGCCTATCCCTGCGCGCCGGGCGGGCCCAACGACTACGCGTACATCTACGTCCAGCCGATGAACGAGGACATGTGGCGCGACTTCGTCACCGCGATCGGCCGCGAGGACCTCCTCGCCGACCCGCGGTGCAAGGATGCGAAGGCGCGCTGGGCGCACCGCGAGGCGCTGAACGCGATCATCCGGGAGTGGACGGGGACGCGCGGGAAGCACGAGGTGATGGCCGCCCTGGGCAAGGCCGGCGTGCCCTGCGGCGCCATCCTGGACACCGGCGAGATCCTGGACGACCCGCATCTGAACGCGCGGGGCCAGGTGCACACCATCGAGCACCCGACGCGCGGCCGCGTTCGCCTCCCGGGCTGCCCGGTGCGGCTCTCCGCCTCGGAGACGCCCACCGCGCCCCCGCCGCTCGCGGGCCAGCACACCGACGAGGTGCTGCGCGAGGTGCTCGGGCTCTCGGGCGCGCAGGTCAGCGCGCTGCGCGCCGAGGGGGCGCTCGGCTAGCGACCGGCGTTCGCCGCGCCCCCTGCGGGCGCGCCCTTCAGGCCCGACCGTGCGCGCGGCGGCCGCCGACCATGGTGAGCCGCACCGGCACCCTCGGCAGCTCGTCCAGCGGGACGCGGAGCGGATCCTCCTCCAGCACCGCCAGGTCCGCGCGTCGTCCCGGCGCGAGCATGCCGGCCACCTGCTCGTCCCCCGTGATCCACGCGCCGCCCACCGTGAGCGCGCGGAGCGCCTGCTCGCGCGAGAGCCGCTCGCGGGGGCCGATCACGGCACCCGTGGTCATGTCGGTGCGCCGCACCACTGCGGCGAAGGCCCACCACGGATCGGCGGGTTTATTGTCGGTGGCGATCCCGAAGGGGATGCGGCGGCGCAGGAGGCTCCGGTGCGGCAGGAGCGTCTCGCCGCGATCGGCGAGCTTGGCCGCCTCGTCGGCGGCGGAGCGCCAGAGATAGCTGATGGGATTCGTGGTCGCCACTGCCCCCAGGCGCCGGATACGGTCGAGCTGCTCGGCGGTGGCGTCGTTGAGGTGTACCAGCACCCAGCGCAGCGGCCGGATGGGGTGCTGGCGGGCGATGCGCTCCCAGATGTCGAGCACGTCGGGCAGACAGCGCGTCACCAGCGTGTTCACGCGCACGCCCAGGCGGGCGGCGAGGATGGCCTGGAGCGCGTACGCCTCGCGGGAGTTCGCGCTCTCCACGAAGCCCGCCCAGCCCGTGTAGGGCTGCGCCTCGTGGAGGATGCGCGCGACCTCGGGGTCGCCGCCGTAGTGGAGGCAGATGCCGGCCACGCGCAGCCACTCGTCGCCCAGGCCGCGCCCGCCCGCCCACGCCGCCGCATCGGGCAGCGCCGACGCCGCCTCCACGGTGCCGTCCCATGTGGGGCTCAGGGCCAGCGTGGCCCGGATCCGCAGCCGCCCGCGCTCGTGCGCCTCACGATAGGCGGCAAGCACCTCGGGGGCGATGCCGTGGCCCTCGTACACCGCGGTGACGCCGCGCGCGGCATAGGACCGCTGCGAGGACTCCAGCGCGGCCACGCGGTCGGCATGGGTGAAGCGCGGCGCCTCGCGCATCAGCGTGAACTCCAGCACCTGGATGAGGTTCGTCTCCACGAAGAGGCCGGTGGGCTCGCCCGCGGCATCCTTCGCGATCTCCACCCCGGCCGGCGGCACGGTGTCACGGGTGATGCCCGCGCGCCGGAGCGCGGCCGAGTTGGCCACCGAGTGCACCGGCGGCTTGTTCCAGTACCCCCAGATCCCGCGTAGATACACGGGGTGATCCGGCGCTGCGGCGTCGAGGTCGGCCCGGGTGGGCCATCGGCCCTCGGCGAGGCAGCCGGGCGCATCGCGATAGAAGGGGGGCGTGCCCACCGGCATGGTGACGATCCATTCCCCCGCTGACGTCTTCGCGGCGAGGCGGCGCAGCCGGGCCTGGAGGTCTGCGATCGAGCGGCAGCCAGCGAGGGAGGGATAGAGGCCCTTCAGGCCCTCGCGGTCGAGGTGGGCGTGAGCGTCGACGAGGCCGGGAATGACGGTGGCTCCGCGGAGGTCGACCACGCGGGTGTGCCGATCGCGCCACGCCCGCGTGTCGCGCCGCCCGCCCACGGCGAGCACGCGCCCGCCCTGCACGGCGAGCGCCTCGGCCGCCGGACGCCTCGGGTCCATGGTGATGATGCGGGCGTTGTCGAGGACCCAGTCGGCGCCGGACCCCGCCCTCAGGACGCCAGCGCGTACGATCGTCAGCTCCCGGCCAGCGCCGCCTTCACCCGCTCGGGCCGGAAGGGCACGGTGCGGAGCCGCACCCCGGTGGCGTCGAACACGGCATTGGCCAGCGCCGCCGGCACCGGCGTGGAGGCCGCCTCCCCCACGCCCAGCGACGGCTGATCCAGCCGCTGGACCAGGTCGAACTCGAGCGCCGGAATCTCGGTGAAGGTGAGGATCGGATACGACGCCCAGTCCAGCGACGTCACACGGTCGCGGTCGAACACGACCTCCTCGTGGAGCGTGCGCGAGATGGTCTGGATGATATTGCCCTCGAGCTGAGCCTGGACGCAGTCGGGATTGATCATGAGCCCGCAGTCCTGAGCGCAGACGACGCGGGTCACGCGGATCGTGCCGGTGGCGCGCTCCACCGCCACCTCCATGCCCATGGCCACGATGGTCTCGTCGTGCTTGTAGTGCACGTAGGCGATGCCGCGCCCGGTGAGCACGGCCCCGGTGCGATTCACGGGCCCGGGCGATGGCCGCGGCTGCCAGCCCATCTTGGCCGCGCAGCGGCGCAGCACCTCGACCCCCCGCGCATTGCCGAGGCGCCGGAGGCGGAACTCCACGGGATCCACGCGGGCCAGCGCGGCGATCTCGTCGGTGAAGGACTCCACCGCGAAGGTGTTCGCGACCTTGCCGGGGGCGCGGAAGGCAGACGTGCGCAGCGGCGCCTCCGCGAGCCAGTGCACCACGGCGTTCAGGCCGCCCACCGCGTACGGCGGATCGATGTTCTGGTAGATGAGACCCGTGGAGCGGCCGGGCGTCTGCGGGAGGCCCGCGGCGTCCAGGGAAAGCAGCGGCAGGTGCGGGAGGTTGGCGGTGGCGACGGGCAGCCACGCCCGCGTCTCCCACGCCGTGACCTGTCCATCGGGATCGACGGCGGCTCGGAGCTGGAGGAGCTGGGCCGGGCCCTTGGGATCGTGGCCATGCTCCTCTTGGCGAGACCACTGCACCCGCACCGGCTTCCCCACCGCCTTGGAGATCAGGGCGGCTTCCATGCCGGCGTCGTCGTTGCCATTGGGCCCGTAGGAGCCGGCGCCGTCCACGTAGATCACACGCACGCGCGGACGCTCGAGCCCGAGCACGCGGGCGCAGGTGCCGGCCAGGTTGTGCGTGCCCTGCGACGAGGACCAGAGGGTGGCGCGGTCTGCCTTCACGTCGGCCACCGCGCACGACGGTCCCATGGAGCCGTGGGTCTGGAAGGGCCAGCGATACTCCGCGCTCAGGGTGCGGGTGCCCGCGGGCGGCGCGGTCAGCGCGCCGAGGTCGCCGCGCTTGGCGACCTCCTGATCGCGCACCACGCGGCCGGCCTTCATGTCGTCGTAGACGCGGGCCTGGTCGCGGCCGCCGATCCCGGCGGCCGGCGGCCCCGGCGTCCAGCTGGTCCTGAGCGCGGCGGCGGCACGGACGGCGTCCCACTCCCGGTCCGCCACCACCGCGAGGAAGCTCTGCTGGCGAACGGTTCGGACACCGGGGATGTTGCCGATGGACGACTCGTCCACCGCGGTGAGCACGCCGCCGTCCATGGGCGGGCGGATCACGCGGGCATGGACCATACCGGGCAGCGTGACGTCGTGCACGTAGCGATGCGTGCCCGTCACCTTCTCGGGCACGTCGGGGCGGGGCAGGGACTTCCCGATGAAGCGGAAGCGGTCGGCGGCCTTGTAGGGCGCCTTGGGATCGAGCTTCACGTTGAAGGGCTTGTCGCCGAGCAGCTCGGCGTACGTCGCGCTGGGCCCACCGCCCCGCACACGCACCTGCCCGTCGGCCAGCTCGAGATCGGTCTCGGGACGGGCGAGCCTGGCCGCGCCGAGGGCGAGCAGGGCCTGGCGCGCGGTCGCCGCCGCCCGACGGAGCTGGCTGCCGCCGCGGGCCACGCCGTAGCTCCCGCCGGTGGCGCCCTGGTTCGGCGTGAGCGCGCTATCGCCCTCGATGAGCGCGATGCGCTCGGGCGCCACGTCCAGCTCCTCGCCCGCGATCTGGCGCATGGCGATACGATGCCCGGTGCCGAGGTCCACGCGACCGGTGAAGATGGTCACGGCGCCGTCGGCATGGATGACGAGGTAGGAGTCCACGGCGTCGGGCGCGAGGGATTTGCCGAGGAAGCGATCCGCGTTCGGCACCGTCTGCGCGCGCGCCGGGCCGAAGCCCACCACGAGGGCGCCGCCGGTGGCAGTGACGCCGGCCAGGAAAGCCCGCCGCGAGAGCGGCATGTCAGCGCCCTCCCGGCACGCCGGCCGCGCGCAGCACGGCGCGCACCACGCGGTCGTGGCTCCCGCAGCGGCAGAGATTGCCGGCCAGCGCCTCGGTCACCTGGTGCCGCGTGGGGCGGGGCGTCGTCGCGAGCAGCGCCTTGGCGGACATGACGATGCCGGCCGTGCAGAAGCCGCACTGGGCGGCCTGCTCGGCGATGAAGGCGGCCTGGAGCGGATCGGGTCGGGCCGCTGTGCCCAGGCCCTCGATGGTCGTCACGTCCTGGCCCCCCACCGCGCGCGTCGGCGTGACGCACGAGCGCACGGCCCGGCCGCCCACCAGCACGGTGCAGGCGCCGCACTGGGCGAGCCCGCAGCCGAAGTGGGTGCCGGTGAGGCCGAGGTGATCGCGAAGCGCGTAGAGCAGGGGAATGTCGGGATCGGCCGACTCGACCTCGCGGGTGCTGCCGTTGACGCGGAGCGAGACCTTGGCCATCAGCACGCCTTGCAGGCGGGGACGTCGCGGTTGTAGAGGGGCTGTTTCAAGAAATCCTCCGGCTTGTAGGTCCAGAACTGGGACACGGCGGGATACATGTGGATCACGGTGTTCTGCAGCTCCCCACCCTTCCGCTCGACCTTGCGGACGTAGACGTTCTGGATGGGGTTGCCATAGGGGTCGAGCTTGAGCGGCCCGCGCGGGGAATCGGGGATCTCGACCTTGCGGAACGCGGCGAGGAAGGCCGCCTTGTCCTCGACCTTGCCGCCCACGAGCTTCGCCGCCTCGTTGATCCACCGCCCGGTCGTGTAGCAGGTCTCCGAGAAGTAGGACGGCACCTTCCCGAAGCGCTTCCGGTACTCGGCCACGAAGCGCTTGTTCGCGGGGGTGTCGATGGCCGCGGAATACTGGAGGGGCGTGATGATGCCGAGAGCCTCGTCCCCGAAGCTCGGCAGGATGGCCTCGTCCGTGATGACGGCCCCTCCGATCACGGGCAGCTTCCCCTTGAGCCCGGCATCCTGGTACTGGGTCGGGAACTTGAGCGCGGTGGCTGCGACGACGATGACGAACGCGGCGTCGGCCTCGCGCTTGAGCTGGGTGAGATAGGGCGCCAGGTCGGTCGTGCCGAGCGGCGCCCAGAGCTTCTGGATGATCTGGCCGCCGTGCTCCTCGAAGGTCTTCTGGAAGCCGCCCACCACCTCATAGCCGAAAGCGTAGTCGCTCCCGAGGACGGCAATCTTCTTGTAGCCGAGCGTCTTGGCCACGTATTCCCCGAAAGGATGCGAGGGCTGGCTGGAGGCCCAGCCCAGGCGCACCACCCACTTGGACGGCTTGCGCTGGGTGAGGTCGTCCGCGGCGATGACGGGGAAGATCGTGGGCATCTGGTACTCGTCGGCCTTGGCGGCGAGGGCATAGCCGATATGGGCGAACACCTCGCCCATCACCATGTGGACCCGGTCCGACTCCACCAGCTTGCGCATCTTGGTGATGGCGGTGGTCGGGTTGCCCGCGGTGTCCTCCACGATCAGCTCGACCTTCCGACCGGCGATCTGATTGCCCGCCTCCGAGAGATACATCTCGAACCCATTGACCGTGTCTCGGCCGATCTGCGCGGCGCCGCCGGTCAGGGGGGCGAGGAAGCCGATCTTGATCGGCCCCGGCTGGGCGGGAGTGGGCGGTGCCCCGAGGAGGAGCGCGGCGGCGATGAGGGCCAGGAGGCAGACGAGGAGGCGTGTCCGCATGGTTGTCCCCCGCTGAAAGGCTCGAGCGTGCGCTGCGCCGGCTTCGGTGCGCCTACTTCCTGAAGACGGGGTAGTCGGTTCTGTCGGTCAGCGCCTCGGGCCCCTCGGTCGGCAGGGCCTCGGAGAAGTTCTGCGCGCCGTCGATGTCGTGCTCCCAGACGTCCCGCGGCAGCTCGTACAGTACCTCGATGCCGTGGCCGTCGGGATCGGCGATGTACACGCTATGCGTCATGCCGTGATTGATGCGCCGGAGGAACTTGACGCCCTTGGCCTGGAGCCACGCCACCTGCTTGAGCCAGGACTCGCGATCCGGCCAGGCGATGGCCACGTGGTTGAGGCCGGGCCGGCCGGGCATGAGGCTCCACTCGGGCGGCTCGCTCCCGTCCTGACTGGCCGGCGGCAGCTCGGCCAGGGCGAGATCATGGTGCGTCAGCCCCCCCTGGGCGTCCACGCCGCTGTAGAAGCGCATCTTCGGGCGCACCCGCCCGGGCACTTGCTTGAGCTCCGCCACGCACGTGAAGCCGATGACCTCCGTCCAGAACTTGTGCGAGACCTCCATGTTCCGGACGTTCAGCACCAGATGGTTGATGGCCCGCGGGGGTTGGGCCTGGGCGGGCGGCGTGAGCTGCGCTGCGTTGCTGCCGTTCGACTCGGTGCTGGGCATGGGCGCCTCCCTGGGTGACCTGGCAGGCATTGTATCCCAAGGCGCGAGGGCGAGGTACCGATGCGGTACAGTACCGGGACACGCCCCACCGGAGCGGAAAGGGGACCGTCACATGAGCGCCGCGCCCGAGAAGAACGGAGCCGCCTACATCGCGGACTTTCTCATCCAGCAGAAGGTGCCGTATGTGTTCGGGCTGTGCGGCCATGGCATTCTCGGTCTGCTCGACGGTCTCTACGATCGCGCGCAAGAGATCACGACGATCTCGGTGCATCACGAGGCGGTGGCCGCGTTCATGGCCGATGCCTACTTTCGCATCGCGCGGCGGCCGGCGGCCACGTACACCTCCTGCGGGCCGGGCTCGGCCAACATCGTGGTGGCGGTGGCGGCGGCGTTCGCGGATTCCTCGGCGATGCTCACTATCACCGGGAACGTGCCGACCAGCCAGTGGAACCGCGGGCCGTTCCAGGAGACCGGCCGCTACTTCCAGGGTGACTTCGTCAACGTGCTGCGTCCGTACGTGAAGCGCAGCTTCCAGCCCACGCGCGCGGAGATGCTCCCGCTCGCTCTGCGCCAGGCCTTTGCGCTCATGACCAATGGCCGGCCCGGGCCGGTGCACCTCGACGTACCGCTGAACGTCTTCGTGGAGCCCGTGAGCGCGGATGCGGCGCGCCGCGAGGACGGCTGGCCGGAGCCGCGGTGGGCGCCCCCGGCCGCCGACCCGCAGGCCATCGCCGCGGCGGCCCGTCTCCTCGCGGAGGCGGAGCGGCCCGTCATCGTGGCCGGCCACGGCGTCGAGCTCGCCGGCGCCGAGGCCGCCCTCCTCGCCTACGCCGAGGCCACCGGCATCCCGGTGGCGACCACGCCGTTCGGCAAGGGCGTGATCGACGCGCGGCACCCGCTCAGCCTCGGCGTGACCGGCCGCAACGGGCCCTACATGGCCAATGCCGCCTGCCGCAACGCCGATGTCGTCCTGGCGGTGGGGACGCGCTTCGACGATCGCGCGACCAGCGCCTGGCTGCCGGGGTTCACCTATCGCATCCCGCCGACCAAGCTGATCCACGTGGACATCGACGCGACCGAGATCGGACGCAACTTCCAGCCGGCGATCGGGATCCTCGCCGACGCGCGATTGGCCCTCGAGCAGCTGCTGGCGGCGCGGGAGGCGGGGGCGCGCCGGCGAGAGGCGTGGCTGGCTCGGATCGAGGGGTGGCGGCGGAAATGGGACGAGGCGACCCGGGCGCCGCGCTCGTCGGAGGCCGTTCCCATCCGGCCCGAGCGCGTCGTCGCGGACGTCAGAAAGGTCGTTCCCGAGGACGGCATCGTGCTGGTCGACGTGGGCGCGCACCACAACTGGATGGTGGCGGAGTACGCGGCGTGGAAGCCGCGGACCCTCGTCCAGACCTGGGGCTATGCGTCCATGGGCTTCGGCGTCGCCGGGCCGCTGGGCGCCAAGCTGGCCGCGCCCGACCGGCCGGTGGTGACGGTGTGCGGCGACGGCGGCTTCATCATGAACGCGAGCGCGGTGCTCACGGCGGTGGAGTACGAGATCCCCGTGGTCTGGGTCGTGTGGAACAACGGCGGGTACTCGGTGATCCGCGATCAGCAGCTGGGCTACTTCGGGCAGGGGCGCGAGCTCGCCACCATGTTCCGCGGCCCCTCGGGCAAGCCCATCAGCGCGGATTACGCGGCGCTCGGACGCGCCATGGGCGCCGACGGGTGGCTCGTGGAGAAGCCGGCGGACCTCGCGGGCCGGCTGGAGGCGGCGATCGCGTCCCATCGGCCCACGGTGCTGGACGTGCGCGTGGATCCCGATGTGCGGCCGCTCGCGACCGGCAGCTGGGATTTGCCGCCGCTGCCGGCGCCGCTCCCGAACTTCGGCTGGGAGCAGGACTAGCCCGCGCTCGACTACTCGGCCGTCCGCAAACAAGACCGACGGCATGGGCGAGGTTGTGTCATGCTGTTCATGTCTGGCCCGGCTGACGGTTCACTCGGTGGCCCCCCCGCCTCTCCAGATCGTGACTCTGGTGCCGTCTTCCGCGTACCAGGGCACTTCCAACCCCGCGGGAGATCGCCCGGGAGAGTCGGTCATGGCCCACAAGCTCTTCATCGGTGGTCTGGCGTTTTCCACGTCCAACGATCGTTTGCGAGAGGTCTTCGCGGCAGTCGGGCAAGTCGAGTCGGCGTCCGTCGTCACCGACCGGGACACCGGCCGGTCGCGCGGCTTCGGCTTCGTCGAGATGGCGTCGGCGGAGGCGGCGGCGGAAGCGGTCAAGCGGCTCAACGGCCAGCAGGTCGACGGCCGGACCTTGAAGGTCGAGCTGGCAAATGCTCCGGGTGGGAGCCGGGGCGGGGGCGGATACCGGAGCGGCGGAAGCGGACGGCGCTGGTAGCGGGCGCCTCGTGCAGGTCGTGGCGTTCTCGACGCCCTTGAACCCGGCCTGGCGATGGCGAATCGTCAGCTATTCCGGCGAGCAGGTCGAAGAGTCTCGTGAGGAGTTCGGGTCGATCGCGACCGCGCTGGCGAACGGATGGCAGCGCCTGCGCGAGCTCGATATCGTGGACCGGACGGTCGCGGCGCCCCCCTATCGCTCTTCGCGGAGGCGCTGAGCCTCTCGGCGCTGGGAGGGAGCTAGGCGAGCAGCGCCAGCGGCTCCTCGATGAGGTTGGCGAGCGTGCCGAGGAACTGCGCGCCGCGGGCGCCGTCGAGCGCGCGGTGGTCGCAGGACAGCGTCAGCACCATGGTGGGCTGGACGGAAGGCTGACCGTTCAGCGCCACCACCCGATCCGCGATGCGGCCCACCGCGAGGATGGCCGCCTGGGGCGGGTTCACGATGGCGTTGAAGGCGTCGACGCCGTACATCCCGAGATTGCTGATGGTGAAGCCGCCGCCCTGGATGTCGGCGGGGCGGAGCCGGCCCGCCTGGGCGCGGCCGACGAGATCCTCGCGCCGGGCGGCGATGGCCGCCACGTCCAGCGTGTCGGCGCGATGGAGCACGGGCACGACGAGGCCGTCCTCCACGGCGACGGCCAGGCCGACGTTCACCTCCGCGTGGCGAACGATGCGGCCGTCGGCCCACGCGGCGTTCGCGGCGGGGTGGCGCGTGAGCGCGGCGGCGACCAGGCGCACGAGGAGATCGGTGTAGGTGATGCGCCCGCCGCCGCCGGGCTGGCCCAGGCGCTCGCGCCAGGCGATGAGGCGGCTCACGTTCACCTCGCGGACCAGGTAGAAGTGGGGCGCGCTGGTCCAGGACGCGGTCATGCGCTCGGCCATGATGCGCCAGATCGTGCTCACGCCGTCGCCGCGGGCGGCGACTTCAGCGCCCCTCATCGTACCGGCGGGCAGGTCGGCGGCGACAATGGCGCCGCTCGGGCCGGAGCCGCGAAGCGCGCGAAGATCGAGGCCGCGCCGTCGGCTCGTCGAGGCACAGGATACGGCCGTCTCGGGCCAGGGCTCGGGCGATC
>DATEDO010000190.1:0-16894 GCA_035281625.1 Candidatus Methylomirabilota bacterium
AGCTGGTTCATCTTCACCGCGTACCAGACGATCAGCACGATGAAGATGGCGAGGGACCCTTGCCCGGCAAACCAGTACGACAGCGGAAAGCCGAAGATCACGATCTGGTTCAGCCAGCCGTGCAGGACCAAGGGCCCCACCCATGAGACGAACCACAGGATCACGATGAGCCACGTAAACCGGGACGTCTCCTGCCAGTAGGCGTCTCGGGTTCTCTGGTCAATTTCTCGCGGTTCCGCCATGCGGGCCTCCCTCCTCGGCGGCTTTCCTCCTCGCCCCCGCTCCGGGGACGAGAAGGCTACGGCGTCAGGCCCGGGCACACGCGGGCCCCTGGCCCCCTGCACGGAGGATGCCATGAGGGAAGCATGTGCAAGGGCTTGATATCCAATCGCTCCTACATCCATCACAGTGCCGCGATCTTGGTGAATTTGCCGTCGCGTCTTGGTAACGCCACCCGAAGCCGGCGGAAGTGCGGAGCCTCTCGAAGGATGGTAGTGTCGGAGGCTGAACCCGGGCCGACGGCCGCCGTTCTCTCACGTGACCGCCACGCTCCCCCTCTACAGCACGATCCCGTTCGTCGCGATGCTCCTCGCCATCGCGGCGCTCCCCCTTTGCTGCCCTCACTGGTGGGAGCACAACCGGAACAAGCTCATCGTGTCGTGCGCGCTCGGCCTGCCCGTCCTGGTCATCTACGTGATTCGAGACCCCCGAGCGCTCCTGCACACGGGCGAGGAGTACTTGTCCTTCGTCGTCCTCATCGCCGGGCTCTACGTGATCTCCGGCGGCGTGCTCCTCCGCGGTGACCTCGAGGCGACGCCCGCGGTCAACACCGCCTTCCTCGCCGTCGGCGCCGTACTCGCCTCCGGGATCGGGACGACCGGCGCGTCCATGCTGTTGATCCGGCCCCTGCTCCAGACCAATCGCGAGCGTGCCCGGACCGTGCACACCGTGGTGTTCTTCATCTTCCTCGTCTCGAACGTCGGCGGCATGCTCACTCCGCTCGGCGATCCTCCCCTCTTCCTGGGCTACCTCGAAGGGGTCCCCTTCACCTGGACGCTCCGGCTCTGGCCGCACTGGCTGCTGATGAGCGCCCTCCTCCTCGTCGGTTACTTCATCTGGGACTCGCTGGCCTACTCCCGCGAATCGCGCGCCGCCATCCGGCGCGATCGAGCGCAGATCGAGCCGCTGAGCATCCAGGGCGGCCTCAACGCCTGCTGGCTCGCCGGGGTCGTGCTCGCAGTGGCGTTCTTGAGCGCGCCGTGGCGCGAGGCGGCCATCGTGGCCCTGGCCGGCGTGTCCCTCTGGCGGACGCCGGCTGGGGTGCGCCGCGCCAATGGCTTCACCCCGCATCCCATGGTCGAGGTGGCGGTGCTCTTCTTCGGAATCTTCTTGACCATGATCCCCGCCCTCGAGCTGCTCCGAGCGCGGGGCGGCGAGCTGGGAGTGCGCGAGCCCTGGCAGTTCTTCTGGACGACGGGGGTGCTGTCGTCCTTTCTCGACAACGCGCCTACCTACATGACGTTCCTGGCGCTCGCCCAGGGGCTGGGGCTGGCGCGCGAGGTGGTGGGTATCCCGGAGGCGATCCTCGCCGCGATCAGCGTGGGGGCGGTCGGCATGGGGGCGAACACCTACATTGGCAACGCGCCCAATTTCATGGTGAAGGCCATCGCCGAGGAAGCCGGCGTGAAGATGCCCAGCTTCCTCGGCTACATGCTCTACAGTGGGGTCATCCTGCTCCCGCTCTTCGTGCTCGTCAGCGTCGTCTTCTTCCGATGAGTCCTACTCCTCCTCGCCGTACTGATCCTTGAGGCGCGCCACCACCGTGGGATCGGCCAGGGTGGTGGTGTCCCCAAGCGCCTTCCCCTCGGCGATGTCGCGCAGGAGCCGGCGCATGATCTTGCCGGAGCGGGTCTTCGGCAGATCCGAGGCGAAGATGAGATCGTCGGGGCGAGCCAGGGCGCCGATCTTCTTCACCACGTGCCCCTTGATCTCCTCCATCAGCTCCTTGGTGCCCTGCGTGCCGTCCTTGATGGTGACGAAGGCGGCGATGGCCTGTCCCTTGATCTCGTGCGGCCGCCCGATCACCGCGGCCTCCGCGACCTTGGGATGATCCACCAGCGCCGACTCCACTTCCATGGTGGAGACACGGTGGCCGGAGATGTTCATGACGTCGTCCACCCGACCCAGCAGCCAGTTGTAGCCGTCCTCGTCGACCTTGGCGCCGTCACCGGTGAAGTAGATCCCGGGGTAGCGGCTCCAGTACTGCGCCACGAAGCGCTGCGGATCGCGGTAGATGCCGCGGAGCATGCCGGGCCAGGGCTTGGTGAGGACGAGATAGCCCGCCTTGGCCGGCTCGCCCTTGTCGTTGACCACCTTGGCCTCGACGCCGGGGAAGGCCTTGGTCGCGGAGCCCGGCTTGAGCGTCGTGATGCCGGGCAGGGGCGTGATGAGGATATGGCCGGTCTCGGTCTGCCACCAGGTGTCCACCACCGGGCAGCGGCCGCCGCCGATCACCTTCCAGTACCAGACCCACGCTTCGGGGTTGATGGGCTCGCCCACCGAGCCGAGCAGGCGCAGCGAGGAAAGGTCGCAGCGGTTCGGGTACTCCTCGCCCCAGCGCATGAAGGTCCGGATGGCGGTGGGCGCGGTATAGCAGATGGTGATGCCGTGTCGCTCGATGATGCGCCAGAACCGGTCCTTGTCCGGGAAGTCGGGGGTGCCCTCGTACATCACGGTGGTGGCGCCGTTGGCGAGCGGACCGTACACGACGTACGAGTGCCCAGTGACCCAGCCGATGTCGGCGGTGCACCAGTAGACGTCGGTGTCCTTGAGGTCGAACACCCAGTTGGTGGTCGCGAAGACGCCGGTGAGATAGCCGCCCGTGGTGTGCTGGATGCCCTTGGGCTTGCCGGTGGAGCCGGACGTGTAGAGGAGATACAGCATGTCCTCCGCGTCCATCTTCTCCGGGGGGCAGTGGGCGGGCGCGTCCTTGATGAAGTCCGCCCACCAGACGTCGCGGCCCGTCTCCATGCTCACGGTGGTCCCGGTGCGCTTGAGCACCACCACCGTGCGCACGCCCGGGCACTCCTTGAGGGCCGCGTCCACGTTCTGCTTGAGCGGCACCACGCCGCCGCGACGATACCCGCCGTCGGCGGTGATGACGATGGTGGACTCGGCGTCGTGGATGCGGTCCCGCACCGCGTCGGGCGCGAAGCCGCCGAAGATGACGCTATGGGGCGCGCCGATGCGCGTGCATGCCAGCATGGCCACCGCCGCCTCGGGCACCATCGGCATGTAGATCGTGACGCGATCGCCGCGCTTCACCCCGTGCTGCTTGAGGGCGGCGGCGAAGCGGTTGACCTCGCGGTAGAGATCCCAGTACGTGAGGGTGCGGGTGTCGCCCGGCTCACCTTCCCAGACGAGGGCGGCCTTCGTGCGCCGTGAGGTCGTGATGTGCCGGTCGAGGCAGTTGTAGGAGACATTCAGCTTGCCGCCCACGAACCACTTGGCGTTGGGCGCCTTCCACTCCAGCGCCTTCCTCCACGGCTTGAACCAGTCGAGCCGGCGGGCCCAGCCCTCCCAGAAGCGGACGGGGTTCTGCGCCGCCTGCTTGTAGATGCTCGCGTTCCGCACGTTCGCCGCCTTCGCGAAGGCTTTGGGCGGAGGGAACTTGCGGCGCTCGCGGAGCAGGGCCTCGATGGGGGTGCTGGGTCCGGTACGTGTCGCCATGGAAGAGACCTCGCGTGAAGAGTTCGACCGTGGAACGCGCTGTCGCGCCGGCTATCTTCTAAACCATCCGACGGGGCCACCGCAAGGGCCGCGGCGGCGCCGCGCCCGTCAGGCCGGCCGCGCGCTCCCCTCCCCCGCCTCGCCGGGCGCCCGCCGCAGCCCATAGCGGGCCAGCTTGTCGGAGAAGTTCTTGGGGTCCATGTCGGCGTGCTTGGCGGCGGCAGTGAGCTTGCCGCCGTGCGCTTCCAGGAGCCCGGCCACGTAGGCGCGCTCGAACTCCTCCACCACGCGGGCCTTGGCGTCGCGGAACGGGAGCGAGAGGTCCACCGGGGCATGCGCCCCGCCCGGGGCGAGGAAGCGCTCCACGCCGGACAGGACCTCCCCCTTGGAGACGATGACCGCGCGCTCGATGACGTTCTCCAACTCGCGCACGTTGCCCGGCCAGGGGTAGCGCACGAGGGCCTGAAGGCTTTCCGGCGCGATGCCGCTCACCGCCTTCTTGGAGCGGCGGCTCGCCGCTTCCAGGAAATGCTCGGCGAGGAGCGGGATGTCCTCCGGCCGCTCGCGGAGGGGCGGTACCAGCACGGGCATCACGGACAGGCGGTAGTAGAGGTCCCGGCGGAACGCCCCCCGCTCCGCCTCCGCCTGGAGATCCTTGTTGGTGGTGACGATGAAGCGCACGTCGATGTCCACCGACCGGTCCGACCCCACCGAGGTGACCTTCTTTTCCTCGAGGGCTCGCAGGAGCTTGGACTGCAGGTGCAGCGGCATCTCGCCGATCTCGTCGAGGAGCAGGGTGCCGCCGTTGGCCATCTGGAAATGCCCGCGCCGGTGCTCGGTGGCACCGGTGAACGCGCCCTTGCGCGCCCCGAACAGCTCGGACTCGAACAGCTCCTCGGGGATGGCCGCGCAGTTGACGGCCACGAACGGCCGATCGCGCCGGGCCCCCGAGAAGTGGATGGACCGGGCGAGGAGCTCCTTGCCCACGCCGGTCTCGCCGTGGATGAGCACGGTGGTGTCGAGATCCACGAGCGGCTGCACCAGCTCGAACACCTCCTGCATGCGGCGGCTCTTCGCCACGATGTTCTTGAAGGTGAAGCGCTCCTGGTTGCGGCGCAGGGTGAGCCGCCGGGCCGACTTGAGCTCCTTGAACTCGATGGCACGCCGGATCACGAGCAGGAGCTCCGCGGCTTCGAAGGGCTTGACGAGGTAATCCTCGGCGCCCAAGCGCATGGCCTCTACCGCGGACTCGATCGTCCCGTAGGCGGTCATCACCACCACCGCGAGGTCGGCGTGGTCGGCGTGGAGGCGGCGCACGAGCTCGACCCCGTCCATGCCCGGCAGCCGCTTGTCGGTGAGGACCACGTCCACGTCCTCCACCTTGAGGGCGTCGAGCGCCTCCTCGGCGCTGAGGGCGGGCACCACGTCGTAGCCGGCCAGCTCCAGCGTTCGGTGCAAGGGACGCAGGAACACGTCGTCGTCCTCGACGAGCAGGATCTTCCGCTTCATGAAGGGCCTCCGCTTCGCGCAGAATGTCCGACCGGCTCCCCCACCGCGGCGGGCAGGGCGACGCGCACTCGGGTGCCGCGTCCGGGCGCGCTGTCCACGCTGATCTCGCCGCCGTGAAGGTCCACGATCTTCTTGACGATGGACATGCCGAGCCCGGTCCCCGAGGGTTTGGTGGTGAAGAAGGGCAGGAAGATCTTCTCCCGGTGCTCGGGGGCGATGCCCGCGCCGGTGTCCGAGACTTCCACGACCACGCGGTCGCCCTCGCCGTGGAGATCGACGATCACCCGCCCCTCCGCCGCGCGCGGTGGGAAGGCCTCCAGCGCATTCTGGAGCACGTTGGCGAAAACCTGGCGGAGCTTCTGGCCGTCCCCCACCGCGACGGCATCGCGCTCCACGCGGCCATAGGCCACGGTGATGCCCTTGCGCCGTCCCGCCTCCGCCGCGGTCTCCAGTACCGGATCGAGGATGCGGACCACCTCGTAGTCGGCGCGCTCGAGCCGGGTGTCGCGCGTGTAGTCCAGCAGGCTGTTGATGATGCCCTCGATCTCGCCGATGCCGGCGAGGATGGCGCGCGCCATCTCCTGGGACAGCGGCCGGCCGTCGAGGTCGCCCGAAGACAGGAGCGTGGTGGCCATCTTGATGCCGCCCAGCGGGTTGCGGATCTCGTGGGCCACGCCCGCCGCCATCTCGCCGAGCGACGCCAGCTTTTCTCTCTGGATCAACCGCCTCTCCGTCTCGACCTGCTCGGTGAGATCGCGGAGCACGCCGACCGTCCCCATGAGCTGGCCCCGCGCGTCGAAGATGCAGCGCACCGCGAGATGCGCGGGGAAGGCCTGGCCGCGCCGGGTCCGCGCCGTGACCTGGCCGCTCCACCCTGCCCCCTGCTCCACCGCGCGGGCCAGGGCCGGCGCCACGCGGCGCCGGTCGTCGGGGCCGACGAGATCGGCGGCGGTGCGCCCCGGCAGATCGCGGTCGCGATACCCGAGGAGCTGGCGGCCCGCCGGATTCATGGTGACGAGGCGGCCGCCGACGTCGGCGGTGAAGATGCAGTCGTCCACGCTCTGCACCACGGAGGCGAGCAAGCGCTCCCCGCGTCGCACTTCCTCCTCCGTCTCCTTGAGCGACTCCTGCATCTGATGGAAGGACGTCACCAGCTGCTGCGCCTCGTCCTTCGAGATCGTGAAGCGGTCCTCCACGATGATGCGCGCGGCGGCGGCGCCCAGCGGGGCGGCGAGCAGCCGCTCGAAGCGGATGCGCAGCTCCAGCAGCTCGGGCACGGACAGCTCGGTGGGCGCCTTGCCGTCGAACAGCTCGCGGATGATGGCCCGCGCCTCCTCCTCGCCCACGAAGTGGTGGACGAGCCGCTCGATCTCGGTGGGCGACAGGATCGCGGGGGCGCCGCCCCCGCCCTTGTCCTCGCCCCGCACGCCCACGAAGGCGGCGGCCTGAGCACGATCATCCGCGCGCTGCTCGGTCAGCAGGGAGACCATGACAAAGAGGCCGACGTTGAAGAAGAGCGACCAGAAGACACCGTGGCTGAGCGGATCGAGGGCGCCGAGCCCGAGGAAGGCGGTCGGACGGAGGATGCCGAGGCCGAACGGGCCGTCGGCGAGGAGTGAAGCGGGCAGGACTCCCTCGCGGCCCAGGGCCGGGATGATCAGCGTGTAGAACCAGACCGCGAAGCCCGCCGAGATCCCGGCAAAGGCCCCCTGCCGATTCCCCCGGCGCCAATACAGCCCGAACAGGATGGCGGGCGCGCACTGGCTGACCGCGACGAACGAGAGAAGCCCCATCTCGACAAGCAGGAGCTGGCCACGCTCCAGACTCGCCCAGACGACGCCCAGCCCGACGACCCCCAACATGGCGAGCCGTGTGTAGAAGTGGGTCGCCCAGTAGATGTCCTCCATCGTCCGCCTCCGGAGGAGGGCGGGCAGGATGACGTCGTTGGTGATCATCTTCGACAAGGCGAGGGAGTCGACCACGATCATGGCGGTCGCCGCGGAGAATCCGCCCAGGAACACCACGACCGAGACGAGGTTGCTGTCGAAGTGCAGCGGCAACCGGAGGATGAAGGCATCGGCGTTGGCGCCCGCTTCTGGGAACGTGGCGAGGCCGGCGAGCGCGATCGGGAGGACGAAGATGTTGATGAGCAACAGGTAGAGCGGAAACGACCACGACAACGTCCGGACATCGCGCTCGCGCGGGTTTTGCACCACCAGCACGTGGAACTGGCGGGGCAGGAACATGACCGCGAGCATGGAGATCAGCAGCATCGCCGTCCAGCGCGAGTACGAAGCGGTGGTCGGCTGCTCGAGCATGAGGAGTCGCGACCAGTCGGGGTGCGCGGCGGCGCGGCCGAAAAGATCCCCGATGCCCCCGAAGAGCCCCCAGGTGACGTAGACGCCGACGAGCAGGAAGGCGCCGAGCTTCACCACCGATTCCACCGCCACCGCGGTCATCAGGCCGGTCTGGTGCTTGGTGAAGTCGATGTTCCGGGCGCCGAAGAGGATCCCGAACAGGGCCAGGATGCCGGCGACGAGCAGCGTCGGATCGAAGACGTCGAGCACCGACGCCTCGCGAAGCATCATGGTGAACGAGACGGACACCGCCTTCAGCTGGAGAGCGATGTACGGAATCATGCCGCTCACCACCAGGAGGGCCACCAGCGTCGCCAGGGGCGCGGACTTGCCGTAGCGGCTCGAGATGAAGTCCGAGATGGAGGTGATCCGCTGTTCCTTCGCCACGCGCACGAGCTTGCGCAACAGCACCGGCCAGAGCAAGGCCACACAGGCGGGCCCGAGGTAGATGGTGAGGAACTCGAGGCCCCGGTTTGCGGCGAGGCCGACGCTGCCATAGAAGGTCCACGCCGTGCAGTAGACCGACGCGGCGAGGACGTAGGTGAAGGTGCGCGCGCGCCCGCGGGTGAGCCACTTCGATCCCGCCTCGGCGGCGGTGGCGACGGCGAAGAGGAAGACGAGGTAGCCGAGAACGACGCCGAGCAGGGTCCCCTGGGACAGCGACATCAATCCGGATCTTCCGCCCGCGCGCGCCGCGCCTCCAGCGCGAGGACGCCGACGATGGCGACCCAGACCGCGAAGAGGTAGAAGACGAGCACGGGGATGCCCAGCACGAGCACCGAGCGGTTGGCGATGGAGAGGAGCGGCCAGACGAGGCAGGCCCCGAAGAGCAGGAACCACGCGACGATGCGCTCGGTGGCCTTCATCGGCGTGGCCGGATTATAGGGGAGGGCTCTCGCCCTCACAAGGCGGGCCCGGCGTCCCCGTCACGGCATGTGATCGCCGGGCGGACCCGTAAAGCGCCGGAGCACGAGGTCGCCAAACCCCGCCTCCAGCTCCGCGGCCACCGCCGCCGCCACGTCGGCGGCGCTGCCCGGGCGCTCGGCGTCGGGATCCTTGCCCCAACCGTCGAGGTACGTATCGCTGTCGGTCGCCCCGTCCCGCATGGCGAGGGCATCGATCAGATCCTGGAAACGGGGCGAGAGCGGCACGCGCGCGGTCTCACCGGCGTCCTCGGCCTCGACCAGGGAGGGGATGTCCTTCCAGCGGAGGACGCGGTACCGGGCCATCCCTCACGACCCCACCGGCCAGCCGCCGCTGCCGCGTATCATGCCGCCCATTCTACCGAAATGGCCGCCGTCGCCTTGACAAAGGTGGGGGCACCCCGTACCTTCGCGAGCGGGAGGACCTTTCATGATCGACGTGAAGACGGCGGACCGGGAGATCCAGACCTATATCCGCCCGCAGACCTTTCCCGTCGCCATCCGCATGCTCCGAGCCGACGAGCCCATCCCGGAGCGCGCCCGCCGGCCCGCCCGCGATTTCAAGAAGCTCAGCATGTCGTGCCAGGTCATCGACATGGCGCGCCGCTACGGCTGGATGATCGCCCTCGGCCGCGAGGACCACATCTGCTCCCTGGGCATCACCGCCATCGGCTTCGACAAGCCGCTGCCCATCTACAACGTGGGCACGCTCTGCGAGGGCATGTACACCGCGACGAAGGACGCGGGGGCGCGCTCCGAGGCCGCCATCGACAAGTTCGCGCCCGGCGAGTACGCCACCCTCCTCGTGGCCCCCCTCGACCGCGCGCCCTTCGAGCCGCATCTCGTCTGCGTGTACGCGAACCCCGCGCAAGTGATGCGACTCACCCAGGCCGCGCTGTGGAGGCGCGGCGGCCGGCTCACCTCGTCGTTCGAGGGCCGGGCGGTGTGCGCGGACATCATCGTCACCACCATGAAGACGGGCGAGCCGCAGGTCATCCTCCCCTGCTCCGGCGACCGCATCTTCGGGCAGACCCAGGATCACGAGATGGCGTTCTCCATTCCGTGGGACCGCATGGAGGAGGTCATCGAGGGGCTGCGGGGAACGCACAACGGCGGCATCCGCTACCCCATCACCCAGTTCATGGAGTACGAGGCCAAGCTACCGCCGCGCTACATGGAGGTCAACAAGCTCTGGGACGCGGAGAAGGGGAAGGCCGCCCTGACCAACCGCGATCGGGTGGTCGCGGCCTACAAGCGCTCGTTCGCGGACCGCGTCCCCGTGTACCCCATCGTCGCGTCGTTCGCGGGCACGCTCGACGGGCTCAGCATCGAGGAGTACTGCACGAACCCCACCCGCGCGATCACCGCCATGATGAACTACTACGAGCGCTACCAGCCGGACGTGGTGCTCGCGTACAACGACCTCGCCAAGGAGGCGGAGGCCTTCGGCTGCGGGGTGAAGTATTCGGACTACGTGGTGCCCTCCATCGAGCGCCACGTGCTGGAGGACAAGGCGCACCTCGCCAAGCTCGTCATGCCCGATCCCTTCAAGACGGCGCGGCTGCCCGGGTTCCTCGAGCAGTGCGAGGCGCTCGTGAAGGCCAAGCCGCCCGCCGCGACGGGCGCGGTCGCAGTGGGGCCGTGGACCATCGCCATGCTGCTGCGCAACCCGGAGATGATGCTGCTGGACACCTTCGAGGACCCCCAGTTCATCCACGACCTCATGCGCCTCGCCACCGACTTCTCCAAGGCGTGGGGCGACGCCATCGTGAAGACCGGGATCGGTCTCTCCTTCTCCGAGCCGACCGCCTCGATCAGCCTGATCTCGCCCGACAACTACCGCGACTTCATCGCGCCCTACCACAAGGAGCTGGTCGATCACTTCAAGGCGAAGAAGGTGGGGGTGACAACGCACATCTGCGGCACGACCTATCCGATCTTCGAGGACCTGATCCAGTGCGGCTTCTCCACGGTCTCGTTCGACCTCGATCAGCAGGCCGATCCCGCGCTGCACGTGGATCAGCTCAGGCGCTTCATGGAGGTGGCCAAGGGGCGCGCGGTGGCCATCGGCAACGTGGATGCCACCAAGTTCGAGAAGACCACGAAGGAGGAGATGGAAGCCGACGTACGGCGCTGCATCGACGCCGCCGCGCGCCACTCCGGCTTCATCCTCTCCACGTCCTGCGAGATCCCGCCGCGATCCAACCCCGACATCGTCAAGTGGTTCATGGACGCCGCCCACGACTACGGCCGCTACGAGCGCGTCCTGGGCTGAGGGACGGCGTCATGACGCGCGGGCGATGCTTGGTGCTCTTTCTCGCGTTTTATGCGGGCCTCGACTTCGCCAACCCGCTCATGCCGGGCGCGGTGTACTTCGCCGACGGAGCCGTTTCGGCGGTGGACGGCCGAGCCGCTCCCGGGACGTCGATGGTGGTGCCGCCGCCGTCGTCCTCGATGGAGCGGCCGGTCGTGATGTCGACGCCCGCTCCCGAGCTCGTCGGTGTCGACGCGCCCCGCGCCCGTCCGTGGCGCACGTCGGGCCACCGGCCCGGCCGACGCGTCTCCGCCCCTCCGCCCCTCGGCGACGATCACTAGCTCTCCGCCCACGCGGTCGCGGAATCCGCGACGGCTGCTCAGGACCATTCACTCGTTCTGATTGCCGGCTGGGCTCGGGAGCCACCCTCCATCGGCCCGCCGGCCGGGAGGGCGCCATGGCAAAGGTGGGAGCGTTCGTGACCGACCCCGGAGCCGGAGCCTACTGCCAGATCAAGCTGGACAGTGGCGAGAAGGTGCTGGTCAATCACCCGAAGGGGGGCTTCAAGGGCGGGCCGGTGACCATCACCGAGGTGAAGTGGATGGGCCTGGCATCGGGCGAGACCCTGTTCGAGTGCGACCTCGACAGTCCGGAGGGTAAGGCGCTCCTCACGCGTCTGCGGCCGGTCTCGGTGCCACCGGACAGCGCCTGGGCGACGCCGCTCGGGATCCTCGTCGCGCACGTCCAGGAGTGCCGCTCCCTCGCGGAGGTGCGCGCCCGCTGCGCGGCCCTTCGGGTCGCCCCGACCGCCTGAAGCGTGGCCAAACGCACGGCGGGCGCGGGAGACGATCCCGCGCCCGTATGACCCGGGCCGGCATGCCGCCGGCAGGTCGTCACGCTACCAGCGGAAGGGCTTCTTCGACGGCGGCACCCCGTAGGCGCCGCGGTCGCCACCGCCACCACCGCCCGGGCCGCGGCCGCCGCCCGGACGCCCGCCCCCGCGTGGGCCACCACCCCGCGGCCCGCCTGCGCCCCCCGCCGGACGCGGGTTCGAAACGTTGACGGTGAGCTTCCGCCCGTCGAGCTCCTTGCCGTTCAGCTCCGCGATGGCGCGCTGAGCTTCCTCCGCGGTGGCCATCTCCACGAAGCCGAAGCCGCGCGACTGGCCGGAGAACTTGTCGGTGACCACTGACGCGGACTCCACCGTTCCGCACTGCGCGAAGTACTCCCGAAGCGTCTCGCTGGTGGTCGAGTAGGACAGACCGCCTACGTACAGTTTCGCAGCCATGTGGATCTCCTTGGGGCGACCGCTCGATTCTGACGCAGGCTCCGCAGCGCGGAGACGCTCACCGTCGCCAGGGCTGGTGAGTCGGACAACCCGCCGTAGTGTACACCATGCCTCGACGCCCCGGCTATCCGCAGATCGCGCGCACCTCGGCCGCCGCCTCCGGCCGCCGCGAGCCCGTCTTCTCGGCCCACTCGATCTTGTCCAGCAGCTCCTCCGGCGCGAACGGCTTGGCGAGCACGCGGAAGCCCTGCAGCTCGTACCGCACGTGCTCCTCCACCGGCGTGCCCGGCGCCACCGTCACCACCACGGGCACGCCCGGCGCCACCGCGTCGAAGATGCGACCGCGATCCGACCCCGCCGCGCGCAGCGTGCTGGCGTCCACCAGCACCGCCGAGATGGGGGCGTCCATCAGGTAGCGCACGCCCTCGCAGAACGTCTCCGCCATCCGGATCGCGATGCCGCGCTCCAGGCAGGCCATGCCCAGGGAGGCGCCCAGCGCCCGGTCCCGGTCGATCAGGAGAATCCGATTCATCGCTGCCCCTTGCCTTTCCTTGTCCGTGAATGTGTTCGATCGCCCGTCCATGAACCGGGACGTGGGGGAGCAAGGGACGTGCCGAATTTCACGAGCAGTACTGGAGCCAATATTTCCGGCTACTTATGCGCAGCGACCTCGGATGCGGGGTGCCGATGTCGGGCACCCCGCCCACCGCGCTGCGACAATTTCCCGGGCGTCAGGGTAGCGCGCTGTCGCCGCTGATCCCGTAGCTCAGGAGCTTGCGGTAGAGGGTCTTGGGGTCGATGCCGAGGAGGGCTGCGGCCTTGCCGCGGTGGCCAGCCACCTGCTTGAGCGTGGCGATGATGTGCTGCTGCTCCATGGCCTCGAGCGTCCCCGCCGCCGGGGCCGCCGCGCCGCTCTCCCCGTGCTGGATCTCCGGAGGCAGGTCGGCGGGGTGCAGGATTTCGCCCGCGCCCAGGATGACCGCGCGCTGGATCACGTGCTGGAGCTCGCGCACGTTGCCCGGCCAGGCGTAGCCCTCGAGCCGGACCAGCGTCTCCGGGGCCAGGCGCTTGCGCCCGTACTGCGCGTTCTGCTCGAGGAAGTGCTCGGCGAGCACGCGCACGTCCTCCCGCCGGTCGCGCAGCGGGGGCAACGTCACCGAGATGGTGTTGATGCGGTAGAAGAGGTCCTGACGGAACTTGCCCTGCCGGATGGCCTCGGCGAGGTCGCGGTTGGTGGCCGCCACCAGGCGCATGTCCACGGTGCGGCTGCGCGTACCGCCCACGCGAAAGAAGCTCCGGGTCTCGAGCACGCGCAGGAGCTTCACCTGACTCTCCGTCTCCATCTCCCCGATCTCGTCGAGGAAGAGGGTGCCCCCGTCGGCCAGCTCGATGAGACCGGGCTTGGCGTTGATGGCCCCGGTGAACGCGCCTTTCTCGTGCCCGAAGAGCTCCGACTCCAGCACCTCGCGGGGCAGAGCCCCGCAGTGGATGGGCACGAAGGCTTGCCGCGCGCGCGGCGAGCGGTCGTGAATGGCCCGCGCCACGAGCTCCTTGCCGGTTCCGCTCTCGCCGAGGACGAGGACGGTAGACTCGGTGGGCGCGACGCGGTCGATGACCCGCAGCACGTCCTCCATCTTGGCGCTGGCGGTGATGATGCCCCCGGCGGGCGCGGGCGGCTCCAACCGGTCGCGCAGCACCACGTTCTGGCGGATGAGCCGGCCCTTCTCGGCGGCCTTGCGCACGAGGATGTCGAGCTCCTCGATGCGCGCAGGCTTGGTGAGGTAATCGTAGGCCCCGAGCTTCATCGCCTCCACCGCGCTCGATACCTCCTGGAAGCCCGTGGTGACGATCACCTGCGGGGCCTCGGCCTGCTCGGCGAGCCGGCGCAGCACCTCGATCCCCTCGAGGCGCGGCATCTTCATGTCGAGGATGAGCACATCGGGCGGATCGTCGCGCAGCCGCTCCAGGGCGGCCTCGCCGTCGCCCACGCCTTCGACGGCGTGCCCCTTGCGCGAGAGCTCGCGCACGAGCAGCTCGCGCAGGTTGCGCTCGTCGTCGGCGACGAGGACACGGATGGACGAGGTCATCAGATCTGGTCTCCGGACTCGGATGGGGTGGTGACGGGCAGGATGACGCGGAACGAGGCGCCGGCGCCGGGGCGGGAGCGCACCTCGATGCGCCCGCCGTGATCGGCCACGATGCCCTGGGCGATGGCGAGCCCCAGCCCCGTCCCTTGCCCGGGCGGCTTCGTGGTGAAGAACGGGTCGAAGAGGCGCGGCAAGATCTCCTCGGGGATGCCCGGCCCGGCGTCCTCGAACTCGATCTCCGCCTCGCCGCCCCGGGTCCCGGTGCGGACGGTCAGGCGGCCGTGGCCCTCCATCGCCTCCAGCGCGTTGGCGGCGATGCCCAGGAACACCTGGCGAAGCTGGCCCTCGTTGGCGACCACGGGCGGGAGATCCGGGTCCAGGGAGGTCACGAGCTCGCTGGCCGTGAAGCGCGGCTGATGGCGCAAGAGGTCGAGCGTCTTGTCCACGAGGGCATTGACGTCGGTGGCCCCCCGGCGGCTGCCGGGATCGCGCACGAAGCGGAGCAGGCTACCGGTGAACTCCTTGCAGCGGTAGGCCTCCTCCTCGATGAGGGCCAGGTACGAGGGAAAGTCCTTGAAGGCGTCCAGCTCCGCGAGTGCCGGATCCCGGCCCCGCTCCCGCAGGGCCTCGGCGCAGCCGGCGATGGTGGCGAGGGGATTGTTGATCTCGTGCGCCACGCCCGCCACGAGGCGTCCCGCGGTGGTGAGCCGCTCGGTGAGCAGCATCTGGCGCTCGAGCCGTTTGGGGAGCGTGATGTCCTCGACGAGGAGGATGGCGTGGGTGATCCGACCCTCGGGCCCGCGGAGGGGGGCGGCGGTGAAGCGGTACACCCGCGTCTCCGAGCCCACCGCCATCTCCGATTCCACTTGCCGCACGAGGCCCGCGTCGAGCACGGTGTCGAGCAGCGCGCGCAGCGCCTCCGCGGTGGTGGGAGACAGCCGGTCCAGAAGGCTCGCGCGCGGGCCGGACAGCGGGCCCGGCGCCGGCGCCAGCACGGTGTCCGCCTCACGGTTGGCGCTGATCACCGCGAGATGCCGGTCGAGCACGTAGAGGCCCAGGGGCAGGGTCTCCAGCACCACCTCGACGAAGCGCTTCTGCTCGTCCAGCTCGCGCGTGCGCGCGGCCACCATGGCCTCCAGGCCCTCGGAGTACGTGCGGACCGAGCTGAACAGCCGCGCGTGCTCGAGGGCGAGGGCGGCGTGGTCCGCGAACGCCGAGGCCAGCGCGACCTCGTGGGGCGGGAATCGGTACACGTCGGTGCGCAGGAGCGTCAGCGCTCCCATGGTGCGGCCGCTCGCGACGAGCGGCACCGCGAGCATGGAGCGCAACCCGCCCGCCACTGCGGGCTGGGGCATCGCTCGCGGATCGTTCCAGAGATCCTCGCTCTGGAGCGGCCGCCCCTCGGCGACGGCGAGCCCGGTGATGCCCTGCCCCACCCGCACGCGGATCTGCCCGACCCGCGCGGGCCCTTCGTCCAGGCTCGCGACCGAGCTGAGCTCACCCGTGCCCTCGTCCAGGGTGAAGATGCTGCCCGACTGCACGCCCAGCACCGCGCGGGCCTGATGGAGGATGACGCGGATGGTCTCGGCCACCTCTAGGCTCTGGCTCACCGCGCGCCCCGCCTCGAGCAGCGCCGCGGTCTCCCGGGCGCGCCGCTGGCTCTCCTCGAAGAGCCGGGCGTTCTGGATGGCGATGCCCGCCTGCTCGGCGAAGGCCTCCAGCAGCGTCTCCTCGCGGGTCGAGAAGTAACCAGCCTCGCGTGAGTACGCGGACACCACGCCGATCACCGCTTCACCCACCCGCAGCGGCACCGCCAGCATGGAGCGGATGCCTTCGCGCTCGTCGAGGTTGGGGTCGACGGCACGCGGATCGTCCTGGATATCGTCCACGCGAAGCGGCGTGCCGGAGGCGGCGGCGCGGCCGATGATCCCCGCCCCCACCGGCGTGGACAGCGTGCGCCAGTCGGCGGTGCGAAACCCCTGCGCGGCCACGTGCTCCACCGCCGAGCCGTCCGCGCTGAGCAGGCCGATGCCGCAGCCCGCGCTCCCGATCAGGGCGTTGACCGACCGGCTGATGGTGGTGAGCACGGCGGGCAGATGCAGCCGCGCGCTAATGAGGCGGCTGGTCTCGTTGAGCGCGGCCAGCGCCTCGGCACGCCGTACCGTCTCCGCGTGGAGCCGCGCCTGGGCGATGGCGGCGGCGAGGGGCCGGGCCACCTCGGACAGGATCTCCACGTCCTCCTCGGTGAAACCGCGCGGCGTGTGATTGCCCACGAAGAGCATGCCGATGACGTCGCCGTGCGAGATGAGCGGGGCGAGGACGCCCGAATGGAATCCCCGGCGCCGCAGGCGGTCGCGGCTGGCCGGAGGCAGCCGCGGGTCCGAGAGATCGTCGAAGCGGAGCGGCGCGCGCTGGTCCGCCACCCAGAGCGCCAGCGTGCCCGCGCTGGGCAAGCGGGTGTCGCGCAGCTCGCTGCCGGTGGGGTCGTCGGGACCCACCACCACGTCGAGGAGCCGGAGCTCGCCGCGCTCCCGGTCGAGCAGGGCCACGCCGAGGGCGTCGAACCGGATGAGGGGAGCGACCGCGCGGGCCACCCCCTGATAGATGCCCGGCAGGTCGAGCGAGGAGGTGGCGAGCGCGGCGACCTCGTTCACCACCTCGAGCCGTCGCGTTCGCTGGTGCAGGCGCCAGGCCTGGGCCATGGCCAGGCCGAGGTCGCGCGGGACGCCCGACGGCACGCGCTCGCC
>DATEDO010000191.1:0-2271 GCA_035281625.1 Candidatus Methylomirabilota bacterium
CGAGCCGGGCTTCCAGGGACTCGACGGCAAAGCCCTCCAGCGCCTGGTTGATGTAGAGGCCGGCGGCGAGCGCGGCGATGGCGGTGAAGCCCACCAGCGTCACCGTGAGCTTGAGCGCGATGCGCCGCCGCAGGAAGTGGATGAGGGCGCGCACGGTCAGGCGTCCGGGTCCAGGCGATAGCCCACGTTCTTCACGGTGAGGATGCGCTGGCCCTCGGGCCCCAGCTTGGCGCGCAGCCGGCGCACGTGCACGTCCACGGTGCGCGACTCGATCTCGTCGGCCCGCGCGTAGCCCCACACGCGATCGAGGAGGAATTCCCGCGAGAGCACGCGCCCCCGCGCCTCGAGCAGCGCGCGAAGGAGATCGAACTCCTTCGGCGTGAGGCTGAGCGCCTGGCCCCCCGCGCTCGCCTGATGGGTGGCCTCGTCGAGCGCGATGCCGCCGACGGTGAGCGGCGCCGCCGTCACCGGACCCCGGGAGCGACGCAGCACCGCACGGACGCGGGCGAGGACCTCCTTGGGCGAGAACGGCTTCACCACGTAGTCGTCGGCCCCCATCTCGAGGCCCACCACGCGGTCCACCTCGTCGCCCTTGGCGGTGAGCATGATCACGGGGACGCCCGCGGTGCCGGCCTCGGCGCGTAGCCGGCGGCACACCTCGAGGCCGTCCATCTCGGGCAGCATCAGATCGAGGATGACGAGGTCGGGGCGCGCGTGCCGCACCTGGCGTAACGCCTCCGTGCCGGTCGACGCGCGCATGACGTGATACCCTTCGCGCTCGAGGTGAAAGCCGAGGAGCTCGCGGATATCGGGCTCGTCCTCGACGATCAGCACCCGGCTGGCCATGCCGGTCCTATCGTAGCAGGCGGGCTACCAGGCGCGCGTCTCGCCGATCCGGGGTATCCACGTCCGCTCGGGCGATAGCCCGCGGCGCTCCGCCGCCGCGCGCATCCGCTGCGGCGGCTCATCGAGGGGTTCGTCGGCGAGATCGAAGGTGCCCCAGTGAATCCCCAGGGTCACGCGCGCCCCCACGTCCTCGCCGACTTGCAGCGCCTCTTCCGGATTCACGTGCACCGCCTTCATCATCTCGACGGGGAGATAGGCGCCGATGGCGACGGCGGCGACGTCGAACGGGCCGAGTCGCGCGCCGATCTCCTTGAAGAGCGAGAAGTAGCCGGTGTCACCCGAGAAGTAGAGGCGCCGGCTCCCCAGCACCGCCCAGGTGGCCCAGAGCCGCGTGTTGGCGTCCCAGGGCGTGCGCTGCGCGAAGTGCTGGGCGGGCGTGCAGACGAAGGTGACGCCGCGATGTTCCACCCGACCCCACCAGTCCCGCTCCTCCACCCGGGTCATGCCGTTGTCGGCGAACCAGGCCTTGAGCCCCAGCGGCACCACGAACAGCGGGTCGTGCTCGGCGGCCAGCCGCTTGACGGTACGAAGATCGAGGTGGTCGTAGTGGTCGTGCGAGATCACCACCGCGTCGACCTTGGGCAATTCCTCGAAGGGCAATCCCGGTGGGGACAGGCGCCGCGGGCCGGCAAACGTGAAGGGGCTCGCGCGATCGCTCCAGTTGGGGTCGGTCAGGATCGTCAGGCCATCGAGCCGGATGAGCAGCGTCGCGTGCCCCACCCAGGTGATCGTGGGGCCGCCGGTCTCGCGCAGCGCGCGCCCGGCGGCGATCCCCTCGGCGCTCTCACGGGGCGCGTCGAAAGTCCGTGCGGCAAACATACTTTGCCACATGCGTCTGACGAAGAACCTGAAGCGGAACCACCCCCCGGCGCGCTGAAAGCCGGGATCGATGTTCCGGAAGCCGCCCTGGACGTGATGCGCGGGCTGGCCGGGCACGGGCTCGGTCCCCACGGCCGCGCAGCCGAGGAAAAGCGCCACGGCTCCGAGCGACAGGACGGCGAGCCACCGGCCGCGGGGAGTCGGGCGCACGGCTTGGCAGTGTACCCGACCCGCAGCGCCGACCCAAGCGAAGGCGTCGGATCAGGCCCGGCCGGCTCCGTTCCCGTTCGCCGAGTGCGGCAGCAGGCCGAGCACGCGCAGCCTCTTGCGGAGCGTGTTTCGGTTGATCCCCAGGAGCCGCGCCGCCTTGAGCTGGTTGCCGCCGGCCAGATCGAGCACCTGCCGGAGCAGCGGCAGCTCCAGCCGGGCCATGATGACGCGATAGAGCCGCCCCCGCTCGCCCGACACCTCCTCGCGCACCAGCGCGGGCAAGGCGCTCTGGACGAGCCGCTCGAGCTCACTTCCCAGCTGCTTTCCGTCCATGAC
>DATEDO010000192.1:0-18372 GCA_035281625.1 Candidatus Methylomirabilota bacterium
GTGATGGCAGCGGATGAAGGAGCGCTTGTTGCGGCCGTAGAGACGCGCGAAGCTGACGATCTCCTCCGCGCTGAGCCCGGTGATGGCGCTGGCCCACTCGGGCGTGCGCGTGCGCACATGGGCGGCCAGCTCGTCCGGGCAATCGGTATACGCGCGGAGGTATTTCCAATCGGCGTAGCCCTCCGCGAAGAGCACGTGCATCACCGCGCAGGCCAGCGCGCCGTCGGTGCCGGGCTTCGGAGCGAGGTGGATGTCGGCCTTCTCCGCCGTGCCCGTGCGATAAGGATCCACCACGACCAGGGGCGCACCCCGCCGCTTCGCCCGCATGGCGTGCTGCATGACGTTGACCTGGGTGTTGACGGGATTGCCGCCCCAGATGATCACCAGGTCCGAGTGCGCGTCGACCTCGCGGAGGTCCACGCCCCGCTTCTCCCCCACCCCCGCCGCCCACCCCGTGTCGGACAGGGTGACGCAGATCGTGGAGTACCAGCGCGAATAGCCCATGGCGTGACGCAGACGGTTGATGCCGTCGCGCTGCACGAGCCCCATGGTCCCCGCGTAGTAGTAGGGCCATACCGTCTGCGGGCCGTACGTCTTCGTCTGCCGCACGAACGCCTCGGCCACGAGATCCAGCGCCTGCTCCCAGCCGATGCGCTCGAACTGCCGCGAGCCCTTGGGCCCCACGCGGCGCAGCGGATAGAGCAGGCGGTCCGGGTGATGCACGCGCTCGGCATAGCGCCCGACCTTCTCGCAGATGACGCCGTCGGTGTACGTGTTCCGGTGCGAGCCGCGAATCTTGCCGATGGTGCGCGGATCCAGCCGCTCCACCTCGAGGGCGCAGGTGCTGGTGCAGTCGTGCGGGCAGACGGACGGGACGATCTCGAGCCGGGGGGAAGAGGCAATGGCCATGCCGCTATTCTAGCGCACGCGCGAGGCCTAACCCATCAGCAGCGCGCCCGGCACCTCGCGGCCCATCATCTGGATGTCGGCGGCGCTGACGCCGTTGTCCTGTAGCGCCGCTGCGAACATGGTCAGCCCATCCACCGGCGTGGGATTGCCGGCCTGGCCGAGATCGGTACCGAGCACGAAGTGGCGTGCGCCCACCGCCTTGATGGCCGCGGCGGTCTCCTTCACCTCCACCCGCGCCGCGTGGCGCAGGAACTCCAGCGGCGCGTCCGGCCCCGTGAGCATGCCGAGCGCGCAGAGCTCCATCTTGGCGCCGAGCGCCGCGGCCTTCTTCATCTGCGCCACCGTCATGCCCACCACGTCGAACTGGGCGTGGGTGACCACGATGCGTTCGCAGCCCGCCTCGCGCGCCGCCGCGATGATGGCCAGCGCCTGCTCACCGGACGAGTGCCCGGTGTGGACGACCAGCCGCTGGCGCGCGCATACGGCGAGGACCTCCCGGACCTCGGGCAGCACCGCGCCACGGTCATCGACGACACGGACTCCGGACGGCGCCGTGCCCGCCCGCTTCACGTGATTGTCGGCATCGAAGGTCGGGAACCAGACCACGCGGCCGTACGCCCCCTGCATGCGCCACATCCACTCCACCGCCTGGGCATTGATGGCGCCCACCGCGCGGTTCAGCACCACGCCGCCGAATATCTTTATCCCGGGCACGTGCTTGCGGGCCAACCACGCGCGGTCGGCGGTGTGGGTGACGTGGTTCTTGAAGACGAGGGCCTCCATGCCGCGGGAGGCGGCGAGGGTGGCCAGCTCGTCGTCGTCCACCGCCCGGCCGAAGATGTCCGGCGCGGCATGGGTGTGGAAGTCGATGAGCCCGCGGATCGGGCTCACCAGCGGAGGCGGCGGCGAGTAGCCGCGGACGCCGGTATTGACGCCGGCGGCGCGCCCTCCCGCGCCCCCACCCCCGCTGGGCGCCTCGCCGGCGCGTCGCGCGCCGCCGCCATGGTCGCCGCCGCGATGGGCGCGCCGCGCCGCGCCCACGAAGAGGGGCACACCGTGCGCGAGATCGCAGCCACAGAAGAGCGGGCGCAGCGCGGAACCCGGCGAGGCGGAAACCTCAGGCATGAGCGAGTCCTTTCGGCGCCTTGTGAAGCACGCCCCCCTTCATGATCATGCCGAGCGCGCTCCGGTCCTGGAGCAATCCGATGTCGGCGAGCGGGTCGCCGTCGACCAGCAGGAGGTCGGCGAGCGCGCCGGCCTTGATCACGCCGAGCTCGCCCGGCCGGCCCATGAGCTCGCCGCCGAGCCGGGTGGCCGCGATCAGCGTCTCCATGGGCGTCATGCCCAGCACCTTGACGAACAGCCAGAGGTCGCGCGCGTACGTGCCGTGAGGCGTGAAGGGAAAGCCGTAGTCGCCCCCCGGCAGCACGCGGACGCCGCGCTTCCGGAGCTTACCCATCACCTCCACGGTAGCGGCCAGCTCCTCCTCGAACCCACGCGCGCGCTCCACCGTCATGCCGAGCTGCCCCGCCCCCTGGCTCAGGTTGTAGGTGAGCCCCAGCGCGGGGCCCACGAAGACGCGATCGCGGGCCGCCTCGAGCGCGTCCAGTGCGCGCTCGTCGGCGTAGTTGGCGTGATAGATCATCTCCACGCCGTGGCGCAGCGCCATCAGCACCGACGCAGCACTGCGGCAGTGGGCGGCCACCCGCAACCCCGCCGCGCGCGCCACCTCCATGGCCGCCGCCACCTCACCGTCGGTCATGGGCGTCGCCTGCGAGGGATAGGAGGAGGTGCCGAGATCGCCGGAGAGGTTCAGCTTGAGGAGGTCCACGCCCTCGCGGGCGAGGAGGCGGCACACGCGCCGGATCTCGTCGGGACCATCCGCCACCCAGGAGAAGGTGGGCGTCTCGTCGTGCGGGAGATGCATCACGTTGGTGTCGCCGAGCCCGCCCGTCACCGTGATCTCGGGGCCGTTGGCGAGGAGCCGCGGGCCCGCCTCGCGCCCGGCCTCGATCTCGCGGCGCATGACCACGTCGAGGCGTGGCTTGGGGGCGGCGGCGGAGAACGCGCTCGTGTAGCCGCAGTCGAGCATGGTCCGCGCGTTCCGGACCGTGATCAACATCTGCTCCTCGAGAGGGAGCCGGTTCAGATCGAGCGATGCCATGTCGGCGAGTCCGAGATGCGCGTGGCACTCGATGAGGCCGGGCATCAGTGTGGCGCCGGCGCCATCGACCACCGTCACGTCGGCCGGCGCGGGCGCGCCCGGCGCCCCGCCCCGGATCACCTCGGCGATGCGGTCGCCATCCACGCGGACCGCGCCCGCGAACGGCTCGCGGCCGCTGCCGTCGAGTATCCGTACGTTCGTCAGCCAATAGCCCATGTCGGCCCTCCCTGGCCGCTCTCCATATATGAGCGTCCCGCCTGTTTCTTCAAGTGCTAGAATTTCGGCCCTACGCACATGCGAACGATGCGGCTCGACATCGCCGGCCCGGTGGCGCGGCTCGTCCTCGATCGCCCCGAGGTGCTCAATGCCGGCGACGCGGAGTGGGTGCGCGATCTGAACGCGGCGGTGGCGCGAATCGCGGCCGCGCGCGAGCTGCGGGTGGTGGTCATCACCGGCGCGGGCCGCGCCTTCTGCACCGGCGTGGACCTCGGCGCCCTCGCCCGGCAGGAGTTCGGCTTCGCGGACTTCCGCGCCTGGGAAGACGCGATGGTGGCGATCGAGGAGATGGATGCGCTCTTCGTGGCCGGCATCAACGGCCACGCCCTGGGCGGCGGGCTCCAGCTCGCCCTCGTCTGCGACTACCGGCTCGCCAGCGACGCCGCCCTCATCGGCCTGCCGGCGGTGAAGGAGGGGCTGATCCCGTCCCTCTCGCTCTACCGACTGCCGCGCCTGATCGGCCTGGCCCGCGCGCGCGAGCTGATCCTGCTGGGCGAGAACATCAGCGCGCGGGAAGCCGAGCGCCTCAACGTCGTCAATCGCGTGGTGCCCGCGGCGGAGTTTTCCGCGGCCCTCGAGGCGACGGTGGCGCGCATGCTCGACCTTCCCGTGAGCACGGTGCGGGCGAGCAAGGAGCTCACGCGGCTCGCGTTCGACCTCGACCGCGAGCCCTTTCGCGAGCGGATGAACGCCGCCCTCGCCCCGCTGCTCGACTCGCCCGAGTACCAGGCGGCGATGGCCGCATACCGCCGCGCGCACGCGGGCGCGGAGCGTCCGTCCCGATGACCATCACCCTCCCGATGAAGCTTCCCACGTCGGTGGTGGGCAGCCACGGGCTGCCCGGCTGGGTCTGGCTAGCCCGCGAGGCCATGGAGGCCGGGCGCCTCGGCGCGCTCGACGTGCGCGAGCTGATGGAGGACGCCACGCAGGCCGCGCTCCTGGACCAGGAGCGGGCCGGCGTGGACGTGGTGTCCACCGGCGAGATGATGCGGGTGCGCTTCATCATCGGCTTCTACGAGCGCATCACCGGGATCCGGGCCCTGCCCGCGCCCCGGCGGCTCGGCCAGCCGCTCTGGGACACCAACACGCCGTTCGAGGTCACGGAGACGCTCGCGGCGCCCGGCGGGCTCGGCATCGTTGAGGAGTTCCGCCTCGCGCGTCGCCTGACGGACAAGCCCATCAAGGCCACGGTGCCCGGGCCCTACACGCTCCTGGTCCCGCTCAAGCTGGGCGGCGGCTATCGCGACAAGGACACGCTTCTCGCCGATCTGGTTGGGCTGGTCAACGCCGAGTGCAAGGCGCTGGTGGCGGCGGGCGCCGACTTCATCCAGATCGACGAGCCGCATCACGGCATGTACTCGAGTACGGCGCATGACGTCACCAAGGGCATCAATCGCGCGGTGGAGGGCGTCAACGCCAAGATCGCGGTGCACGTGTGCTTCGGCAATCTCTACGGGCGCCCGTTCAGCGCCGTCCGCGACTACCGGAACGTCTTCCCCACTCTCGGCGAGCTCTCGGCGTCCCAGATCGTGCTCGAGTTCGCCAACCGCGGCATGGAGGATCCCGAGCGGTGGAAGGACTTTCCCCCGGACAAGGAGCTCGGGGCCGGGGTCATCGACGTGAAGGCCTTCAAGGCCGAGACCGCGGACGACGTGGCCGAGCGCATCCGCGCCTTCCTGCCCTATATCCCGCCCGAGCGGCTGTGGGTGAATCCCGACTGCGGATTCTGGGAGACGCCGCGCTGGGTGGTCAAGGCCAAGCTCGCCGCCCTCTGCGAGGGCGCGCGGCGGGTGCGCGCCGAGCTGGGCGGCTAAGCCTCCATCGGATGGAGGCGCCGGCCGTGCTGCTGCTCTTCGCGGCCGGTCTTGCCGGCGGCGTGGTCACCGCCATCGTGGGAGGCTCATCGCTCATCACCTTCCCCGCCCTCCTCGCGGTGGGGCTGCCGCCCATCGTCGCGAACGCGTCGAACACGGTGGCCACCACGCCCGGCAACTTCGCCGCCGGGCTCGCCGACCTCGGGCGCCTGCCGCGCTGGGACGGATCCTTCGTGGGGCTGGTGGTCGTCGCCGTCGCCGGCGGCATCACGGGCGCCGCCCTCCTGCTGGTGACCCCGGAGCGGGCCTTCACCGCCATGGTGCCCGCGCTGATCGGGCTCGCCACCATCCTCTTCGGGCTCTCCGACCGGATCCGGGATTGGCTGGCGTCACCTCGGGCGGGGCGGGGCGCCGCGATCCCACCCGGGCCGCTGCGGCTGCTCCTCTTCGCGCCGGTCGCCGTCTACGGCGGTTACTTCGGCGCGGGCATGAGCGTCATGATCCTGGCCGTCCTGTCCATCAGCCTGCCCCACGAGTTCCGCGCCATCAACGTGGTCAAGAACCTCCTCGCCGGCCTGACCGGCGCGGTGGCCGTCGTCGTGTTCATCGTCCAGGGCATGGTCGCGTGGGCGCCCGTGATGGTGATGATGGCGGGCGGGCTCACCGGGGGCGTGCTCGGCGGCCGGCTGGTCCGCGTGCTGCCGCCCCCGCTCGTGCGCGCCATCGTGCTCACCGGGGGCGTCGTCCTGACCGCGGTGTACGGGTGGCGGTACTGGGCATCCTGAAGCGCGAGCGGGACCACTTGACAAGGCGGCGGGGGACGCCTAAAAACAGTTCGAATTCGAACCATGCCGACCCGCTATCCGGGCAGCCCCGCCGAGACCGCCGCGCTGGACGCGTACATCAAGCTGATGCGCGCGGCGGAGTCGCTCACGGTTCGGGTCGGGGACGTCATGCGGGGGGCGGGCCTCACCATCGGCCAGTTCGGCGCGCTCGAGGCGCTGCTCCACCACGGCCCCCTGTGCCAGCGGGAGCTGGGCGAGAAGCTCCTGCGAAGCGACGCCAACACCGCGGTGGTGGTGGGCAATCTGCTCCGCCGCGGTCTGGTGCAGCGCACCCGTCGACACGACGACAAGCGTTATCAGATGGTCGCGCTGTCGGAGACCGGGCGCCGGCTCATCACCGACATCTTCCCCCGCCACGTGGCGGGCCTCGTCCGCGAGATGCGCATGCTCTCGCGGGACGAGCTGGACGCGCTGGGGCGGCTCTGCCGGAGGCTCGGCCTCGCGGACGACGCCCCCAAAGGAGGCGAGCGATGGAGTACAAGACACGCTTCGGATCGCTACAGCGGTACGAAAAGGGCGGCGTCGAGGTTATCAACGACGATGCGCGCAATTACGTCTTCTCGAACGTCTTCGAGGTGGCATCCCGATCCAAGCCGTACGAGAAGATCGCCGTCGGCAAGAATATCGAGTACGTGATCGAGGCCATCCGCGCCGAGGGCACCTCGGGCTGGCGGGCGCCCGCGCAGGACGAGTTCGCGCTGGTGATGGACGGCGAGGTCGAGATCCGGCTGCTCAAGCTCGACCACCCGGGGGTGGTCCCCGAGGGCGCGACCGGCTCGGTGGAGATCCCGGGCACGCCCGCGGGCAAGAAGATGGGGGTCGTCCGCGCCCGCCGCGGCCATATGACCTTGCTCCCGGTGGGGAGCGCGTATCAGTTCCACGCGGCCAAGCCGGGCGTGGTGCTGCTCCAGACCACGAAGGGCGCCGACACGGTCGAGAAGTGGGCCGATATCTGTCAGACCACCCCGCGGCCCGGCCGCTAGGAGGGACAGCATGAGCCAGGGCACGAGCAGCGTTCCCGAGATCGGCTCCATCGAGCCCAACCAGCACGGCTACCGCACGTTCACCCTCGGCCAGTTCGGCTTCAGCCGTGATGAGTACTTCGTCCAGGTGTCGTGGCCCAAGGGGAGCCATCTGATCCCCGCCGACGCCTTTCTCCGCGCGCTCCAGCGCGACATCGCCTGGGGCTTCTTCTACGGCATCGTGAACTTCGACGCGGTGGTGGGGACGGTGAATCACTACGGCTCGGTGGATCTCTTCGCGGGCCGGTTCAACGCGCACTATCGCAAGGCCGGCCTCGACCACATGGAGCGCTTCGACACGCCGCTCATCCAGCGGGTGTTCGAGGCCATGCTGGAGGACTGGACGAACAAGACCTTCGATCCCTTCGCGAGCCCCGCGGAGACGGGCAGCGCGTTCGGGCCCAAGAACGGCAGCAACAAGGAGGCGATCACCCGCCATCGCGTCACCGCCAAGCGGATGATCGGCGCGCCCGGCGACGAGCCTGTCCGCTCCGACGAGAGCGGCTTCCCCATCAACCGCCACTTCAAGGACGTGCCCCAGGACACCCCCGAGGTCCTCGCCGAGCCCGGCTTCGAGGGCGAGGTGGTGGCGTTCAACCTCTTCGCCTACCTGTCCCGCTCGGACGTCACGTGGAACCCGTCCATCGTGTCCGTCTGCAAGGCCAGCCTCTACTGCCCCACCACGGAGGAGTACATCCTCCCCGTCATCCACGGCAACGACCGCGTGGAGTGGTTCGTGCAGCTCTCGGACGAGATCCAGTGGGAGGTGGAGGACCGCGAGACCGGCGCGATGCGCGCCCGCGTCACCATGAAGGCGGGGGACGTGGCCGCCATGCCCGCCGACATCCGCCATCGCGGCTTCTCGCCCAAACGCTCCATGCTACTGGTCTGGGAAAACGCCACCGCGGATCTGCCCGCGCTCTACGCGAGCGGGAAGATGCCGCCCACCCCCGTGCAGTTCTGAGCGGGGAGAGGAGAACGACATGGCCGAGGCAAGGGGGGTCGCTCGCCGGCAGTTCCTCCGGGTCGCGTCCACCGGGGCCGCGGTCGCGCTCAGCGGGCTCCGGCCCGGCGCGGCGCGGGCCCAGGGGGCGGGGCGCGCGATCAAGATCGGCTACGTGAGTCCGCAGACGGGGCCGCTCGCGGGCTTCGGCGAGGCCGACGGCTTCGTGGTGGGCGGGATCCGCAAGGCGCTCGGCAAGGGGCTCAGCATCGGCGGGCGCGCCCACCCCATCGAGGTGCTCGTGCGCGACAGCCAGTCCGACCCCAACCGCGCCGCCGAGGTCGCGTCGCGCCTGATCCTCAACGACAAGATCGACCTCATGCTGGTGGCGAGCACCCCCGAGACCACCAATCCCGTCTCCGACCAGTGCGAGGTGAACGGCACCCCGTGCATCTCGTCGGTGTGTCCCTGGCAGCCCTGGTTCTTCGCCCGCGGCGGCAAGCCCGACGTGGGCTTCAAGTCCACGTACCACTTCTTCTGGGGGCTGGAAGACATCATCGGGGTCTTCATCGACATGTGGAACTCGATCGAGACCAACAAGGTGGTGGGCGCCCTCTGGCCCAATGACGGCGACGGCAATGCCTGGGGCGACAAGGAGCGCGGCTTCCCACCCGCCCTCGCCAAGGCCGGCTACAAGGTCGTCGATCCCGGCCGCTACCCGAACCTCTCCGACGACTTCTCCGCGCAGATCTCGGCCTTCAAGCGCGAGAAGGTGGAGATCGTCACCGGCGTGCCGATCCCGCCGGACTGGACCACCTTCTGGAAGCAGGCCGCGCAGCAGGGCTTCCGGCCCAAGGTGGCGAGCATCGGCAAGGCCCTCCTCTTCCCCAGATCGGTCGAGGCGCTCGGCGAGCTGGGTGACGGCATGTCCACCGAGGTGTGGTGGTCGCCCCAGCACCCGTTCAAGTCGTCCTTGACGGGCGCCACTGCCGCGGCCTTCGCGGCGGAGTACACCCGCGAGACCAAGAAGCAGTGGACGCAGCCCCTGGGCTTCATCCACGCGCTCTTCGAGGTGGGCCTGGACGCGCTCAAGCGCACGAAGAACCTGGAAGACAAGAGCACGGTCATCGCCGCCATCAAGGCGACCAACGTCAACACCCTGGTCGGCCCCATCGCCTGGGGTAGGGGCCCGGTGCCCAACGTCACCAAGACGCCGCTCGTCGGCGGCCAGTGGGGCAAGGGCAAGGGCGTGCCCTATGACATCACCATCGTGAGCAACAAGAGCGCGACGAACATCCCGGTGGGCGGCAAGCTCCGGCCGCTCAAGCAGGCCTGAGTCCGACGCCGCTCCTCGCGCTCGACGCGGTCTCGCGGGCCTTCGGCTCGCTGCAGGTGCTCGACCGCCTCACGCTCGGCGTGGGCGAGGACGAGGCGGTCGGCGTCATCGGGCCGAACGGCGCGGGAAAGACCACTGCCCTCAATGTTCTCGCCGGGCGCCTCCGCCCCGACCGCGGGCGCGTGCTCTTCGCCGGCCGTGACATCACCGCGCTCCCCGCGCACGCCCGCTCGCGGGCCGGGATCGTCCTCACGCATCAGATCCCGCACCCCTTCGAGGCCATGACGGTGTTCGAGAACGTGCTGGTGGGCGCCACGCACGGCGGCGGCCGGGCCGAGCGCGCCGCCGTCGCTGCCTGCGGGGAGGCCCTCGAGCTGGCGGGGCTCGTCGACAAGGCCAATGCGCCGGCGGGGGTGCTGACCCTCCTCGAGCGCAAGCGCCTCGAGCTGGCGCGCGCGCTCGCCACCGGCCCGCGCGTGCTCCTCCTGGACGAGATCGCGGGCGGGCTCACCGAGCCCGAGATCCTCACCATGGTGGGTGTGATCCGGCAGGTCCGCGACCGCGGCATCGCCATCATCTGGATCGAGCACATCGTCCATGCCCTCCGCTCCGTGGTGGACCGGCTCGTGGCCATCAACTTCGGCGCCGCCCTCACCGAGGGCCCGCCCGACGCGGTGATGGCCAGCCCCGAGGTGCAGCGCGTCTATCTCGGGATCGACGTGGCGTGACCCTGCTCGCGGTGCGCGAGCTGTCCGCCTCCTACGGGGACTTCCAGGCGCTGTTCGGCGTCTCCCTCGAGGTGGCGGAGGGCGAGCTGGTGGCGGTGATCGGCGCCAACGGCGCGGGCAAGAGCACGCTGCTCCGCGCCCTCGCCGGCGCGCTCCCGGCCGCGCGCGGCCGGGTGGAGTTCGCGGGCCGCTCGCTGGAGGGACGCGCCGCGGCGGGGCGGGTGGCGCTGGGCCTCGTCCTCGTGCCCGAGGGCCGGCGCATCTTTCCCAGCCTCTCGGTGGAGGAGAATCTCCGGGTCGGCGCCTACCGCGGGCGCCCGGGGCCGTGGACGCTGGCCCGCGTGCAGGCGCTGTTCCCCATCCTCCGCGAGCGCGCGCGCGAGCCCGGCACCAATCTCTCGGGCGGTGAGCAGCAGATGCTGGCCATCGGCCGCGGGCTCATGGCCAACCCGCGGCTGCTCCTGGTGGACGAGATCTCCCTGGGTCTGGCCCCGCTGGTGGTCAAGCATCTCTACGAGGCGCTCGCGACGATCCGCGCGGAAAGCACCACCTTGATCGTCGTGGAGCAGGACGTGAGCCAGGTCCTGGCCCTGGCTCAGCGCGTCTACTGTCTCCGCAAGGGCGCGGTGTCGCTCGAGGGGGTGCCGGCCCGGCTCGGGCGGGCCCAGCTCGCCGCCGCCTATTTCGGGACCTGACCGGTGGCCTGGCTCGACACCGTGCTGCAGGGCGTGCTCCTGGGCGGCCTCTACGCGCTCTTCGCCACCGGGCTCTCGCTGATCTTCGGAGTGATGCGCCTGGTGAACCTCGCCCACGGCGACTTCAGCATCCTCGCCGCCTTCCTCGCGGTGGTGGCGGTGGGGACCTGGTCCATCAATCCGCTGCTCGCCCTCGTCGTGGTGGCGCCGCTGATGGCCGCCCTCGGCTACGCGCTCCAGTGGCTGGTCCTCGACCGGCTGCTCGGCCGCGGCATGCTGCCCGCGGTGCTGGTGACGTTCGGCTTCTCCGTCATCATCCAGAACGGCCTGCTCGAGCTCTTCTCCGCGGACTCGCGGCGGCTCAATCCCGGCGGCATCGAGACGGCGAGCCTGGCCCTGGGGGGCGGGCTCGCGGTGGGCTGGTTCTCGCTGCTCACCTTCGCCGTCGCGGTGCTGCTCCTCGCCGCGCTGCATCTCCTCATCGGCCGGAGCGCCATTGGCCGCGCCTTCCGCGCCACCTCGGACGACGATGCCACCGCCGCGCTCATGGGCATCGACACGCGGCGCCTGCACGGCCTCGCGATGGCGCTGTCGCTCGCCATCGTGGCGGTGGCGGGCGTCTTCCTCGGCATCCGGACCACGTTCACCTTCAGCAGCGGCCCCGATCGCCTTCTCTTCGCCTTCGAGGCGGTGATCATCGGGGGGCTGGGCTCGCTGTGGGGCACGCTGGTCGGGGGCGTCATTCTCGGGGTGGCGCAGACGGTGGGCGCCAAGCTCTCGCCCGGCTGGGGCGTGCTCACCGGCCACCTGGTCTTCCTGGCCGTGCTGCTGCTCCGGCCCTCGGGACTCTTCGCGCCGTCGCGGCGGGTCGATTCATGAGCGCGCTCACCGTGGAGCGCGCGACCTGGGCCAGCCGGATCGGCTTCGCCTGCGCCCTCGCGGCGATGGCCGCCCTCGTCGCGGTGCCCTTCACCGGCAATGCCGGCCTCATGCGCATGATCGTGGAGCTGACCGCTCTCCTCGTGCTGGCCCAGATGTGGAATCTCCTCGCCGGCTACGCCGGGCTCGTCTCCATCGGCCAGCAGGCCTATGTCGGCGTCGGTGGCTATGCCCTCATCGTTCTCGCCGACGACCTCGGCGTGAATCCGTTCCTCGCGGTGCCCCTGGCCGGTCTGGTGGCCGCCACCCTCGCGCTGCCCACCGCGCTGGTGGTGTTCCGGTTCCGCGGGGGCTACTTCGCCGTCGGCACGTGGGCGGTGGCCGAGGTGTACCGGCTGCTCGTCGCCAACACCGACGCCCTCGGACGCGGCACCGGGCGCACCCTGAAGGCGGTGTTCCCGCTCGCGCGGGAAACGCGGGAGCTCGGCACCTACGCGCTCGCGGTGGCCATCGGCCTCGCGGCGATCGGCGCCGTCTACTTCTACCTGCGCTCGCGGCAGGGTCTCGGCCTCATGGCCATCCGCGACAGCGAGCCCGCCTCCGAGAGCCTGGGCGTCGACGTGTTCCGCACCAAGCTCGCCGTGTACCTGATCGCCGCGTTCGGCACCGGGCTCACCGGCGCCCTCATCTACCTGAACCTCCTGCGCATCTCCCCCGACGCGGCCTTCTCCATCAACTGGACCGCCTACACCCTCTTCATCGTGGTGATCGGCGGGCTGGGCACCCTGGAAGGCCCGCTGCTGGGCACGCTGCTCTTCTTCGCGTTCCGCGAGGTCCTGGCCGACTACGGCGCCTGGTACATGATCCTCCTGGGCCTCCTCGCGGTGATCGCCATGCTGCGCTTCCCGCAGGGACTCTGGGGGCTCGTGGCCGCGCGATGGGGCATTCACGTGTTCCCGGTGCGCCGGCGCGTGCGCCGGCCAGGCTGAAAGGCTTGCGCGGAAGGCGGGCCGGCGCGATAATCGCCCCCGGAACTCGCTCCGAGGAGCGTTGCGACGGGAGCCATCCCGCCAGGCTCGGAGCGGCTGACCCGCCGGTCAGCATGAAGAACGGCGCTCGCACACTCCAAGCTTCAAAGGAGGGCGCGAGATGAGCGCCGCAGCCAAGTCCACCGCCGATCACGCCGTCACCGATCTCACCCTCGCCGACTGGGGCCGCAAGGAGATACAGATCGCCGAGACCGAGATGCCCGGTCTCATGGCCATCCGAGAGGAATACGCCGCGGCCAAGCCCCTCAAGGGCGCCCGCATCACCGGGTCGCTGCACATGACCATCCAGACCGCGGTGCTGATCGAGACGCTGCAGGCCCTCGGCGCCGAGGTGCGCTGGGCCTCCTGCAACATCTTCTCGACCCAGGACCACGCCGCCGCCGCCATCGCCGCCAGCGGCACCGCGGTGTTCGCCAAGAAGGGCGAGTCGCTGGAGGAGTACTGGGACTACACCCACCGCATCTTCGAGTGGCCGGACGGCGGGCACTCCAACATGATCCTGGACGACGGCGGGGACGCCACCCTGCTCTTGCACCTGGGCGCGAAGGCCGAGAAGGACCCCTCCGCCATTGCGAAGGCGACCAACGAGGAGGAGACGGCGCTCTTCGCCTCCATCAACGCGAAGCTGGCCAAGGAGCCGGCCTGGTACTCGACGCGCGCGGCCAAGATCAGGGGCGTGAGCGAGGAGACCACCACCGGCGTGAAGCGCCTCTACCAGATGCACAAGGAGGGGCGGCTCAAGTTCCCCGCCATCAACGTCAACGACTCGGTCACCAAGAGCAAGTTCGACAACCTCTATGGCTGCCGCGAGTCCCTGGTGGACGGGATCAAGCGCGCCACCGACGTGATGGTGGCGGGCAAGGTCGCGGTGGTGTGCGGCTACGGGGATGTGGGCAAGGGCTCCGCCCAGGCCCTCCGCGCCCTGTCCGCCCAGGTGTGGATCACCGAGGTCGACCCCATCTGCGCGCTGCAGGCGGCGATGGAAGGCTATCGCGTGGTCACGATGGACGAGGCCTGCGACAAGGCCGACATCTTCGTCACCGCCACCGGCAACTTCCACGTGATCACCCACGACCACATGCGGCGCATGAAGGACCAGGCCATCGTCTGCAACATCGGCCACTTCGACAGCGAGATCGACATCGCGTCGCTCCGCCAGTACAAGTGGGAGACCATCAAGCCGCAGGTGGACCACGTGGTGTTCCCCGACGGCAAGCGCATCATCCTCCTCGCCGAGGGGCGCCTGGTGAACCTCGGCTGCGCGACCGGCCATCCGAGCTACGTGATGTCATCGTCCTTCGCCAACCAGGTGATCGCCCAGATCGAGCTGTTCACCAATCCCGACAAGTATCCGGTGGGCGTGTACGTGCTGCCCAAGCACCTGGACGAGAAGGTGGCGCGGCTGCAGCTGAGGAAGCTCAATGCCACCCTCACCGTGCTGACCGACGAGCAGGCGAGGTATATCGGGGTCGCGAAGACCGGGCCGTTCAAGCCGGATCACTACCGGTACTAGACGGCTGCGGCGCGCACCGGGCGACGGCGCGACCCACCGGGAGGGCATGCTCTTCCTGGTCACGGTGGTCGTCGCCTGGGGCCTCACCTGGCCGGTCAACAAGGTCATCCTGAGCTCGCTCGCGCCGCTGTGGGCGGTGGCGATTCGCACCGCCCTCGCGGCGCTGGTCCTCGTGGTGGTCGCGTCGCTCCGGGGCCGGCTGGCGCCGCCTCCCCGGGGCGACCTGCCGGTGCTCCTCTCCATCACGCTGCTGCACATCGTGGGGTTCTCGGTGCTCTCCACCTGGGGGCTCATGCGCGTGCCCGCGGGGCGCTCGGTGGTGCTCGCCTACACCACCCCGCTCTGGGTCATCCCCGGCGCGTGGCTGTTCCTCGGGGAGCGGCTGACGTCGCGCCGAGCCATGGGCGTGGTGATCGGGCTCGCCGGCCTCCTGACCCTCTTCAATCCCCTCGCGCTGGACTGGAGCGATTCCGGGATCGTGCTGGGCCATCTCGCCATCGTCGCCGCGGCGATGCTGTGGGCGCTCAGCATCCTCCACATCCGCGGCCATCGCTGGATCTCCACGCCGTTCGACCTCCTGCCCTGGGAGACCATGCTGGCCACCGTCATCCTCGTCCCTCTGGGCCTGCTCGGCGCGGGCACGCTCCACGCGGAATGGACGCCGTCGCTCGTGCTCCTCGTGCTCTATGCGGGCATTCCCGGCTCGGCGCTCGCCTACTGGGCGGTGGCGATGGCCAGCCGCAATCTGCCAGCCGTCACCACATCGCTGGGACTTCTCGCGACGCCTGTCGTGAGCGTGATCGCCGCCACGATATTTCTCGGCGAGCCCCTCACCCCGAGCCTCATCGTCGCCATCGTGCTGATCCTCGGCGGGGTCGCGCTGGGCACCGCCGAGGCTTGACAGTTTCGCCGGATCCCTCATACACTGATTTCGTCATGCCGCTCGCGCGAACTCCCAAAGCCACCGACAAGACCCGGCTGGGGTCCCCGACCACGGGACGCCCAGCGACGACGGTGGCGCGCGGCCGCGAGGCGACCTAGACGAAAGCGGCGACGACGGACGGATCCACGAGGCCCGCGACCACCGGTCGCGGGTCTTTTGCTTTTAAGGTGTTCCGAAATCCATGGTGGAGGATCCTCGATGCGCGTTGCCGTGATCGGCGCCACCGGCGTGGCGGGCCAGCAGTTCCTCGCCGCCCTGACCGGCCACCCCTATTTCGAGGTCGTCGCCCTCGCGGCATCCGAGCGCTCCTCGGGCAAGCGGTATCGCGCGGCGATCACCGACGCCGCAGGCGCCTTCCGCTGGTACTGCGCCGAGCCTCTGGATCCGGCCGTCGCCGAACTCACCGTACAGGACGCGGCCCGGCTGGACGCCGAGTCGGTGGACCTCGTCTTCACCGCGGTGGAATCCGACGCGGCGCGCGACCTGGAGCCGCGCTACGCCAAGACCACCCCGGTGGTCTCGACGGCCTCTGCGTTCCGCTACGAGCCCGACGTGCCCATCTTCATCCCGGGCGTGAACATGGACCACGATGCCCTCATCGCCGCCCAGCGCCGGAGCCGCGGCTGGAAGGGCTTCGTCACCCCGGTGCCCAACTGCACGACCACCGGGCTCGCCATGACCCTCAAGCCGCTGCAGGACGCGTTCGGAGTCCGGCAGGTGATCATGACCTCGCTGCAGGGCTGCTCGGGCGCCGGGCGCTCGCCGGGAGTGACCGCGCTCGACATCATCGACAACGTGATCCCCTTCGTGCCCAAGGAGGAGGAGAAGGTCGAGACGGAGACCCGGAAGATCCTCGGGGTGGTGCGCGGCGACATCGTGGAGCCGGCGCCCTTCTCCGTCTCCGCCACCTGCACCCGGGTGCCGGTGCTCGAGGCGCACACCGAGGCGGTGAACGTGTCGCTCGGTCGCGCGGCATCGGTGGACGAGGTCAAGGCCGCGCTCCGGGATCACGGGCGCGAGTTCACGCGCCTGGGGCTGCCCTCCTGCCCGCTCCGACTCATCGACGTGAGCGAGGACCCCTTCCGTCCCCAGCCCCGGCTGGATCGCGACCGGGAGCGCGGCATGCTCACCAGCGTGGGGCGGGTGCGGCCCGACCACGCGCTGCCGAACGGGGTCAAGTACGTGCTGGTCTCCCACAACGCCAAGATGGGCGCGGCCCGCGGGGCCGTGCTGGTGGCCGAGTACCTGGCCGAGCGCGGCCACATCTAGCCGGCGTATTTGCGCGGGGCGGCCGGGCCGGGTAGCCTGAAACGGCCCATGGCCGCCCCGCGTGTCGCGCTGCTCTCGCCGGTACCGCTCGACTCGCCGCGGGGCAATGCCGTCACCGTCGCGCGCATCGCGGGGGGCCTCCGCGCGCGCGGCCTGGACGTGGGCGTGTGGGAGGCGGATGCGCCGGGCCTGCGGGATGCTCTCGTCACGGAGCCGCCCGTGCTGATCCACGCCTTTCACGCCCATCGCACCGGGCCACTCGCGCTCGCCGTCGCCCGCGCCGCCGCGATTCCGCTCGTGGTCACCCTCACCGGCACGGACGTGAGCCAGGACCTGCGCGCCGGGGCGAGCCGAGCCGCCGTCCTGGAAGTCCTGAACGCCGCCGCCGCGGTCGTCGCCTTCCATGGGAGCGTCGCCACCGAGGTCGAGGCCGCGGCGCCCGCCCTCAGGGGGCGCGTGCGCATCGTGCCGCAGAGCGCGCAGCTTCCGGCCGACGACGGCGCCGCGGCGCCGGCCATCACCGGCGAGCCCTGCATCCTGTTTCCCGCCGGCATACGGCCGGTGAAGCGCCCGCTCCTGCCGCTCGGGCCGCTGGACGGCGTGCAACGGGCGCATCCGGGGCTCCGGCTCTGGTATGCCGGCCCCGCGCTCGACGCCGATGAGGCGCGGCGGCTCGAGGCCGCGCTCGCCGGCCGCCTCTGGGCGCGTTATCTGGGCGCCCTCCCCCATGCCGCGATGCCGGCGCTGCTGGGCGCCGCCGACATCGTGCTCAACTGCTCGCTCTCCGAGGGCGGCATGGCCAACTCGGTGATCGAGGCGCTCTCGCTGGGGCGCGCGGTGCTCGCCTCGGACATTCCCGGCAACCGCTCGCTCATCGAGCATGGCGTCACGGGGCTTCTCTTCGACTCCGAGGCGTCGCTGGCCGAGCAGGCGCGGCGGCTCGCCGGCGATCCCGCGCTCCGGCGGCGGCTCGGCGAGACCGGCCGGCGCCTCGTGGCGGCCCGGCTCGGCCCGGCGCGCGAGATCGAGGGCTATCTGGAGGTGTACGCCGCCGCGTCGGGACGGAGGCTCGTGTGAGCGGCGATCAGGGCGTGCTCCTCTTCGAGTATCAGGGCTGCGTGTTCCGCATCGACCCGGGCACGCAGCCGCCCAAGTCGGGCTCGCTCCTCTTCTGCCGGCATCTCGGGGTGCGCCCCGGGGAGCGCGTGCTGGAGATCGGCTCGGGCGCCGGCCTGGCCGCGGTGCTCGCCGCGCGCGCGGGCGCGCGCGTCATCGCCACCGACATCCGTCCGGAGTCCGTGGCATGCACGCGGGACAATGCCGCCCGCAACGGCGTGGCCGGCGCCGTGGACGTGCGCCTCGGCGACGGCTTCACGCCGGTGGCGGGCCTCACGTTCGATCTCGTCTGCGCGAGCCCGCCTCAGATGCCCACGCCGCCCGGACGCGAGCGCGACGACGCCGAGGCCGCCGCCGACAACGGCGGCCCCGACGGCTGGTCGCTGCTGGATCGCCTGATCCGCGAGGCGCCCGCGTACCTCGCCCCCGGCGGGCGCCTGCTCTTCACCCTCTTCGGCTTCCTCGGCGTCGAGAGGGCCAAGGCCCGGCTCCGCGCCGCCGGCCTCGATCCCGTGGTGGTGGCGCATGAGCGCCATGGCTTCCCGCGCATCGGCTTCGAGCGGCTGGACCACCTGCGCGCGATGGACGCGGAGGGGACCATTCCGCGGGACCGTCTGCCCGACGGCGTGGACCGCTACGTGATCGCGGGATACGCCCGCCGATGAGCGCGGCGCGCGACGAGGAGGCGCTGCTCCTCGGCATCGACGTGGGCGGCACGACCACCGCCGCCGGGCTCGTGACGCGGGACGGGCGCGTGCTCGTCTCCCGCAGCCAGCCCACTCACGGCCCGCGCGGCGGCGGCGCGGTGGAGCGGCTGCTCGCCCTGACCGCGGACATCGCGCGGCTCCCCGCGGCGCGCGAGCGCGGCCTC
>DATEDO010000193.1:0-28792 GCA_035281625.1 Candidatus Methylomirabilota bacterium
GGTCGATGCGGACACGCCGCTTCTCTGGGCGCTGCGCGACGAGCTGGGACTCACGGGAACGAAGTACGGCTGCGGGGCCGCGCAGTGCGGCGCCTGCACCGTGCACCTCGACGGCCAGGCCATCCGCTCCTGCGTGACGCCTGTCACGGCGGCAGAGGGCCGGCAGGTGACGACCATTGAAGGTGCGACGGCCGAGGGCACGACGGGCCGGGTGGCGCGCGCGGTGCAGGACGCGTGGAACCGTCTGGACGTCGTGCAGTGCGGGTTCTGCCAGCCCGGCCAGATCATGTCGGCGGTGGCGCTCCTGTCCGCGATCCCCCGCCCCACCGATGCCGACATCGACGCCGCCATGACCGGCAATCTCTGCCGCTGCGCCACCTATCAGCGGATCCGCGCCGCCATTCACGAGGCGGGGAAGCGCCTGTGATGCCGAGCCGCCGCGGGTTCCTGAAAGGAGCCGCCGCCGTCGGCGTGGGGCTGGTGGTCGGCTTCCGCCTGGAGCCGGCCCGCGCCCAGGCCACGTCGCCGGCGCCGGCCGTGCTCGCTCCCAACGCCTTCGTGCGCATCGCGCCCGACAACACCGTGACGATCGTGGCCAAGCACCTCGAGATGGGCCAGGGCGTCCACACCGGCCTCGCGACCATCCTGGCCGAGGAGCTCGACGCCGACTGGAGCCAGATCCGCGTCGAGGCCGCGCCCGCGGATGCCAAGCGCTACCACAACCTTGCCTGGGGACCGCTCATCAGCGTGCAGAGCACCGGCGGGAGCAACTCCATCCGGAACTCCTGGGAGCAGCTGAGGCGAGCCGGCGCTGCCGCGCGCGCCATGCTCGTCGCGGCCGCCGCCCACCGCTGGAGCGTGCCCGCGACGGAGATCACGGTGGATCGGGGCGTGGTGTCGCATGCCCCGAGCGGGCGCCGCGCGACCTTCGGCGAGCTGGCCGCGGACGCGGCCCAGCAAGCGCCTCCCGCCAAGGTGACGCTGAAAGACCCGAAGGACTTCAAGCTCATCGGCCACCATGCGCCGCGGGTGGACTCGCGCCCGAAGACGGACGGGTCGGCGGTGTACACCCTGGATGTGCGCCGTCCTGACATGCTCACCGCGGTCATCGCCCGGCCACCGCGCTTCGGCGCCACCGTGCGTTCGTTCGACGCCACCGCCGCACGGAGGGTGAACGGCGTCACTGACGTCGTGCAGGTGCCATCCGGCGTTGCGGTGGTTGCGAAGGGGACCTGGGCCGCCATGAAAGGGCGGCGCGTGCTTCACGTCGATTGGGACGAGGGGGCCGCAGAGCGGCGCGGCACCGAGGACCTCTACGCGCACTACCGGACGCTCGCCGTGCAGCCGGGGGCGGTGGCGCACTGGCTCGGAGACGTGCCGGCGGCCATGAAGGGCGCGGCGCGCGTGCTCGAAGCGGTCTACGAATTTCCCTACCTCGCGCATGCGCCCATGGAGACGCTCGACTGCGTGGTGGAGCTGCGGCCCGACAGCTGCGACATCTGGCTCGGCTCGCAGATCCCCACGCTCGATCACGAGACGGTGGCGTCGGTGGTCGGCCTGCCCCAGCGCAAGGTGCAGGTGCACACTCTGCTCGCCGGCGGCAGCTTCGGCCGCCGGTCCACCGCGCGTAGCGAGCTGGTGGTCGAGGCGGCCAGCGTGGCCAAGGCGCTGGGCGGCCCAAGGACGGTGAAGCTCGTGTGGACGCGCGAGGACGACCTCCGCGGCGGCTTCTACCGTCCGCTTTACATGCACCGGCTCCGCGCAGGGCTCGACGCCGCGGGCAACATCGTGGCGTGGGAGCATCGCATCGTCGGGCAATCGATCGTCGCCGGCACCCCGGCGGCCATACTCCGTGTTCGTGGAGGCGTCGACCTCACCTCGGTGGAAGGCGCCGCGAACCTCCCGTACGCGATCCCCAACATGCTGGTGGACCTGCACTCGCCCACCGTCGGCATCCCGGTGCTGTGGTGGCGCGCGGTGGGGAGCACGCACACCGCCTACTCCACCGAGGCGTTCCTCGACGAGCTGGCCCACGCCGCCGGGCGCGATCCCCTGGACCTGCGCCGCGCCATGCTGGCACGGCACCCGCGGCATCGCGGCGTGCTCGACCTTGCCGCGCGCCAGGCGGGATGGGGCCAGCCCCTGCCCGCGGGGCGCGCGCGTGGCATCGCCGTGCACGAGTGCTTCGGCAGCGTGGTCGCCCAGGTGGCCGAGGTGTCGCGCGACCCGGATGGGCTACCCCGCGTCGAGCGGGTGGTCTGCGCGGTCGATTGCGGCATCGCGGTGAACCCCGACGTCGTACGCTCCCAGATGGAAGGGAGCATCGGCTTCGGGCTCGGCAGCGCGCTCTGGAGCGAGATCACCGTGGTGGATGGCCTCGTGCAGCAGTCGAACTTCCACGACTTCCGCATCCTGCGCATCGACGAGATGCCCCGCGTGGAGGTGCACATCGTCCCGTCGGCAGCGCCGCCCACGGGCGTGGGCGAGCCCGGCGTGCCGCCCATCGCGCCTGCCGTGGCCAATGCGTGGCTGGCGCTCACCGGCAAGCCGGTGCGCCGCTTGCCCTTCTCCCGCCTGGCCGGTGGCGCGAGGACCTGATGACCGTGCGCGCACGGTGGTGGCGCCTCGGCGGCACGGCCGCCCTCGTCGCCACGCTCGCCGCGCTCACCTCGGGCGTCGCGCCCCGTCTCGCCCGCGCGCAACCCGACGCCACGCTGCGCACACCCGACGCCTTCGCCTCCATCCCCGATCGCGCGCAGCGCTCGATCGCCCTCTTCACGGAAGCCGGCAAGGTCTTTCAGCATCCCCGCTGCCAGAACTGCCATCCCGGCGACGACCGTCCCCGGCAGGGCGAGGGCCGCCCCCATCAGCCGCCGGTGGTACGCGGCAGGGATGGAGATGGCGTCCCGGGCCTGCGCTGCGCCGCCTGCCACGGCGAGGCCAACTACGACGCGGTGGGAATGCCGGGGCTGGCCGAGTGGCATCTCGCCCCCCGCTCCATGAACCTGCGCGCCCCGCTTCCCACGATCTGCGCTCAGCTCAAGGATCCCGACGAAAACGGCAGCCGCAGCCTCGAGGACGTGGTCAAACACGTGGCGAACGACCCGCTCGTCGCTTGGGCCTGGGCGCCCGGACCAGGACGCCGGCCCGCGCCCGGGACGCACGCGACCTTCTTCGCCCTGGTCCGCGCCTGGGCCGCAACCGGCGCGGAGTGCCCGGCGGCCGGGGGCTAACCCCTCCCGACAGTCTCGCCCTGCTCCCCCTGTCCGTGTGTCTCGACCCCGAGCCACGCTCACCCCACCGGCCAAAGGTCCGTGAAATGGAGTATCCTCGGGCGCGCGAGGAGGACGGCTCGGCAATGCCATACGGACCGCGCCATCTTTTCCGTGCGCGCTACACAGACCTAGACTTCTAGTTGGGCAGACTGGGGCGACGATGACCACCCACCCGATTGTTGTTGGTTGCGGTGATGTGGGAATTGGGGACGGGCGGCTGTGATCGCCACTACCCGGATCACCACCGCCGTGGTCCTTTTCCTTCTTGCCGTGTCCCTCGTCCCGGCTGCGGCCCAACCCCAGGAGAAAGTACCCCGCGTCGGATTTCTTGGGCCGAGAACCCGTTCTAATGACGCAGGCTTCACCGATGCATTCCTGCAAGGGCTGCGGGACCTCGGCTGGGTTGAGGGCAAGACTATCGTCATTGAGTATCGATGGGCCGAAGGCAAGTCCGACCGAATCCCCGCCCTCGTGGCTGAACTGGTCCGGCTCAAGGTTGACGTCATCTTTGCCGGGAATCATGCGGTAGCGGTGGCAGCCAAGAACGCGACGAGAACGATTCCCATCGTGATGGCGACAGCTGCTGATCCGGTAGGGCTCGGGCTCGTCGAAAGCCTCGCGCGCCCCGGGGGGAACGTCACCGGGTTGACCTTCAGTGTCGGCACGGACATTGCCGGCAAATGGCTTGAGCTGCTCAAGGAGACTGTCCCCAAGGTCCGCCGGGTGGCGGTCCTCTCGAACCCGGCCAATCCGTCCCACGCGCGCGCGATCGAAAACGTGATCGTCGCGGCCCGTGCGGTGGGAGTGCAGCTTCAGCTCTTGGAGGCCCGAGGCCCCAACGAGTTCGACACTGCATTTGCTGCGATGGCCCGAGAGCGCGCGGAGGCCCTCCTCGTAATGCTGGACCCCTTCTTTAGCTTCCACCGAGCCCGGCTCTCCGACCTTGCCGCCAAGGGCCGTCTCCCGGCAATGTACGGCTCGAGGGAACATCCGGAAGCCGGTGGCCTCATGAGCTACGGCGCCGACTTTCGTCACAATTTCCGTCGCTCTGCGACATATGTCGACAAGATCCTAAGAGGCGCCAAGCCCGCCGATCTGCCCATAGAGCAGCCGACCAAATTCGAGCTGGTAATCAATCTCAAGGCCGCGAAGGTGCTCGGGCTGATCATCCCGCCGTCGCTGCTATTACGGGCGGACCACGTTATAGAGTGATTTCACGCTGCCCAACATCACGCTCCAACGGACCGGAGGCGTTGCTCGCCATCCGGCCGCCGAGCGCGTGCATTGGATCTTGAAGGGCGCCAGACCCGCCGATCTCCCAGTGGAGCAGCCCACGACATTCGAGCTGGTCATCAATCTCAGGGCGGCGAAAGCGCTTGGTCTCACGATCCATCCGTCCCTGCTGGCGCGGGCGGATCAAATCATCGAGTAGTTGCCACCTGCGCTCGATGCTCTAGAGCCGGAACCGCGCCGTGATCTCCTCGGGCTTCTCCGAGTAGGGCGGGATCTCCTCGGCGGGATCGAAGGCGATGGGCACCACGAGAAAGGCCGCCCTCGCCGCCTGACGCGCCGCCGCGAGGGCGGGCGCCATCGCACCAGGCGTGTCCACCGTGGCGACGTGCGCGATGCCGGTGGCGCGGGCGAGGGCAGGCCAGTCCACCGCCACGCCCGGCAGGGCCTGACCGCCCGACGACTCGTAGTGCCGGTTCACCCAAAGAATGCTCGTGAGGTTCGCGGGCCGGGCCGCCGCCACCGTCGCGAGCACGTTGGGGCTCATCAAGAGCGACCCATCGCCCTCCAGAGCGATCACGTGGCGCTCCGGGCGCGTCAGCGCGATGCCGAGCGCTAGGGGAATGGCGGCGCCCATGGAGTCGCAGAGCGCGAATACCGGCGCCGGCACCGTCATGTGCGGGAGCCAGCGGGCATTGGCGCCGAGGCAGGAGACCAGCACGTCCCGCGGCGTGAGGCAAGCCACGAGGGCGTCGAGGAAGGGCTTGCGCGGGGTCACGCGAGGTCCTCGCCGCTGATGAGCAGCACGTAGGGGCCGCGCGACTCCGCCGCCCGCTCGACCCCGCGTCGCACCTGCGCGGCGAGGTCGCCCGCCCGGTCGGCCACGGCATGGGGCAGCCGCCACGCATCCAGCGTCGCCGCCGTCACCCGCCCCTTGGGCTGATGGTAGAAGATGGGGTCGCGGTGGTCGCCCCGCAGCGACACGATGAAGAAGCACGGCAGGCGATAGAGCTCGACCAGCCCGGCGAGAATGCCGCCGCAGTTGAGCAGCCCCGCGTTCTGGATGAGCACCGCGCCGCGGCCGCCGGCCAGGTTGGCGCCGCAGGCGATCGCCACCGCCTCCTCCTCGCGGGCCACGTCCAGCGCCCGGATCTTCGCCGAGCCGCGCACCGTGGCCATGAGCTTGCCGATCCAGGTGTCGGGCACGGAGGCGACGAGCGTCACGCCCGCCTCCTCGAGCCCCCGGACCATCGCCTGCGCGCCACTCACCCGATCACCATGAAGGCGTCCGCGGCGAGGTGCAAGCGGACCCGCTGCCCGGGGCCGAGCGGCACGGGCGCCGGCTCGGTGACGAAGACGCGGACGCGCTGGCCGTCCGCGAGCTTCGCCGTCACCTCGGTCTGGGCGCCCTGATAGACAAGGGTGTCGATCTCGGCCTCCACCACGTTGTCGCCGGGAGCCGTCGCCAGCCGCACGCGCTCGGGCCGGATGGCGAGCTCCACCTCCGCGCCGACCTTCAGCGCGCGCCCCGCGGCGACGCGCAGCGTGACCCCCTCCGTCACCGTGACGAGCTCGCCGGACACCGCCCGCCCCCGCAGCATGGTGGAGGCGCCGATGAAGTCGGCCACGAAGCGCGTGGCCGGTCGCTCGTAGATCTCGCGCGGCGCCCCCAGCTGCTCGATGCGCCCGCCCTGCATCACCGCGATGCGGTCGGAGAGGCCTAGCGCTTCCGCCTGATCGTGGGTGACGAACACCGTGGTGATGCCGATGGCTCTCTGGATCGATCGCAGCTCCACGCGCATCTCCTCGCGGAGCCGCTTGTCGAGCGCGGCGAGAGGCTCGTCCAGCAGCAGCACGCGGGGCCGATAGACGAGGGCGCGGGCCAGGGCCACCCGCTGCTGCATGCCGCCCGAGAGCTGCGCGGGCCGCTGGCGCTCGCGGCCCTCGAGGCGCACGAGGCCGAGCGCGTCCCCCACTCTCTGGGCGATCTCCACCGCCGGCACCTTGCGCTCGCGGAGCCCGAAGGCCACGTTCTCGAACACGGTCAGATGCGGGAACAGCGCGTAGGACTGGAACACCACGCCCAGTCCCCGGAGATGCGGCGGCCGACCGGTCACGTCCTCCCCGTCGATGAAGACGCGGCCGGCGGTGGGCTCGACGAACCCCGCGATGAGGTTCAACGTGGTGGTCTTGCCGCAGCCCGAGGGCCCGAGCAGGGAGAGGAACTCGCCCTCCTGCACCGCCAGGTCGAGAGCGTCCACCGCGCGCAGGGCCCCGTATTCGCGCGTGCAGCCCCGGAGCTCGACGACGGCGCGCGCCATCTCAGTGCTGGAGGAACACCCGGCCGAGATCGAGGAAGCGATCGGCCAGCCAGATGACGAGGAACGTGGCGGCGATGAAGAGGCTCGACAGCGCGGCGATGGTCGGATCGGTGTAGTTCACCACGTAGGTGAACATGGCCACCGGCAGGATCTCGGTGACGCGGTTCGAGATGAACAGCGACACCACGAACTCGTTCACCGACACCACCACCGCGAAGAGCAGCGCGGCGAAGAGCCCCGGGCGCAGCAGCGGCAGCGTCACGCGGAAGAACACGCGGCGCGGCGAGGCGCCCAGGCTGGCGGCGGCCCGCTCCAGCGCGGGGTCGAGGTTTCGCACGCTCACCCACACCGAGCGCACCACGAAGGGCAGCACCAGCGCCACGTGCGCGGTGATGAGGACGACGCGGCTGCGCAGAAGGCCCAGCGCCGCGGCCAGGATGAGAAAGCCGAGGCCCGCGGCGACGCCGGGTACCACCAGCGGCGACAGCAGCGCCGCGGCCCAGAGGGCCCGGCCGCGCAGCCGCGCGCGCTCCAGGGCCAGGGCGGCGAGGGTGCCGATGGGCAGAGCGAGGGCCACCGCGCCGCCCGTCACCAGGAGGCTGTTCCACGCCGCCCGCTGGAACTGGGGGTACGTCAGCACGTTCACGTACCAGCGGAAAGAGAAACCGGCAGGCGGGAAGGACAGGATGGCGGTCGGGTTGAACGACACCGCGATCACGACCAGGGTGGGCAGGGTCATGAAGGCCAGGAGCAGGAGCAGGGCCAGGCGCAGCATCATGCGGGGCGGCTCCCGGTCAGCCGGCCGGCGGCGGTCAGGAGGGCCAGCGTCAAGGCCAGGGCCAGCATGGCGAAGGCGGCTGCGCCGGGCCAGTTGAAGGAGTCGAGACCGAGGTCCTTCACGACATTGGCGATCATCTTCACCTTGCCGCCGCCCAGCAGCTCGGGCGTGGGGAAGGCGCTGAGCGTCCAGGCGAACACGATGAGCCCGCCCGAGATGATGCCGGGCAGCGACAGGGGCAGCGTCACCCGCCAGAAGACGCGCCGCGGGCGCGCCCCCAGGCTGGCCGCCGCCCGCTCGTAGGCCGGGTCGATGTGGCTCAACGCGGCGGCCAGGATCAAGATCATGGTGGGCATGGAGAAGTGCACCAGACCCACCAGCACCCCGCGCTCGGTGAAGAGCATCGGCAGGGGCCACGTGATGACGGTGTTGCCCAGCACCAGCACCCACGCGTAGGTCCGCACGATGGCCCCGGTGAAGAAGGGCGCGAGCGTGAGGACGAGCAGCGCCGAACGCATGGCGCGCGACGGCGTGCGCGCCAGCGCGTAGGCGACGGGGTACGAGGTCACGAGCGTGAGAATGGTCGTCAGCGCGGCGAGGACCACGGTGTCCCGCACCGCGTGCAGGTACTGCGGGGCCAGCACGGCCCGGAAGTTGTCGAGGGTGTAGCCGCCGGGGACCAGCGAGCCCGGGATGAACTCCAGCAGGCTCCACCGGAACAGCGCGGTGAGCGCCGCCGCGAAGACGGCGAGCACCGCGATGGCCGGGAGGAGCGCGAGCCTCACGCGCTCGGGGTCATTTCTTGACGATGTTGGCGGTGAACCACTCCCGCCAGCCGGGCAGGTTCTTGGCCCGCGCCTCGTCGTTCATGATGTAGCCGCGCTCCTTCCACTCGGCGGTGGTGGCGAAGATGCCGGGTTGTCCCTTGAGGTTGGCCGGCACGGGTGCGCCAAGGTTCACCGGCCCCGCGCGGAGGGCCTTCACCAGCTCGGCCTGAATCTCCTTCGACAGCGCGATGTTGATGAACTGATGCGCGGCGTCCGACTTCTTGGTGCCGGCCATGACCGCCATGGTGTCGATGCCGACGATGCCGGGATAGTCGGTGGGTTGGACCACCTTCACCTGTATCCCCTGCTCCTGCAGGTGATAGGCATTCACCGACAGCATCACCTGCACCGGCGCCTGCCCCGTCTTCATCAGGTCCTGGCTTTGCGCATCGGTGGAGAAAAATGCGGCGATGGAGTCCTTGAGCTGCTTGAGCTTGGCCTCGCCCTTCTGCCAGTTCACCTCGTTGCCCCCCTCCATGAGGGCCGCGATGGTGATGATGTGCGAGGGGTCGAAGTCCGGCATGGCGATCTTGCCCTTGAGGGAGGGCTTCCAGAGATCCGACCACTTCGTGATGTCTTCCTTCACGAGGTCGGGCCGGTAGACGACGGTGTAGACATAGGCCCAGGAGCCCACGTGGTAGTCGCTGCGAATGGCCTCCTTCGCGATCTCCTTGGCGCTGGGGAGCTTGGCCATGTCGAGCTTCTGATAGAGGCCGTCGGAGATGTAGAGCCGGGCCACGTGGGTGGTGGTGAAGTTGAGATCCACCAGCGGGTTGCCCTTGGCCACGCGGGCCTTGGCGAGCCGGTCGATGGTGCCGCCGACCTCGAACTCCACCGGCATGCCGGTCTTGGCGGTGAAGGCCTTGCCGATGACCTTCTCGACGGTGTCCTTCCAGTTGCCGCCCCACACGCTGACCACCAGCGCGTTCTGGGCGTGGGCGGCGGGGGCGAGCAGCGTGATGCCGAGCAGCGCGCCGGCGAGCGAAACGAGGAGACGTGAGCGCATGCGAGTCCTCCTGGTCAGGCGGGTTGGTGGCCGGCGGCCGCGCGCGCGGCCGCCTCGACCGCTTCGACGATGAAATGGTAGCCGGTGCACCGGCAGAGATTGCCGGCGAGCATCTCGCGGATCTCGTCGTGCGTGGGCGTGGGATGATCGCGCAGGAACGCATGGGCGGTGAGGAGAATGCCGGGCGTGCAGTAGCCGCACTGGAGCCCATGCTTGTCCTGGAACGCCTGCTGCAGCGGGCTCAGCCCGGAGCCCGCCCCCGCGGGGTCCGACGGTGCGAGGCCCTCGACCGTCGTCACCGCGTGGCCGACCGCCTGCACGGCGAGGAGGAGACAGGAGCGCACGGGCTCGCCATCGAGCAGCACCGTGCAGGCGCCGCACACGCCGTGCTCGCAGCCCACGTGGGTGCCGGTGAGATCCAGCGCCTCGCGCAGGCAATCGGCCAGCGAGGTCCGCGGCTCGATGTGGGCCACCCGCGTCTGCCCGTTGACCTCGAGCCGGATCTCGCGGGTCATGGCGCCTTCCGGCAGCGCGTCCAGGCCTCACCCAGCACGCGCTCGGCGAGCACCGCGGCCACGTCCTGTCGATAGCGGGCGGAGGCGTGGATGTCGCCCTCCGGCTTGAGCGTGGCGGCAGCCGCGCGGGCGGCGTCACGGATGCGCTCGGCGCTGAGGGCCTGCCCGGTCAGCGTGGTCTCCGCCGCGGCGCCACGCGTGGGCGTGCCGCCCACGCCGAAGAAGGCCAGGCGCGCCCCGGCCGCTCGGCCGCCGCCGTCCAGCCAGAGCAGGGCCGCCGCGCCCACCAAAGCGAAGTCGCCGTGGCGGCGCGCGACCTCGGCGAAGCCCCAGCCGGCTTCCGGGCGCGGCAGCGTGAAGCGCGCCTCGGTGACCAGCTCGTCCGCCGCGAGCGAGGTCGTCAGCGGCGCGCGGAAGAGCGCCGCGCCCGGGATGACGCGCTCGCCCTTTGGCCCGCGGGCCACGACCTCGCCGTCCAGGCAGAGGAGCAGGGCGGGCAGCTCGGAGGCGGGGTCGGCATGCGCCACGCTCCCGACCACGGTGCCGCGGTTCCGGATGGCGACGTGCCCCACGTGCTTGAGCGCGGCGGCGAGGAGCGGCAAGCGCTCTCCCGCCCAGCGCTCGACGGCCCTCTGCCGTCGCAGCGCGCCCACGTGGAGGCGCCCGTCGGCCTCGCGGAGATAGTCCAGCGCCTTCACGGGATTGATGTCGACGATCACCGACGGCCGGGCGAGGCGCAGGTTCAGCATGGGGACCAGGCTCTGTCCGCCGGCGAGGAGCTTGGCCTCGTCGCCGTGCTGAGCGAGCGCGGCCACGGCCTCGTCGGCGCTGGCCGCCGCCACGTAGTCGAAGGGCGCGGGCTTCATGCCCGGCCTCCCCCGGCGCCGGCGTCGCGCGCCTTCTTCTCCTCCGCGGCCACGAGCAGGGCCCGCACCGCGTCCGGTCCCAGCGGCGCTCGCGTCACGCGCACGCCGAAGGGCGAGAGCGCATCCTCCACCGCATTGGCGATGGCGGCGGGCGGCGAGATGGCCCCACCCTCGCCGATCCCCTTGATCCCGAGGGGATTCCGCGGCGACGGATACTCCAGGTGCACGGTCTCGATGGGCGGCAGCTCCATGGCCGTCGGGACCAGATAGTCCATGAAGGTGCCGGTGAGGAGCTGCCCCTGCTCGTCGTAGACCATCTCCTCGAGCAGCCCGCCACCCACCCCCTGCGCGACGCCGCCGTGTATCTGCCCCTCGACGATCATGGGATTGATGAGCCTGCCGCAATCGTGCGCCACGACGTAGCGGAGGAGCCGCACCGCTCCCGTGCCGGGGTCCACCTCCACGTGGGCGATGTGCACCGCGCTCGTGTAGGTCACCGTCGGCTGATGGTGATACACCGTGGCCTCGAAGTCCGCCGTCACCGCGCCGGGCTTGGCGAATGTAGGGAGGGCGGAGCGGACCACTCGCTCCAGCGACACCGAGGACGCCGGTGCGCCGCGCACGAACGCCTGCCCATCCTCGATCTCGATGTCGGCGGGGGCGGCCTCCAGCAGGGCGGCGGCGGCGGCGGTGAGCTTCTCCCGCACCTTCACCGCCGCGTCCAGGATGGAGCTGCCCGCGTTCACCGCGCTGCGGCTGGCGAAGGTGCCGACGCCGAAGGGAATCGCCGCGGTGTCCCCGCCGACGACCGTGACCCAGTCGAGCGGGATGCCGAGGGCGTCCGCCGCGACCTGGGCGAACGAGGTCTCGTGGCCCTGCCCCTGGCTGCAGGCGCCGGTGGCGACGACGGCATGACCACTTGCATCCATGCGAACCGTCGCGCCCTCGTACGGCCCGATCGCGGTGCCCTCCACGTAGCCGGAGATGCCGATGCCGCGCAGGATGCCCCGCTCGCTCCGCGCCGCCGCCTGCTCGGCGCGCAGCCGATCGTAGCCGGTCGCCTCGAGGGCGGCGTCCAGGTTGGCGCGGAAGTCTCCGCTGTCGTAGACGAGCCGATTCCCATCGCGATAAGGGATGTCGATCTCGTACGGCATGTCGGCCTCGGCGAGATAGTTCCGCCGCCGGAGCTCCGCCGGGTCCATGCGGAGCTCGCGCGCCAGGCAGTCCACGATGCGGTCCATGGCGTACACGGTCTCGGGGCGGCCCGCGCCGCGATACGGGGCGTTGGGGGTCTTGTTGGTCACCACCGCCCGGCACTCCACGTCGAGCGCGGGCACGCGATGGGGCCCCAGGAGATGGGCCACCGTGTTGTACGGGAGGACGATACCCCAGGAGTTGTAGGCACCGAGGTCCACGCAGATGCGATCCCGGACCACCAACATTTTTCCTTCCCGCGTGGCGCCGATCTCGATGTCGTGCACCTGATGCCGCGCGTGCGCGGCGGCCATCATGTGCTCGCGGCGGTCCTCCGTCCACTTCACCGGCCGGCGGCACGCGATGGCCGCGGCGGGGATGAGGAGGTCCTCCGGATAGCCCGTGGCCTTGGTGCCGAAGCCGCCGCCCACGTCGGGGGCGATGACCCGGATCTTGTTGGCGGGCAGCCCCAGCGCCGTCACCAGCCCCTGCTGGACGAAGTGCACGACCTGGGTGCCGTTCCAGGTGGTGAGGCTCCCGTCGCGCGGGTCCCACTGCGCGACCACGCCCCGCGTTTCCATGGGCATGCCGACATAACGTTGCACATAGAACCGCTCTTGCACGCGGACGTCCGCGGCGCTCAAGGCCGCTGCGGCATCGCCGAACCCGGTCTTGAAGCGGAGCGCCACGTTGTCACCCCACTCGGGATGGATGAGGGGCGCGCCCGGCGCCCCGCCCGCGATCATGTCGACCACCGCGGGCAAGGGCTCGTAGTCCACCTCCACCAGCTCGGCGGCGTCCTCGGCCAGGGCGCGACTGTCCGCCACCACCATGGCCACGATCTCGCCCACGTGGCGGACGCGGTCGCGGGCCATCGCCAGCTGCGCGACCTGTCGCATCGTGACGTCGACGCGGGCGGCCAGCCCCGGCGGGATGGCTCCGAACAGCGGGAGCGGCTTCATCCAGCGCGCGAGCTCGGCGAAGGTGAAGACGCGGGCCACGCCCGGCCGCGCCGCCGCCGCCTCGGCCCGGATCCCCCGCAAGAGCGCGTGCGCGTGCGGGCTGCGCACGAACGCCGCGTGGAGCATGCCGGGCAGCTTGATGTCGTCCACGAAGCGGCCCTCGCCGCGGAGCAGGCGCGGGTCCTCCCGCCGCTTCACCGACGCGCCGAAGAGCTTGGCTCCCATGGTCGCTTCGCTCAGCCTCCGAGATACGCGCGCTTGACGTGCTCGTCCTCGAGCAGCGCCCGGGCGGGCCCTTCCAGCGTGATGCGTCCCGTCTCCATCACATAGGCGCGGGTGGCCATGCGAAGGGCCATGTAGGCGTTCTGCTCCACCATGAATACCGTCGTGCCATCCCCGTTGATCTCGGCGATGGCACGGAACGTGGTCTCCACGGTGGTGGGGGCCAAGCCGAGCGAGGGCTCGTCGAACATGATGAGGCGCGGCCGGGCCATCAGGGCGCGCCCGATCGCGAGCATCTGCTGCTCGCCGCCCGACAGCGTGCCCGCGGCCTGGCGCCGGCGCTCCGCCAGCACGGGGAAATGCGTCAGCACGCGGTCGAGGTCCGCCGCGACGGCGCGCGCGTCCTCCCGGACATAGGCCCCCATCTCGAGATTCTCCTGCACGGTGAGATAGGGAAACACGCGGCGGCCCTCGGGGCAATGCGCGATCCCCGCGCGCAGGATGTCCTGGGGCCGCCAGCCCTGGATCTCGCGCCCGTCGAACACGATGCGGCCGGCGGTGGGCTTGATGAGCCCGGAGATGGTCTTGAGGGTCGTGCTCTTGCCGGCCCCGTTGGCGCCGACCAGGCAGACGAGATCGCCCTGTCGCACCTCCACGGTCACCCCCGCGAGCACGGGCGCGCGGCCGTATCCCGCCGACACGGACTCAAGCCGCAGCATGGCCGGTGCCCAGATAGGCGCGGATCACGTCGGGATCGCGCTGCACCTCCGCGGGCGTGCCGTCGGCGATGAGCCGGCCGTAGTTCAGCACGAGCACGCGGTCGGAGATGCCCATCACCATGCGCATGTCGTGCTCCACCAGCAGTACGGTAACGCCGGAATCGCAGATGCGCCGGACCAGCGCGGCGGTGGACGCCTTCTCGGCCGGCGTCATGCCCGACGCGGGCTCGTCCAGGAGCAGCAGCCGTGGCTTGGCGGCGAGGCCGACCGCCAGCTCCACCAGCCGCTGCTCGCCGTAGGAGAGGTCGGCGGCGAGGGCGTCGCGACGCGCGGCCAGCCCCACGAACTCCAGCACGGAGAGGGCCTCCGCGTGGAGCCGCCGCTCCTCGTCCGCCACGCGGCGCCGCCGCAGGAGCGCGGCCGCCACGCCGGTGGCGCCGCGGAGGTGCAGGCCGGTGAGGACGTTGTCCAGCACCGAGAGCGCGGGGAACACGCTGGTCTTCTGGAAGGTCCGCACGAGCCCGAGCGCGGCGATCCGGCAGGGGCGCCAGCCGGTGATGGCCCGGCCCCCGTAAGCGACCTGCCCCGCGCTCGGCGCCTGAAAGCCCGTGATGATGTTGAACGCCGTGGTCTTGCCGGCGCCGTTGGGGCCGATGAGGCTGGTCACCGCGCCCGGCCGCACCGCGAAGGTCACGCCGCCGAGCGCCGCCACGCCGCCGAACCGCATGGCCAGATCGCGGACCTCCAGCGGCGTGTCCCCGGGGGAGGCGAGCGCGCTCATCGGCGGGCCGCGCGCTCCACCAGCGTGGGCACGATGCCCCGCGGCATGAAGAAGAGGGTGGCGATCAGGAGGACGCCGTAGAGGAGCATCTGCCACTGCCACGAGGTCGCCGCCCGCAACACTTCCGGCAGCACGGTGAAGAGCACGGCGCCCAGCACCGGGCCGGCCAGCGTCCCCTTCCCGCCCGCCACGACCATGATGACCATGGTCACGGTGTAGGTGAAGAGGAACACCTCAGGGCTGACGAAGCGCGTGTAGTGGGCGTAGAGGCCGCCCGCCGCGCCGGCCATGGCGGCGCTGATCACCGCGGCGAGGACGAGATACAACGTGCCGTCGATGCCCACCGATTCCGCCAGCGTCTCGTTCTCGCGCAGCGCCACCAGCGCCCGCCCCACGCGCGAGGCGATGAGCCGACGGCAGAGCACATAGGCCGCCACCACCGCGACCAGGACCAGGTAGTAGAACGCCCCCTTGGTCCGCAGGGAAAGCTCGGGCAGCCCGGGCAACGCGATGGCGAGCGCGGGCACGCCGGGAATCCCCAGCGGCCCGTTGGTGAGGTCCATCCAGTTCACGCTCACCAGCGACACCACGCCGGCGAAGCTGATCGTGAGCAGCACGAAGTACGCACCGCGGAGCTTGAGGGCGAGCCGGCCGATGCCCCAGCCGGCGAGCCCCGGCAGCACCATTGCCGCCAGCATGCCGATCCAGGGCGACCACTCCAGCTTCACGGAGAGGAGGGCCGTCGCGTAGGCGCCGATCCCGAAGAAGGCGGCGTGGCCCAGCGAGAGCTGGCCCGTGTAGCCCAGGAGGAGGTTCAGCGAGAGCGCGAGCACCGCGAAGATGCCCGCCATGATGAGGGTATGGAGGTGATACGGATTCCAGACCCAGAGCGGCGCGCTCGCCGCGGCCGCGATGGCCACCGCGCCGGCGATGGTTTCGCGCCGCATCAGCCCACGCGCTCGGCGCGCGCGAAGAGACCGGAGGGGCGCACCAGCAGCATCAGCACGATGATGACGAAGCCCACCGCGTCGCGATAGCCCGAGGACACGTAACCCGCGCCCAGCTCCTCGGCGACGCCGAGCAGGAGCCCGCCGATGGCCGCGCCCACGAAGTTGCCCAGCCCGCCCAGGATCACCACCGAGAAGGCCTTCTGGGCGGCGAGATCGCCCATGGACGGATAGAGCAGGAACACCGGACCCAGGAGCGCCCCCGCCGCCGCCGCCATTCCCGCGCCGAAGGCGAAGGTCACCGTGTGTATGCGCTCGATGCTGACCCCCATGAGGGCCGCGGTCTCGCGGTCCTGGAACGTGGCGCGCATGGCCCGGCCTAGCCGCGTGCGGGTGAGGAGGAGGTGCGCCCCGACGATCAGGAGCACCGAGACCACGAAGACGAAGATGCGCAGCGTGGACACCGACACCGGCCCCCAGGCCAGGGGCGTGGTCGAGAACGGGGTCGGCACGCTCTTGGCCACCCCGCCCCAGGCCAGGAGCTCGCCGTTCTGCAGCGCGATCCAGAGCCCGATCATCACCAGCATGGTGGTGTCGATGGACGCCCCGCGCAGGGGATGGAGGAGCACCCGCTCGAAGAGCGCACCGATGAGCGCGCCCGCCACGATGGCCAGCGGGATGGCGAGGAAGAAGTTCACCGCGCTCAGCGCGAGGGCGGCGAACACCGCATAGGCCCCCAGCGTGTAGAACTCGCCGTGCGCGAAGTTCACCACGTTCATCAGCCCGAAGACCAGGGTCAGCCCGATCCCGAGCAGACTGTAGGTGCTACCGAGCAGGAGCCCGTTCAGCAGGTGCTGGAGGAGCTGGTCCAAGCCCGCGGGACAGCGGCCAGCGGCCGGCCCTACTTCTTGGCGGCGAAGGCCGGGAGCGCGATCTTGCCGTCCTTGATCTGGACGATGAAGATGCTGGGCTTGCTCTGACCGCTCTCCTTGCCGGCGGGCCCGTCCTTCTCGAACTTGATGGGCCCGTTCACGCCCATGAGGCTCACGCTCCAGAGGGCGTCGCGCACGGCCTTGGGATCGGGCTTGCCGGCCGCCTTGATGCCCTCCACCGCGGTCATCACGCCGTCGTGGCCGCGAAAGCCTTCGGTCAACCCTTCAAAGGGATGCCCGCGCTTGTTCCACTCGTCGACGAAGGCCTTGGCGAGCTTGCCGTCCGGCATGGCCTCGGGGAACCACGGCAGGAAGAACAGGATGTGCATCGTCCCTTCCGCCGCCGCGCCGGCCTGCTTGATGAGCTGGCTGGGCGAGGAGCTGCCGCCGGTGGTGATGATCTTGCGGGACAGCCGCTGCTCCTGCGCCTGCTTCAGCACGAGGGTGATCTGCTCGACGCTGGTGGTGACGAAGAGGGTGTCGGCCGCGCCCGCCTTCACCTTGGTGATCTGGGCGTTCATGTCGGTGGCGGCCTGGTCCATGAACTCTACCGCGCCCACGCCCGCCCCGCTGCGCTTCAGCAGGTCGCCGAAGGCGCTGGCCGCGCCCCGACCCCAGTCCGTGTTCACGGCGAGGAAGTCCGCCTGCTTGATGCCGAGATCCTTCATGTACTTCTCGAGGCCGAGGGCCTCCATCTCGCTTGGCGGGCTGATGCGGAAGATCCAGGGGTTGCCGCGCTTGGTGATGCTCGCGGCGCTGGAGGTCTCCACGATCATGGGCACGCCGTACTCCTCGAGCTTCGGCATGGCGGCCAGCGTCATCGACGAGCCCCAGGCGCCCACGATCACCGGCACCTTGTCGCGGACGATGAGCTTCTCGGCCGCGGTGGCGGCTTCCTTGGGATCGGACTTGTTGTCCTCGATGAGGAGCTGCACCTGGCGGCCCAGCACGCCGCCGCGGGCGTTGGCCCAGTCGCGCGCGATCTCGGCGCCCATGCGGACATAGTTGCCGGAGGCGGCCACCGGGCCGGAGAGGGGCTGGATGACGCCGATCTTGATCGTGTCGCCCTGGCCCGAGGCCGGGGGAAGTGTCGAGCCCAGCAGCATCGCGATCCCGAGACAGAGACCGATCCCCACTCGCTTCATTCCCAGCCTCCCATGTGCGCTGTTGCGAGGTGTGAACGCTTCGCGGGTCGACACTGATCCGCCGTCGCGGGTACTTATCGTACATTTCATGTCACGTGTCAAATGAAAACCCAATTGACATTGCTCCGACGCGCCCCAAGAATACGAGCGCCATGCGGGACCGTCCCGTCGCGCCCCTCCTCCACGAAAGCCTCGGCGAGCAGGTCTACCGCACGGTGCGCGATCTCATCCTGAGCCAGGTCTTCCCGCCCGGCAGCAAGCTGAACGTGGAGCAGCTCTGCCGCGACCTCCGCGTGAGCCGCACGCCGGTGTGGGACACCATGCGCCGCCTCGAGAGCGAGGGCCTGGTCAACACCGTCCCCCGCCACGGCGTCTTCGTCCTGAACTACGGCGTGGAGCGCATCCGCGACCTCTTCGCGGTGCGCGGCGCCCTCGAGGCCCTCGCCGCCCGCCAGGCCGCGGCGGAGCTCGACGACGCCGGACGCGCCATCCTGGAAGACGTCGTCAAGCGCATGGAGGTGCACGCGCGGGCGCGCGACGTGGAGCCCTACTCGCGCGCGGCCATCGAGTTCCACGACGGCATCCTCGCCGCCGCGCGCAATCAGGTGCTGAGCCGGCTGCTGGAGAACGTCTACGCGCAGATCCTCGTCCTGCGCCTCCGCTCGCTGCATCTCCCCGAGCGCCTCGAGGAGAGCCTGGCCGAGCACACCGCGATCTGGGCGGCGGTGGCGGGGGGCGACGGGGCCCGGGCGGAGGCCCTCTCGCGCGCGCACGCGGAGCACGTGCTGGCGGACGCGCTGGCGTTCACGGGCCGGGGCGGCGCCACGTCGTGACCATCGCCCCCGCCGAGTACGACTTCCGCGCGGCGCGGCGCCGACTCGAGGCCAAGCCCAAGTCGGCGGGCGAGAAGCTGGTCAGCCTGGAGGACGCGGCCGCGCGCGTCCCCGACGGCGCCACCGTGGCCTTCGGTGGCATCCTCTACAGCCGGACCCCCCTGGCCCTGTTCCGCGAAGTGCTGCGCCGCCGACCCAAGCGCCTCACGCTCGTGCGCAATCTCATGTGCTACGAGGGCGAGTGGGCCATGGTGGCGGGCGCGGTGGACAAGATCGTCACCGCCTGGATGGGCATCGGGCTCCCCTGGGGCCTCTCGCGCATCATGCGCGAGTACGTGGAGTCCGGCCGTGTGCCCATGGAGGAGTGGAGCCATCTCGGCCTCGGCCTGCGCTTCCGCGCCGCCGCCATGGGGCTGCCCTTCCTCCCCACCCTGACCATGCTGGGCTCCGACCTCATGGGCGTGGGCGGCTCGAAGACCGTCACGTGTCCCTACACCGGCGAGACGCTCCACGCCGTGCCCGCCCTCTTCCCCGACGTGGCGCTCCTCCACGTGCACCGGGCGGATCGCTTCGGCAATTGCCAGATCGACGGCTACCCGCACATGGACGCCGACATCGCCTTCGCCTCACAGACGGTGCTGGTGACGGCGGAGGAGATCGTGCCCGAGGAGGAGATTCGCCGGCACCCGGATCGCACGGTCATCCCCGGCTTCGTGGTGGATGCCCTCGCGCACGTGCCGTGGGGCTCCTATCCCCACGAGTGCTACGGCCTCTACGACTCCGAGCCCGGTCATTTCGGCGAGTACGTGGCGGGCATTCAAGCCGACGGCGCGCGCGGGGTGGAGCGCTACCTCGAGCGCTACGTTTACGGCGCGGCCAGTCACGCCGACTACCTCGCCCTCTTCAGCGAGGCGATGCGTGAGGCGGCGGCGGAGCGCGGGCGGGAGCTGGCCTCGTGAGCGCGACCCTCGGGGGCGTCGAGGGCGTCACCGCGAACGAACTACTGGCGGTGATGGGCGCGCGCGAGCTCGAGGATGACCAAACGGTTTTTACCGGCGTGGGAGCCCCGATGCTCGCCTCGGTGCTGGCCCAGCGTCTGCACGCGCCCGGGCTCACCATGATGGTCGAGGGCGGCATCGTGGGCCCGCAGTGGCGGCCGGGGTGGCTCCCCATCTCCACCAACGAGATGCGCGCGGCGTACCGCGCGCAGATGCTGCCCGGTATCACCGACGCGTTCCTCCTCGCCCAGCGCGGCTTCTTCGACGTGGGTTTCATCGGGGGCGCGCAGATCGACCAGTGGGGCAACCTCAACACCAGCGCCATCGGCGGCTACGACCGGCCGAAGGTCCGGCTGCCCGGCTCGGGCGGGGCCAACGACATCATCTCGCTCTGCCGCGCCGTGATCATCCTCACCGTGCACGAGAAGCGGCGCTTCATCCCCAAGGTGGACTTCATCACCAGCCCCGGCCACGTGGCCGGGGGCGACTCGCGGGCGCGCTCCGGACTCCTCTTTGGTGGGGTAACTCGTGTGGTCACCACGCTCGGCCTCTTCGACTTCGAGCCCCAATCCCGCCGCATGCGGCTCGAGTCGGTGCATCCCGGCGTCACCGTGGAGCAGGTGCGCGACATGACGCCCTTCGACCTCCTCGTCGCCGACCCCGTGACGACCACCACGCCTCCGACCGCCAACGAGCTGGGCATTCTCCGCTCGCTCGACCCCGAGCGGCAGTTCATCGGATAAGGACATGGCGCTCGAGACCTGGCTGCTCTACGTGGCGACGTGCTTCGCGGCGACGCTCACGCCGGGCCCGGCCGTGCTCATGACCATGTCCATCGGGCTCCGCGGCGGCACGGTTCCGGCGATCCTCACCGGCACGGGCGTCTGTGCCGCCAATGCCGTCTGGATCACGGCGTCGGTCGCGGGCCTCTCCGCCGTCCTGCTCGCCTCGGCCACGCTCTTCCTCGTTCTCAAGTGGGCCGGCGCCCTCTATCTCATCTACGTCGGGCTTCGGCTGCTCCTCAAGCGCGGCGGCGCGCGCGCCGAGGTCCAGGCGGGCCCGGCCGGCGTCCGCGGCGCCTTCGCGCGCGGCTTTCTCGTGCAGATGACCAACCCCAAGGCGATGATCTTCTTCGGCGCGCTGGTCCCGCAGTTCGTCCACTCCGACCAGCCGCTGCTGGCCCAGGGGGCGATCCTCGCCGGCAGCCTGATCGCGATCGAGCAGCTGGTGCTGGCGGGCTACGGCACCCTGGCCGCGCAGGGGGCGCGGCTCGCCGGCCGCGAGCGCTGGACGCTCGTCACCGAGAAGACCTCGGGCGCGCTCATGATCGGCGCCGGGCTCGGGCTCGCGACCCTCCGGCGTCACTAGGAGATGCCTTCATGACTCAGTACGGCTTGGCCGTACGGAACTTCGTGGGCCCCGGCGAGGTGCCGGACATCCCCGGCCTGTACGCGTATGCAGAACGTGCCGAAGCGCTGGGCTTCGAGTCCTTGTGGGCGTGGGACCACGTGCTGCTCGGCGTCGAGCCCTCCTTCCCCATCGTGGACTCCATCACCATGCTGGGCGCCATCGCCGCGCGGACGACGAGGATCAGGCTCGGCACCGGCGTGCTCGTGCTCCCCCTCCGCAACCCCGTGGTGGGGGCCAAGGCCCTCGGCAGCCTGGACGTGATCTCGGGCGGCCGGCTCATCCTCGGCGTCGCCGCCGGCTGGTACGCGCGCGAGTTCGACGCGGTGGGCGTGCCTTTCAAGCAGCGCGGGCGTATCTTCGAGCGCAATCTCGACATCCTCATGCGGCTCTGGACCCAGGAGCGCGTCACGCTCAAGGTCGACGAGTTCAATCTGCGCGAGGCGGTGATGGTGCCTCGCACCGCCCAGCGCCCGCGGCCGCCCGTGCTCATCGGCGGTTACGTGGACGCGGTGCTCAAGCGCGCGGGCACGGTGGGCGACGGCTGGCTCACCTACTTCTACACGCCCGAGAGCTTCACCAAGGGTTGGGAGAAGGTGAAGGGCTTCGCCCGGGCCGCCGGCCGCGACCCCAAGGCTCTCTCCTCCACGAACCAGCTGGCCATCTACGTGGGCTCCGCGCGCGCCCAGACCGCCCAAGATATGCGACACTGGCTGTCGACGGAGTGGGACACCGCGGCGTGGAGCGAGTCCACCATCGACCACGCCATCCACGGCAGCCCGGAGGAATGCGTGGCGCAGCTCAAGGCGCACGTGGCGACCGGCGTCGATCGCATCATCCTGATCCCCTACCGCTATCAGCCGGAGCAGGTGGAGCGGATCGCCAAGGAGGTCTTGCCAAGGCTATGACGACCTACATCGACATCAACTGCGACATGGGCGAGAGCTACGGCCGCTGGACCCTCGGCGCGGACGACGAGATCATGCCCAACATCACATCGGCCAACGTAGCGTGCGGCTTCCACGGGGGCGACCCCCACGTGATGCGGAAGACGGTGGAGCTGGCGGTGCAGCACGGCGTGGCGGTGGGCGCGCACCCGAGCCTCCCCGACCTCATGGGCTTCGGCCGGCGGCGGATGGATGTCTCCCCGCAGGAGCTGAAGGAGATCCACCGCTACCAGATCGGCGCGCTCTGGGCCTTCTGCAAGGCCTCCGGCACCACGCTCCAGCACGTGAAGCCGCACGGCATCCAGTACCACATGTTCGAGGAGAACCTTCCCCTCGGCCGCGCCACCGCGGAGGGCGTGAAGGAGCTGGATCCCTCGATCATCCTCATGACCATGGCGATGACCAAGTACGACGCCGAGGCGCGCAAGGTGCCGGGCGTCAAGGTCGCCGCCGAGGGCTTCGCCGACCGCGTCTACGCGGATGACGGCCAGCTCGTGTCCCGGAAGCTCGGCAAGGACGCGCTGGTGTCCGACCCGGCGAAGGCCGCGGACCAGGCGGTGCGTATGGTCATGGAGGGCAAGGTCAAGACCATCAGCGGCAAGGTCATCGACGCCAAGATCCAGACCATCTGCATCCACGGCGACAGCCCGGGCGCGGAGAAGATCGTGGCCGCGGTGCGCGAGGGGCTGGTGAAGGCGGGCGCCGTGGTGAAGCCGCTGCGCGATTGGTTCGGCAAGTAGGCGTTACGCCGTGCCCGCCTGGGACCGATACGCGACCGCCCTGCCCTCCATCTCAGCCGCGGTCGGCAACACGCCGCTCGTTCGCCTGAACCGGGTGACGGCGGGACTCCGACCCGCCGTCTACGTCAAGGTCGAGTGGTACGGCGCCACCGGCAGCCTCAAGGACCGCATCTACCTGCACATGTTCGAGCGCGCGGAGGCGCGGGGCGATCTCAAGCCCGGCATGCGCGTGCTCGAGTGCTCGACTGGCAATGCCGGCATCGCCTGCGCCTGGGTGTCGGCGGTGAAGGGGTATCCCTGCACCATCGTCATGCCCGAGGGCATGAGCGAGGAGCGGAAGAAGATCATGCGCGCCTATGGCGCGACGCTGGTCTTCACGCCGGGCGGCGAGAGCGACGTGGATCTCTCGCTCGCCCGCCTGGCCGAGCTCCGTGCCGCCGAGCCCGGCCGCTACTGGGTGCCGGGGCAGTTCGACAACCCCGACAACGTGGAAGCCCACACGCTCTCCACCGGACCCGAGATCTGGGAGCAGATGGGCGGCGCCCCGGGGACAATCGGCGCCTTCGTGGACTCGCAGGGCTCGGGCGGCCTCATCACCGGCGTTGGCCGCTACCTCCGCGGCCAGGACGCGGGCGTGCGCCTCTTCGCCGTGGAGCCAGCCGAGTGCGCCCTCCTCGCCCGGCGCGAGTGGGGTCATCACGGCATCGAGGGCATCGGCGACGGGTTCGTGCCGCGGAACCTCGACGTCTCCCACCTGACCGGCGTCATCACCACCACCACCGAGGAGTCGATCGAGGCCGCCCGCCGCCTGGCAACCGAGGAAGGCATCTTTTGCGGCATCTCGAGCGGCTGCAACGTGGCCGCGGCGCTCAAGCTGGCTCGACGGCACCCCGAGCTCCCGTCCATCGTGACCGTCATCAACGACACCGGCCAGCGCTACTTCACCACCGCCCTCTGCGGGGAGGTGAAGCGCGTGGACATTCCCGAGCGCGAGCATCCGATGGACGCCTACACCGCGAAGGAGCTGGACACCTACCAGAAGGGCTGGGAAATCATCACCTGAGGGCTTCACGCCGCGCCCTCACCGGGGTTCTATCCGGTGAGGAGGAGGCGACATGAACGAGTACCTGATGCAAGCAATGACAAAGCAGCAGATTTATGAGGCAATGCGGGAGGCCGCCGTCGTCCGGATCGCGGAGCGAGGGCGGGAGGCCACGCCCCAGCCGGTCGGCCGCATGGCCCGCGCCCGAGCCCTGCTGCGCCGGGTCGCCGGGGCCGTCGGGGTCTACCCTGCGGGCGCCCCCGCCAGTTGGCGCGACACCAGCCGGGCGTAGAGGCCGCCCCGCGCTAGGAGAGCGGCGTGGGGGCCCGTCTCCACGACACGGCCCTCGTCCAGCACCACGATCTGGTCCGCGCGGCTCACCGTGGACAGGCGGTGGGCGATGATGACGGTGGTGCGGTCGCGGGCCAGCCGCTCCAGCGCGTCGTGCACCGCGCGCTCGTTGACCACGTCCAGATGCGACGTGGCCTCGTCCAGGATCAACACCGGGGCATCCTTGAGAAAGGCCCGGGCGATGGCCACGCGCTGGCGCTGGCCGCCCGAGAGCCGCGTCCCCCGCTCTCCCACCACCGTCTCGAGCCCGTCCGGCAGCGCGGCCACGAACTCGGCCAGCGCGGCACGCTCCACCGCGAGATCGATCTCCGCGGGCGGCGCGTCGGGGCGTGCCAGCGCAACGTTCTCCCGTAACGTGAGGTGGAAGAGATAGGTGTCCTGAGCCACCAGCGCCACGCGGCCGCGGAGATCGTCCAGGCGGTAGCGCCGCGCGTCCTCACCGCCGTAGCGCACCTCGCCGCGGGCGGGATCCCAGAAGCGGAGCAGCAGCGCGGCCACCGTGCTCTTCCCCGCCCCCGACGGGCCGACGATGGCGGCGGTGCTGCCGGCGGGCACGCGAAGCGACACGTCCGCGAGCGCCGGGCGCCGGCGGCCGGGGTAGGTGAAAGTGACGTCCCGTAGCTCGACGGCCGGCGTCGCGGCATCGTCGCGCGGTGCGGCGCCGGGGCCATCGTTCACCGGCACCGGCTCTCCGTGCACGGCGTGGAGCCGCCGGGCCGCGCCCAGCGAGTCGGCGAGCTGGCGGCCCACCTGGGCGATCTCCCAGATCGGCACGAACGCCGACATCGCGAGCAGCGTCATGAGCGGCAGGAGCCCGGCGTCGAGCCGGCCGCCCGCCACCAGCACCGCGCCCGTCCAGATGACGGCGAGGCCGCCCACGCCCGTCGCCACCTCCTGGAGGGACGCCTGGATGGCGAGGTCGCGCAGCAGCGGCCGCCGAGCGTCCGCATAGGCGCGGGCCAGCCGCGCGAAGGCGGCGCCGCGCGCCGGCGCGGCCCCGAAGGCGAGCAGCTCGCCGAGCCCCTGCACCGAGTCCACCGCGTGCGCGTTCATGGCGCCGGAGGCCTCGCGCGCCGCCGCCCCCAGCCGGTCGATGCGCCCGCGCCCCAGGATCGGGCTCAGGAGCCCGAGGGCGAGGAACGGCAGGAGCACCAGCGCCAGCGCCGCGTCGTGGACGCCGAGGGTGATGAGCACCGCCAGCGGCACGAGGACGGCCACGAAGGCGGGCGCCACGGTGTGAGCGAAGAAGTACTCCACCAGCTCCACGTCCTGGGTGGCCACGCTCACCAGATCGCCGCTGCGCCGGCGCACGAGATAGGCGGGCGCCAGCGATTCGAGCTTCCAGTACAGGTCCATCCGCATGTCGTGGAGCAGCCGGTAGGCGGCGTCGTGGGCGATCCAGGATTCGAGCCAGTGCAGCACCCCGGCCAGGGGCGCGACGACCAGCAGCGCCACCACCAGGCCGCCGAAGGGCTCGCCGCGCCGCACCGCCGCCACCACGAGCGCGCCGAGCACGCCCACCCCGATCAGCGCGGCGACGCGCGCGACTCCCAGCACGAACGCGAGCGACAAGCGGGGGACCTCGCTCCGCGCCAGGCGCAGCAGCACGCGCAGCGCCTGGGGCCAGCCCATCCCGCGCGCGGGCACGAGATCGTCGCCCTCGGCCGCCACCTCGTCCCGCTCCTCCACGGGCTCCCGCTCCAGGGGGTCGGGGCGCAAGCCGTATTCCCCGAAGCCGCGCTCGTGCGCCGCGCTCCCATTGCCGAGCTGCCCCGCCATCAGCCGCGCGTACACGCCCCCCTGGGCCAGCAGCGCGGCATGCGCGCCCGCCTCGACCACGCGGCCCGCCTCCAGCACCAGGATGCGGTCGGCGCCGATCACGCTCGAGAGCCGATGGGCCACGATCAAGGTCGTCCGGCCCACCATGAGCCGGTCGAGGGCGGACTGCACCAGCGCCTCGCTCTCGGCGTCCACGGAGGACAGCGCCTCGTCCAGCACGAGAATGGGCGCGTCCCGCAGGAGCGCCCGGGCGATGGCGATGCGCTGGCGCTGGCCGCCGGAGAGGCGCACCGCGCGCTCCCCGACCCGGGTCGCGTAGCCCTGCGGCAGGCGCCGGATGAACTCGTGCGCATTGGCGGCGCGGGCGGCCGCCTCGAGCTCGGCCTGGGTGGCGTCGGGCTTGCCGAGGCGGAGGTTGTCCTCCACCGTCCCATGGAAGAGATACGTATCCTGACTCACAAGGGCAATGGAGCGCCGGATCTCGTCCGGCGAGAGGCTCCGCAGATCGCGCCCGCCGATGCGCACGCGCCCGCCCTGTGGATCGTGAAAGCGGAGGAGCAGCTTCACCACGGTGGACTTGCCGGCGCCGCTCGGCCCCACGATCCCGATGCGCTCGCCCGCGCGCACGGCCAGCGAGAGCCCGTCGTGGGCGAGCCGCCGCGCGCCCGGATAGCGAAAGCTCACCGCCTCGAAGGCCACGGTGGGCGCGAGCGGCCCCGCGCCGTTCGTCCCCGCCCCCGACGGCGGCACCTCGGGCTCGGCGGCGAGGAGCGCGAACACCCCTTCGGCGGCCGAGCGACCGTGCAGCCCCTGATGCAGCAGCGCGCGCAGCTCGCGCAGCGGCCGGAAGACTTCCACGCCCAGCATGAGGATCACCAGCAGCGCGGGGAGGCCGAGCGCGCCATCGGCCACCCGGTACGCGCCCCAGGTGAGCGCCAGCGCGGCGCCCACGGCGAGCCCCACGTCGGTGATACCGCGGGCGGCGGTGTTGGCGCCGAGCACCCACATGGTGCTCCGGAGCAGGGCCCGGCTCTTCGCGGCCAGCCGCTCGCCCCACGCCCGGCTCTGGCCGAAGGCCTTGAGCGTGCCCAGCCCCTGGATCGCGTCCAGCAGCTCCGCGCCGAAGGCGGCATAGGCGCGGCTCCGGGCCAGGCTGCCCGCGCTCTCGCTCCGGTGCCACACCATGGGCGCGATCAGCGTGAAGAGCGCGGCGGCGAGGAAGAGCAGCGCGATGCGGAGGTCCAGGAACGCCACCGCGAGGAAGATGAGCGGGGGGGTGAGGAGGGCCACGAAGAGCTGGGGCAGGTACTGGCCGAAGTACACCTCGAGCTGCTGCACCGCTTCCACCAGGGACAGGGTCACGTCGCCGGTGCGGCCGCCCGCCACGTGGGCAGGGCCGAGCGCGACCAGGTGGTCGTAGAGCCGCTCGCGGAGCCGCGTCTGCACACGCGCCGCCGTCTCGTGCGCGACCATGGCGCGCCAGTACTCGAGGACGCCGCGGAGGACGATCACCGCCGCCGTGGCCGCCACCGGCGCGGCCAGCGCGAGGGCGCCATCGCCGGCCGCGACCCGCGCGAGCAGCCAGCCAAGGAGGGCGAGGCGCGCGATGCCGGCCGCCACCGCGAGCAGGCCGATCAGCACGGCGGCGGCGATGCGGAGGCGCACTCCCACGGTGAGCGCCCACAGCCGCGTGTCGATGTACATGGGGAGGCAGCCGAGTATAGCATCGTGCGATGATTCACCGGCGGCGTGGTGCCGCCCAAAAGGAGATCGCCATGAGCAAGCAGCTCGCGTGCAAGGACTTCGGCCATACGTGCGCATTCGTCGCCAAGGGCGAGACGGTAGAGGACATCCTCGCGCAGGTGGGCAAGCACGCCACCGAGGTGCACAAGATGCAGGTGACGCCGGAGCTGGTGGCGGCGGCCAAGTCGAAGATCCGCGAGGCGTAGCGATGGCGATGATGCGGGAGGGGATGGCCCGGATGCTGAGCGGCGAGACGCCGCCGCCCGCGGCGGCGACGCTGATCGGCATGGCCCCACCCGCTTCGCCGACGGCGAGGCCGTCGTGGACCTCACCGTCCACGACGGTCGGCTGAACGCCATGGCGCCGTGCCTGGTGCTACGTGGTGAGGCGGCGGCCGGGCGCTAGCGTCCCGCCAGGATCGCCTCCAGCCGCGCGGTCGCGCGGTCCCAGTCGAACTCGCGCGTGATGAAGGCCTGCCCCGCCCGGGCCAGCCGCGCGCGCAGCGCCGCGTCCTCGACCATCCGGGCCAGGGCCTGCCCGAGCGCCTCCACGTTCCGCCGCGGGACCACCAGCGCCGTCTCCCCGTCGCGCGCGTAATCGCGGCAGCCGCCGTTGTCATAGGTCACGAGCGCGGCGCCGCAGGCCATGGCCTCCATGGGCGGCATGCCGAGCCCCTCGTCCCAGGACGGACAGAGATAGATGGGGCAGCGGCCGTAGAGCCAGGCGAGACGCTCCTGCGGGAGATCGGCGTGGAACTCGTCGTACGGGCTGTCGCCCCGCGGGGCCCTCACCCCGAAGCCCACGAGCGTGAGCTCCGGATGGCGCGCCCGGACCCGCGCGACCGCCGCCAGCCCGTCGGCCACGCCCTTCCAGGCATAGTCGTGATGGAGCATGAGCACGCGGAGATGCCCGTCCAGGGGCTCCGCCGGCACGGGATGAAACAACGCGGGATCCACCGGGGTCACCAGCACCTCGGCGGCGGTGCCGAACTTCTCCCGCATGATCCCGGCCAGCCAGGTGGAGATGCAGATCTTCTTGAGCGGCAGCCGATACGTCGCATCCACCCGCGCCGGCTCGCCGTGATAGAGACTCTCGTAGTGCTGGACGAGATAGGCCTTGGCGCCGCAGCGGGCCGGCGCCCGCGCGACCGTGTCCGCGGTCTGCCACGCGGTCGCGACGAGCGCGTCGCCGTCGGGCAGGCGCGCGGGGTCGGCGCGCGACAGCCACCGGAG
>DATEDO010000194.1:0-5801 GCA_035281625.1 Candidatus Methylomirabilota bacterium
GGGCGCGGCCGCCTCCACCTCCCGCCGCACCTCGCGCGCCGGCTTGTCCTCGCGCAGCCCCTGGAACGAGGGATGGCGCATCTTGCCGTCGCCCGTCCACTCGGTGAAGGCGACCTCGCCCACCAGGGTCGGCGCCACCCAGCGCGCGCCCTGCTCGCGGGGCGGCGGGTCGAACGCGCTCGCGCGCTGCTCGATCGCCCCGAGCTTCGAGGTGAGGGATCGAAGGTCCGCGGTGGAGAAGCCCGTGCCGACCTTGCCCGCGTACACGAGGCGCGGGCCGTCGTACACGCCGACGAGCAGGGCGCCGAGCCCCACGCGCGAGCCCGCCGGCGGCGTGTAGCCCCCGATCACGACCTCCTGGCGCCGGGCGCACTTGACCTTCAGCCAGTCGCGCCCGCGGCCCGAGCGATAGGGCGCGTCGCGGCGCTTCGAGAGAGCGCCTTCGAGGCGCAGGCGGCAGGCGTGCTGGAGAAACGCCGCGCCGCCACCGACCACGTGATCGCTGTAGCGGACCACGCCGCCGTTCGTGCCCGCCGGGACCAGCTCCCGCAGCGCCGCCTTGCGCTCTTCGAGCGGCAGCCCGCGCAGGTCGCGGCCGTCACGGTGGAGGAGATCGAACACCATATAGACCAGCTCGCCGCGCTGCTCGCCGCTCAACACGTTCTGGAGCGCCTGAAAGCTCGTGGTGCCGTCCCGCTGGAGCACCACCGCCTCGCCGTCCAGGAGCGCCGCCCGCGCGGGCAGCCGGGCCACCGCCTCCGCGATGACGGGCAGGCGCGCCGTCCAGTCCTTGTCGTTCCGGCTCAGGAGGCGAACGCGGCCGCCGTCGAGGCGCGCGAGGATGCGATAGCCGTCGAACTTGATCTCGTGCAGCCAGTCATCTCCCTCGGGCGGCTCGCTCACCAGCGTCGCCAGCTGCGGCTCGAGGGCGCGCGGCAGAGCGCCCGCTCGTCCCCTCGAGGCCATGAGGGGGGCGGGCTTCGGTGACGCGGCGCGACCGCGCCGGGCCGGCGCCGGCGGCGGCTCGTCGCCCCCGCGGTTCGAGCGCCACACGCGGTCGCGCGCGGACGCGATCTCGTCCATGGTGCGCGCGCTCGCCACGCTGCGCGCCGTGCCCTCGATCTTGGCGGCGTCCCAGCCCGCTCGCGCCGCCGCGTCCTTTTCCTTGATGAGAAGCCACGTGCGGTCGCCGTCCCCGCGGCCACGCCCGCGCATGCGCACGAGCGCCCAGCCGCCCTGAAGCCGCTCGCCGTGGAGCGTGAACTTGAGCGAGCCCTTGCGATAGCCCGCCTCGGGGTCGCCCTCGGGCGTCCACGTGCCGCGGTCCCAGAGCATGACGGTCCCGCCGCCGTACTCGCCCTCGGGGATGACGCCCTCGAAGTCGCCGTACTCCAGGGGGTGGTCCTCGACGTGCATGGCGAGGCGCTTGTCGGTGGGGTCGCGGCTGGGGCCCTTGGGCACCGCCCAGCTCTTGAGGACCCCGTCCATCTCCAGGCGGAAATCCCAGTGCAGGCGCGACGCGGCGTGCTTCTGAACGACGAACAGCGGCGCGGCGGCGCGCCGCGCACGCGCCCGCCCGCGCGGCTCGGGCGTGCGCGTGAAGTCGCGCTTGCGCGCGTACTCGCGCAGCGGCACGGCTACGAGCTCAGCGCGTCCGGAGCTCCCATCGGCTCCTCGGGGAGAATCCGCCCGGCCGGATGTACATGGTCCGTACCATACCGCAGCTCGGGCGGGATCGGGCCCTCGTCCACCATGGCGCGCCCGAAGTCCTCGGGGTGCTGATGTCGGAAGCAAGCGCGGATCATCTCCAGCGTATCGAGCGTCGAGGTCTGCATGGGATCGAGCCTCATTGTCGTGTCATTCGGGTACGTGATCCGGGAAGAACCGTCCCGGTAAGGAAGTACCGGGTTCCGCCGGACACCGGACTCGGCTTCGGTCCTGAGTGGCGTCAACCCGGCCATACGCGGACGTACAGCAAGAGGCTTGCCAGGGGCTCGCTCATCTGATTTGACCGGGCACGCCGATTGCTACCTCGGTCCGTCACATGGACCCGCATGCCTTACCGGACGAGCTGCAGTATCTCCGCGCCGAGCTGAAGCGCGAGCGGCAAGCCCGCATGGCCGCCGAGCGCTCCAACCAGCTCAACGAGGAGCTGGTGCGCGCACTCGCCCACAAGCTGCGGAATCCCCTCAATACCATCCGGCTGTGGACGCAGGTCCTGCGCGAGCAGGCGGGCGAGCCCGCGGTGGTGGCGCGCGCGCTCGACGGGCTCGAGCACGCCACCGTGCTCCAGGCGCATCAGATCGACACGCTGCTCGATCTCTCCGCCATCGCGCTCGGGCGCATGCGCCTGGAGCTGGAGCCGGTGGATCTCACCGCGGTGATTCACGGAGCGGCCCAGGCGGTGCGGCCGCTCGCCCAGGGCAAGAACATTGCCCTCGACGTCGATGCGGGAATGCCGGTCGGCGTGGTGTCGGGCGATTCGGCCCGGCTCGGGCAGGTGCTGTGGCATCTCCTCACGAACGCGGTGCGCTTCACGCCGCACGGGGGTCGGGTGTCGGTGACGCTCCGCCGCTCCGGCGATCGGGCCACCCTCAGCGTGACGGACTCCGGGCTGGGCATCTCGCGCGATCTTCTGCCCTACGTGTTCGACCGCACGCGGCCGGACAGCCCCGTTCCGCCGGTCGAGGACGGGCCGGGACTCGGCCTCGTGCTCGCGCGCCACATCGTCGACCTCCACGGCGGCGTGATTCGAGCGGAGAGCGCCGGTCCGGGCCGCGGCGCCACGTTCTGTATCGAGCTGCCGCTGCCCGGGACCAGCATCCCCGCGGTGAGGGGCGAGGACTCGGCCGGAGATCCCAAGCCGGGACAGCTCGGGTTGCCCTCGTCCGCGCTGGGGGGCGTCCGGGTCCTCGTGGTGGAGGACGAGCCGGAGGCGCGCGACAGCATGCGGATGCTCCTCCAGCGCTTCGGCGCGGAAGTGGGGACGGCGGGGTCCGCCCGCCAGGCGCTCGAAGCCTTCTCACGCGGGATGTTCGACGTGGTCATCAGCGACATCGCCATGCCCGGCGGGGATGGGTTCGAGCTCGTGCGCGCCATCCGGTCCCTCGCCCCCGAGCAGGGCGGTCGCACTCCCGCCGTCGCGGTGACGGCGCGCGCCCGTCCCGAGGATCGCCGCCGCGCCCTCGCGGAGGGCTTTCAGGTCCACTTGCCCAAACCCGTCGACGCCGCCGAGCTGCTCCGCCAGGTCACGGTCCTGAGCGGGCGGTAGCGATCGACGTGAACCGAGAGGAGACATCAATGGCACGGAACAATCGGGAGCTGCGGCGGGACGCCGCGCCGACCTGGTCGCTGGATCGAACCGGACTCATCGCCGTCGCGGCGACCGCGCTCGCCGGCGCGGCCATCTACTACCTCATGACGAGCCGCTCGTGGGAGGACACACGAAGCCGGCTGCTCGACGGTGACATGGGCCGCCGCCTCCGGGACACGATGGAGGAGATCGGACGGCTCGCCGAGCAGGGCGCGGCGTACGTGGAGCGCCGCGCGGCCGACATGCGGCACGCCATCGAGGCGCGGACGTCCCCGGAGTAAGGCATGCGCTGGCCGCGGTGGACCTGGCGGCCGGGCTGGCCTCCGCGACGCGGGTGGTGGTGGGCCCTCGGCGGCGTGGCGCTGGTGGTGGCGCTCGCCTACGGCGCCGCCTTCATGCTCGACGAGCCGATGCGCCGCTCGATGGAGCAGCGGCTCAACGCCCAGCTCAAGGGCTACGAGGTCACCCTCGGGCGCCTCGACTTCCATCCGTTCGGGTTCTCGCTGGACCTGGAGAACTTGACCATACGGCAGCAGTCGAACCCCGAGCCGCCGGTGGCCCACATCCCCCGCCTCAGCGCGAGCGTGGAGTGGCGGCAGCTCATCCGCGCCCGCCTGGTGGCGGAGATCGAGATCGCGCGGCCCATGGTCTACGTGGACCTCAAGAACCTCCGGGAGGAAGCGAAGGATCCCACGCCGGTGAAGGACAAGGGCTGGCAGGAGGCGCTCGAGGAGGTCTACCCGCTGAAGATCAACCTGTTCACGATCACCGACGCGGAGATCGTGTATACCGACGAGGGCCCGTTCAAGCCCCTGCGCCTCTGGAACGTCAACTTCCTCGCCGAGAACATCCGCAACGTGCGGTCGCCCGACCGGACCTATCCCTCGAAGATCTGGGCGGGGCTCCGCGTGTTCGACCACGGGCGGCTGGAGATCGACGGCCACGCCGACTTCCTCGCCGATCCCCATCCCGGCGTCCTCGCCAACGTCACGATGGAAGGCATCGCGCTCGACTACTTCAAGCCGGTCACGCGCCGCCTCGCCAACATCACGATGAAGGGCGGCGAGCTCGCCGCCGACGGCAACATCGAATACTCGCCGGCGATGAAGGCGATCGACCTCCGCCGCGCCGAGATCACCGGGCTCGACGTCGAATACACTCATCAGACCAAGGGCACCGCTCCCGAGAAGAAGGCGGCCGCCAAGGTCCAGCAGGCGACCGAGCAGGTGGCGGAGAAGCCGGGGACGCTGGTGAAGATCGCGGAGCTGGACGTCACCCGGAGCCGCTTCGCCCTCGTCAACTCGGCGACGGATCCGCCCTACCGCCTGTTCCTGAGCGACCTCGCGGTCAAGGTGCGGAACATCACCAACCAGAGCGAGCAGGGCCTCGGCGACATCAACCTCACCGGGCGTTTCATGGGCACCGGTCGCACCACCGCGAAGGTGCGGTACCGGCCGGCCGCGCCGTTTCCCGACGTCGCGGTCGATCTCGCCATCACCGACACCGACATGACGGCGATGAACGAGCTGTGGCGGGCCTACGGCGGCTTCGACGTCGCGGCCGGAGACTTCTCCTTCTTCAGCGAGCTCCGGATCAAGGACGGCGTGCTGTCCGGCTACCTCAAGCCCCTGATGCGCAACATGGAGGTCTACGATCCCCAGCAGGACAAGCGCAAGAACGTGGTCCGTCGCGCGTACGAGGCGGTGGTGGGCGCGCTCTCGCACGTGCTCGAGAACCGTCCGCGCGACGAGGTGGCCACCCGGGTGGAGATCTCCGGGCGCGTCGACGATCCGAACATCAGTCCCCTCGCGGCGAGCGCACGCCTGATCCAGAACGCCTTCATCAAGGCGATCCTGCCGGGCTTCGAGCGCCGGCCGTCACGCGGCCGCTAGGGGGACGTCCCGGCCGCGCACCCGGCGCGACGAGTCCGGCCCGTCGCGGCCACTTCAGGAAAGGCAAGACCATGGGAATCATCGGCTGGATCATCTTCGGTCTCATCGTGGGCATCGTGGCCAAGCTCATCATGCCCGGCCGCGATCCGGGCGGCATCATCGTCACCGCCGCCCTCGGCATCGTGGGCGCCCTGGTGGGCGGCTTCCTCGGGCGCACGCTCGGCTGGTATGGTGAGGGCGACCCGGTAGGCTTCGTGATGGCGGTGATCGGCTCGATCGTCCTTCTCCTCCTGTACCGCCTGGTGGCGGGCCGGACCGCGCGCCACGTCTGATGCTCACCGGCCTGTTCCGGGATCGCGAGGCGGCGGAGCGCGCCTATCAGGCCTTGCGGAGCCGGGGCTACAGCGCGGCCGACGTGAGCCTGCTCATGTCCGAGGAGACGCGCGGCCGGCTCCTCGGCGGGACCCCTGCCGCGGAGCCCGGTACGAAGGCGCTCGAGGGCGCGGGCGTCGGCGCCGGTGTGGGCGTGGTGGCGGGCGGCGTGCTCGGCGCGCTCGTGGCCGCGGCGACGGTGGCGGTGCCGGGCGTGGGCCTCG
>DATEDO010000195.1:0-29123 GCA_035281625.1 Candidatus Methylomirabilota bacterium
GAGCCGCGCGATGCGGGCGCGCAGCGTATTGCGCGAGATTCCGAGCCGCGCCGCCGTCCGCGAGATGTTCCAGCCGGTCTCCTCGAGCACCGCCCGCATGTGGTCGCCCATCGCTTCGTCGAGCGAGCCCGCCGTGACCGCCGGACCCGGCTCCGGCAGCGTGGGGCCCGCCGCCGGCAGGTCCAGCAGGTGGCCGGGGACCACGGCGCCGTCGGCCAGCAGCGCCACGCGCTCCATGACGTTCGACAGCTCCCGGACATTGCCGGGCCAGGCGTAGGCGGTCAGGCGGGCCTTCGCGTCCTCCCCGAGCTGTCGCGGCGGTAGCCCGTACTCCGCGCAGGCGCGCTCGAGGAAGCGCTCGGCGAGGAGCAGCACGTCGCCACCGCGGTCCCGCAGCGGCGGCAGCGCCAGCGTGAGCACGGCCAGTCGGTGATAGAGGTCCTCGCGGAAGCGGCGCTCCCGCACCGCGCCGGCCAGGTCGGCGTTGGTGGCGCTGATGATCCACACGTCCGCGGGCTCGCTCCGCGTGCTGCCGAGGCGCCGCACCGCGCCTTCCTCGATGGCCTTGAGGAGCTTGGCCTGCAGCGCCTCCGGGAGCAGGGCGATCTCGTCCAGGAAGATGGTGCCGTGGTGGGCGGTGTGGAAGAGGCCCGGCTTGGCCTGGCGGGCATCGGTGAAGGCCCCCCGCTCGAAGCCGAACAGCTCCGCCTCCAGCAGGGTCTCCGGGATCGCCGCGCAGTTCACGTCGACGAAGGGCCCCCGGGCGCGCGGCCCCGCCTGATGCAGCGTGCGCGCGATGAGGCCCTTGCCCGATCCGGTCTCCCCCTCGATCAGCACGGCGGGCAAGCGCCGTCCGGCGGTGGCGCGGGCCAGCAGGCGCCGGATCTGGGCGCGCACCGCCTCGATGGCGGGGCTCTCGCCCTGTATCTCCGCCAGGGGGTCCATAGGGTCCAAGGCTAACCGGCCTGTCCAGTGACCGCTCAGATTTTTACCACCTGACCGGTCAACCACGCTGCACAGGTCGAGTAACTACTGGAAAGCATGGCGATTCTCCATGGCATCCCCCTTGCCAATCTACGGGGGCATGACCGAGCGACTCACCGTTCAGAAGCAGTCAGGAGGGGCGGCCATGAGCAGCACCAGACGTCGGGTCTTTTTCATCCTCGTGTTCGCGCTGGCATCGTTGATGGCCTTCGTGGAGCTCACCTGGGGCGTCGTGGCCAGCCGCCGCCTCGAGCCGGCCGTGACGCGTTCCGGCGATCCGCTGGAAGCGCCCGAGATGCCGGTGCCCGAGATCCAGGTGCCAGAGATCCAGGTGATGGACGCGGCGCTGGCGCGCGGCGACATCAGCACCGCGGTGCGCGCGCGGCACTCCGCCCATCAGCGGGCCACGACCGCCCGCAGCTGGCAGGGCATGCTGGCCGTGGGCGACGCGACGCGACGCCTCGAGGAGGCCACCGGCTATCGCGCGGTGGCCCTCTCCGAGGCGCGGCGCGCCTATCTCGCGGCGCTGTACCGCGCGCGTCAGCAAGGCTCGCTCGAGGGCGCTTTGGGCGCCGCCCGCGCCTTCGCGGCCCTCGGTGATCGCGACATGGTGGAGGGGTCCCTCGCCATCGCCGCCGATCTCGCCGCTCGCCGCGGCGATCCGCAGGCCTCGGACCAGGTGCGCGAGATGGCCGTGCGTCTCGCGTTCGCGGAGGCGAGCGATGCGCGCCGCTGAGGGGCTCGCGGGCGCTCGCTCCGGCATGGGCTCGCTGCGCGTCCTGCACGCCGATCCCCGGCGCGCCATCGCCGACGAGCACATCGTCTGCCTGGTGTGCGGGCGGGCCATGCGGCAGCTCACGAACACGCATCTGCGGCTGCACGCCATGACGACCGGGGACTACAAGAGCCGCTTCGGCTACAACCGCGGCCGGCCGCTCATGGCGCGCACGCTGCTGCGGGTCTACGCGGAGCGGGCCGTGCGCACCGGGCTGGCCGACCGCATCCGGCTCCGCCCCATCGTGATGCAGCCCGAGCTGCGCCGCCGCGGCGGCGCCCGGCCCATCACGCTCGAGGAGCGCCTCACGCGGCAGGACGCGCGCCGCGCGGCGCGCACGCCATGACTGCGCCCGGCGAGTACACGCCGGCCCATCTGCGGGACGCCGGGCTCATCTCACGCGAGGCCCGCGAGGGCGAGCGCAAGCAGGTGAGCGTGCTGTTCTGTGCCCTGTCGGGCGCGGCCGGGCTGGCCGCCGCGCTGGGGCCCGAGCGCATGCACGCGCTCCTGGAGGGCTTCTTCACCCTGGCCCTCGCCGAGGTCGACCGCTACGAGGGCACGGTCAATCAGTTCCTGGAGGACGGGGTCATGGCGCTGTTCGGAGCGCCCGTGGCCCGCGAGGACCATGCGCGCCGCGCCGTGCTGGCGGCGCTGGCCATTCAGCGCGGCGTGCGCGAGCTGGAGGAAGGATCCCTGAGCGCCGCCATCGGCATCGACACCGGGCCGGTGGTGGTGGGCAGCGTGGGCGACCATCTCCGCATGGACTACACCGCCGTCGGCGACACCACCAACGTGGCCTGGCGGCTCATGGAGGCCGCGGAGGCCGGCGACATTCTCGTGGGCGAGAGCACCGCGCGCCTGGCCCAGGGCTATGTCCGGCTCGAGCGCTGCCCCGCCGTGGCCATCAAGGGGAAGAGCGCCCCCGTGGCCCGCTGGCGCGTGCTCGGCCGGGGCCCGCGCCGGGGCCGCCTCGACGAGACGGCGGGCCGGGCGCTCACCGAGCTCGTGGGCCGCGAGGACGAGCTCGCCCATCTGGAGGCCCTGCTCGCCCGCGCCGAGTCCGGCCGCGGGCAGGTGCTGGCGGTGGTGGGGGAGCCCGGAATGGGGAAGTCACGCCTGCTCCGCGAGTTCCGCCGGCGCGTGGGCGGCCGTGCCGTCACCTGGCTCGAGGGGCGCTGCGTGCCCTACGGCGGCGCCACGCCGTACGGGCCGGTGCTCGACATCCTGCGGCAGAACTGCGGGCTCGACGAGGAGGACCGGCCCGACGTCATCGCGTCCAAGGTGCGGGCCGGCCTGCGTGAGGTCGGCGTGGACGTGCAGGCGGGCGCGCCGCCGCTGCTGCGCCTGCTGGGCGTCCGCGAGGGCGCCGAGGCGCTGGAGGGCCGCGCGCCCGATCTGGTGAAGGCGCGCACCTTCGAGGTGCTGCGGCAGATGGCGCTCGGCGGCAGCCGGCGGCGCCCCCTCGTCATCGTGGTGGAGGATCTGCACTGGATCGACGCGCTCTCCGAGGAGTACGCGGCCTCGCTCGTCGAGCGGGCGGCCGGCGCGTCGATGCTCCTCGTCTTCACCTATCGGCCGGGGTATCGTCCGCGCTGGGGTGACCGCTCGTCGGGTACCCAGCTCTCGCTGAGCCCGCTGGGCTCGGCGGAGAGCCGGCGCCTCGTCGCCGCCCTGCCCGGCGGCGCGCCGCTCTCGGAGGCGGCCATCGCCCGCATCCTCGACAAGGCCGAGGGCAACCCGCTCTTCCTCGAGGAGCTGACCCGGGCCGCCGCGGAGTCCGGCGACGGCGGCGCCGACGGGCCCGTGCCCGACACCGTGCAGGACGTGGTGAGCGCGCGGGTGGACCGGCTGCCCGAGCCCGCGCGCCGTCTGCTCCAGTGCGCGGCGGTGGTGGGGCGCGCCTTCTCCGTGGCCGTGCTCCGCGCCGTCTGCGAGGAGCCGGAGGAGCTCGACCGCACCCTGCGCCTGCTGACGCATCTCGAGTTCCTCGAGGAGCGCTTCGAGAGCGGCGCGTCCACGTTCCTCTTCAAGCAGGCGCTGGTGCACGAGGTGATACTCGGCGGCCTGCTCGAGCGGCACCGCCGCGCGCTCCGCGAGCGGGTCGCCCTCGCGGAGCGCGCGCTGCGCCAGGCCGAGCCGGACGAGCAAGGGACGCCGGTGGTCGCCTCCGCCGACTGACGCACTGCGCGCGCCGGCGCCCGGGAGGGGCGCCGGCGTTCGGGATCCTGAACCGCGACCGCCCATAGTTGTCGCCTCCGCGGCCATCGCGTACCATTCCCAGCCACAGCTTCCCGTCACAGCGCTTCCGCGTCGCGCGGCCCACATCGCGGCGCGCATATCAGAGAGGAGTGGACATGCGGAAACCGATGCTCATCGCCCTCGCCGCGGGTCTCGCCGTGCTCGGCGGCCTTGCCCTCACGCCGGCCATCGGCCAGGCGCCCAAGTCGGGCGGCACCCTGAACATCATGGCGCGCGAGGATCTCGCCCAGGGCTTCGCCACCCACGAGACGTCCACCGTCGCAACGAGCACGCCGTCCTTGCCCTGCTTCAGCAACCTGGTCTTCTTCGATCCCAGCAAGAAGACCGACAGCCTGGACACCATCGTGGGCGAGCTCGCCGAGAAGTGGTCCTGGCAGGACAACTACAAGAACCTGGTGTTCTTCCTGAGGAAGGACGTGAAGTGGCACGACGGCAAGCCGTTCACGTCGAAGGACGTCAAGCACACCTTCGACATGGTGCGGGAGGCGCCGGACGCCACGGCGAAGCTGCGCATCAGCCCGAGAAAGGACTGGTACGCCAACGTCGAGCACATCGAGGCGCCCGATCCCCACACGGTGGTGTTCCGCCTGAAGCGGCCGCAGCCGTCGCTGCTCCTCATGCTCGCCTCCGGCTACTCGCCGGTGTACGCCGCGCACGTGCCGCCCGCCTCGTACCGCACCGGCTGCATCGGGACGGGGCCCTTCAAGCTGAAGGAATGGCGCAAGGGCGAGTTCATCGAGTACGTCAAGAACCCCGACTTCTTCGTGAAGGGCCGCCCCTACCTCGACGGCATCCGCTACGTGGTCATCGTGGAGCGGGGCACGCGCACCGCCGCGCTGCAGTCCGGCCAGCTCGACGTCGCCTTCCCGGGGGAGACCGGGCGCACCGCCATGGAGCAGCTCAAGAAGGCCGTGCCCAGCATGGTGTTCCAGCCGGTGGCGCAGAACGTCAGCGACAACATCATCATGAACACCAAGAAGCCGCCCTTCGACAACCCCAAGGTGCGGCTCGCCGTCAGCTACGCCATCGATCGGCGGGGCCTCATCCAGGCCGCGCATCAGGGCGGCGCGGTGCTGGGCACCGCCATGCTCCCGCGACCCTACGGCGTGTGGGGCATGCTCGAGAAGGACCTTGCCGCCCTGCCCGGCTACGGCAAGGCCGAAGACATGAAGGCGCAGGCGAGGAAGCTCCTCGCCGAGGCCGGCATCACGCCCCAGAACCCGCTCAGGGTGGAGATGAGCGTCCGGGCCATCGCGATCTACCTCGACATGGCCTCCTTCGTCGTCAACGAGCTCAAGCAGGTGGGGATCGAGGGCACCCTCAAGCAGATCGAGACCGCCCAGTGGCACGCCACCGCGACCCGGGGCGACTACCAGATCGGCGCCAACCTCACCGGGCTCGGCACCGACGATCCGGACGCGAACTTCTACGAGAACTACGCCTGCGGCTCGCCGCGGAACTACAGCCAGTACTGCAGCGAAGAGGTCATGCGGATGTTCGAGCGGCAGAGCCAGGAGCTGGACATCAAGAAGCGCACCGCGATGGTGATCGACATCCAGAAGCGCCTCGAGCAGGACGCGCCCCGTCCCATCCTCGCCCACCGGCTGGACTACTACGCGCACTGGGCGCACGTGAAGGGACTGGTCGCGCACAACAACGTGTACAACTTCTCGCGATTCCAGGACGTGTGGCGCGACAAGTAGCCGCACGCGTGCTCTCGGTCGGCGGGGTGGGAGCGGGCTTTTCCGCTCCCGCCCCGCGTGGTAGCCTCACGCCGTGAAGACCTACCTCGTCCAGCGCCTCGGCATCGCCGTGCTCACCCTCGTCGGGATGTCGATCGTGATCTTCGCCCTCCTTCGCTTCGCTCCCGGCGACATCGTGGACATTCTCTTCTCTACCGGGGGCTACGTGAACGACGAGGAGCGCAAGGCGATCATGAAGGAGCTGGGGATCGACAAGCCGCTCGTGACCCAGTACCTCGAGTGGGTCCGCAACTTCCTCTCCGGCGACCTCGGCAAGTCGTATCGCTACGATCAGCCGGCGTGGGACGTGATCCGCCCGCTCATTCCCGTCACCATCGAGCTGGCGATCCTCTCCACGCTCGTCGCCGTCCTGCTCGGCGTTCCCACCGGAGTGATCAGCGCCATCCGCCAGGACACCACCCTCGACTACGTGCTGCGCGTGTTCAGCCTCGCCGGGCTCAGCATGCCCGCGTTCTGGCTCGGCATGGTGATCATCCTCGGCCTCGTGTCGTATCTGCAGTGGATCCCGCCCGTCACCTACGTGAGCCCGCGGGAGAGCCTGTGGCTGCACCTCGTGCAGTTCGGGTTGCCCGCCCTCGCGGTGGGCTACCGCTCCTCCGCGCTGATCATGCGCATCACGCGGTCCGCCCTCCTCGAGGTGATGCGCGAGGACTACATCCGGACCGCGTGGGCGAAGGGGCAGAGCGAGCGCATCGTCATCTGGCGCCACGCCCTCAAGAACGCCATCCTGCCCGTGGTCACGGTGATCGGCATCGAGTTCGCGTTCCTCATCGGCGGGCTCGTGGTGACCGAGAACGTGTTCAACCTGCCGGGGGTGGCCCGCTTCCTCGTCCAGGCCATCCTGTGGCGCGACTACCCCATCGTGCAGAACCTCGTCATGTTCATCGCGGTGGTGGTGATCCTGTCCAACCTGTTCGTCGACATGCTGTACGGCTTCCTCGACCCGCGGGTGCGCTATGGCAGCTAGCCCGGCGAGCCCGGCCACCGTCCCGCTGCCCGCCACCGCGCGGCCCATGGTCGCGCGCCCCGGCGCCGTCACCGTCCTGGGGCGCTTCATCCGGAAGAAGCCGCTGGGGGCGGCGGGCGGCTTCATCATGCTCGCGATCGCCCTCACCGCCATCTTCGCCAACGTGGTGGAGACGCACGATCCCATCGCTACCGACGCCGCCCAGACCCTCGGGCGCCCGTCCGCCGAGCACTGGCTGGGCTCCGACCACCTGGGGCGCGACGTCTACTCTCGCATCGTGCACGGCGCGCGCGTGTCCCTCATCGTGGGCGTCGCCTCCACCGTGCTGGGCTCCTTCCTCGGCGGCATCATCGGGCTCCTCTCCGGCTACATCGGCGGCAAGACCGACCTCATCACCCAGCGCGTGCTGGACATCCTGCAGGGGCTGCCGCTGCTCGTGCTCGCCATGGTGATGTCGGCGGCGCTGGGGGCGTCCATCCAGAACGTGGTCATCGCCATCTCCGTGCCCATCATCCCCCGCGCCGCGCGGGTCATCCGCTCCAGCGTGCTGTCCATCCGGGAGATGCAGTACGTGGAGGCGGCCCGCGCGGTGGGCGTGCGCCACCTCCGTATCGCGTTCCGCCACATCCTGCCCAACACCATCGGCCCCTTCATCGTGCTCATGACCGCCCAGCTCGGCAGCGCCATCCTCGTGGAGGCCACGCTGTCGTTCCTCGGCCTCGGCGTGCCCGAGCCGTATCCGTCGTGGGGCCGCATGCTGTCGGTCTCCGCGGCGGAGTACGCGCAGAAGGCGCCGCACCTCGTCCTCTTCCCCGGCGTCGCCATCAGCCTCGCCGTCTTCGGCTCGAACCTGCTCGGCGACGCGCTCCGCGACACGCTGGATCCGCGCCTCCGCGGCGCCTGAGCGCGACCGGGCGGCCGCCCTCGACACAGGAGATCCCGACATGGCGAACGACGAGCTGTGCTGGATGTCGGCCGCCGCGCTCGCCGCGGCGATCCGCAGGAAGAAGGTCTCCCCGGTGGAGGTCGTGCGGGCGGTGCTGGAGCGCATCGACCGGCTGAACCCCCATCTCAACGCCTACGTGACCCTCACGCCCGAGCAGGCGCTGCGCGACGCCCGCGCCGCCGAGCGCGCGCTGGGCAAGCGCGGCGCGACGGTCGGCCCCCTGCACGGGGTGCCGTTCTCCACCAAGGACCTCGTCATCACCAAGGGCGTCCGCACCACGTTCGGCACGCGCTTCTACGCCGACAACGTCCCGACCGAAGATGCGCCCATGGTGGCGCGGATGAAGGCCGCGGGCGCGATCCAGCTCGGGAAGACGAACACCCCCACCTTCGGCTGGATCGGCGCCACTCACAACCTGCTGTTCGGCGTGACGCGAAACCCGTGGAACATCGACCGCACGCCCGGCGGCTCCAGCGGGGGCGCGAGCGCGGCGGTGGCCGCGGGGCTCGGGCCCATCGCCATCGGCACCGACGGCGGTGGGTCCATCCGCATCCCCGCCTCGTGCGCGGGGATCTTCGGCCACAAGGCCTCCTACGGGCGCATTCCCGTCTACCCGCCGAGCGGCGCCTGGAGCCTGTCGCACATCGGCCCCATGACGCGCACGGTGGAGGACGCCGCGCTGACGATGAACGCGTGCGCGGGGCCGGACGAGCGCGATCAGTACTCGCTGCCCGCCGCCGGCGTCGACTACGTGAAGGCGCTGCGGGGAAGTCTCAAAGGCCTGCGCATCGGATGGTCGCCGGATCTGGGATTCGCCCGAGTGGTCGATCCCGAGGTGGAGGCCGCGTGCGCGAAGGCGGCGCGCCGGTTCCGCGAGCTCGGGGCCAAGGTGGACGAGGTGCGGCTGGGCTGGCCCTCGCCCAAGGCGGCGTGGGAGGCGGTCTTCTGCGGCGGCATCGCCACGCGCATGGCGCCCTACCTCGACCGGCCCCAGGACATCGACCCCGGCCTCCTTCCCCTCGTTCAGGACGCGGTCAAGTGGCCGGCGACCCGCTACGTGCAGGCGTGGTTCGACCGCCTCACCTGGTACGAGCACGTGCGCCGCTACTTCGACGGGCACGATCTCCTGCTCACGCCCACCATCGCCACCCCGCCGTTCAAGGTGGGGCTGGACAATCCTCCCGACATCGCGGGGCGCCCGGTGGAGGCCTACGACTGGATCCCGTTCACCTACCCCTTCAACCTCACCGGCAATCCCGCCGCCTCGGTGCCGTGCGGGTTCACCAAGGACGGCCTGCCCATCGGGCTGCAGCTCGTGGGCCGGCGCTTCGACGACGCGACGGTGCTGCGCGCCGCCGCCGGCTACGAGCGGATCGCGCCGTGGGCGGACAAGAAGCCGCCCCTGGCGTGAGGAGGAGGGGGCGATGAAGACCGACGACGTCAAGCGCATCCTCGTGGTGGGAGCGGGCCAGATGGGCGCGCAGATCGCCATGCAGTCCGCGCTGCACGGCTACGCGCTCACCCTCAACGATCTGTCCATGGAGCTGCTGAGCAAGGGCATGGCGGGCAACCGCCGGCAGCTCGAGCGGCGCGTGCAGAAGGGACAGATGACGAAGGACCAGATGGAGGAGGCGATCGCGCGGGTGCGGCTCGAGCCCGACCTCGAGAAGGCCGCGCGCGACGCCGACTTCGTCATCGAGGCCATCGTGGAGCGCCTCGAGCCGAAGCGCGAATGCTTCGCCAAGCTCGACCGCTTCTGCCCGCCCCACGCCATCCTCGCCACCAACTCGTCCACCCTGATGAACTCGCAGATCGCCTCCGCCACCAAGCGGCCGGACAAGTGCGTCAACATGCACTACTTCTACCCGCCGCTCGTGATGAAGCTCGTGGAGGTGGTGAAGGGGCAGGCCACCACCGAGGAGACGGTGGAGATCACCGCCGAGGTGGCGCGCCGCAGCGGCCGGGAGCCGGTCGTTCTCAGGAAGGAGCTGCCCGGCTTCCTCGTGAACCGCATCCTCCGCGCCCTCGTGCGCGAGGCCTATTACTGCCTCGAGCAGGGCGTAGCCAACCACGCCGACATCGACAAGGCGGTCGAGCTGGGCCTGAACCACCCCCTGGGGCCGTTCAAGCTCGGCGACCTCTCCGGGCTGGACATCGGCTACAACGCCCGGCTCGAGACCTACGAGGTCACCAAGGACCCGAACGACAAGCCGCCGCGGGAGCTCGAGAAGCGCGTGAAGCGCGGCGACCTCGGGCGCAAGACCGGGCGCGGCTTCTACGACTACTCGTCGGATCCGCCCAAGCCCATCCTCGACTGATACACGTATCGTCGCGGACGCGTCTCGCCGATCGGACATTGACGCGCCCGCGCGGCCGGCCCGAGGCTCCGGGCCATGGCGCGCGGATCCTCGATGGTGGAGCTCCTGGTGGCCATGGGGCTCGCCGGCCTCGTCATGGCGGGCACGCTGAGCCTCTTCCTCGCGGGGCAGGGGGCGTACACCGCGGGCCTGGCCCGCGCGGACGCGACCCAGGGGGCGCGCGTGGGTCTCGAGCGCATGGCCACCGAGCTGCGCCAGGCCGGCTACGATCCGCACGGCGCGGGCCTCGGCGCCATCGTGCTCGCCGAGCCCGAGCGGGTGACGCTCCACCGCGACCTGAACGAGAACGGCATCATCGACCCCACGCGCGAGCGGGTGACCTATCTCCTGCGCGGCACCGTGCTGCGCCGGGAGGCCGGCGGAGGGGCCCAGCCCCTGGTCGACGGCGTGCGGCGCCTGGTCCTGAGCTATTACGATCGGCAGGACGAGCCCACCACGGACCCGGCCCGCGTGGTCTCCATCGGCATCGTGCTGGAGGTGGGGCGGGACGGGGCCGTGCCGGCGGCGCCCGCCTTCATGGGCACGCGCGTGCGAATCCGGAACGACCGCCGGCCCGAGCTGCCTTCCTGGGCGTGGCCCGCCCCGCCATCCGAGCCGCCGCCCGAGTAAGGAGCCGGCTGGGAGGGCTCCGGCCCCCTCTGCTAGAATGCCCGCCATGATCAGGCTCCGGCACCTCCTTCTCGTCGCGCTCGGCCTGTCCGCCATCCTCGTCGCGTGCGAGAGCGTCCCCATCACCGGGCGCTCGCAGCTCAACCTCCTCTCCGAGTCGGACGAGGTCACGATGGGGGTACAGGCCTACAAGGAGGTGACGGGCAAGGCCAAGGTGTCCGGCGACCCCGTGGCGAATGCCCAGGTCCAGCGCGTGGCTCAGCGCATCGTCGCCGTGGCCGAGAAGCCCAACCTGCCGTGGGAAGTGAAGGTGATCGAGGAAAACCAGGCGAATGCCTTCGCTCTCCCCGGGGGCAAGATCGCCGTGTACACCGGGATACTGCCCATCACCAAGGACGACGCCGGCCTCGCCGCCGTCATCGGCCACGAGGTGGGGCACGTGCTGGCGCGCCACAGCGCCGAGCGCGTGAGCCAGCAGATGGTGGCGCAGGGCCTGGGCGGGGCGCTCATCAGCGGCGTGCTCGGCGCGGATCCCCAGACGAGCCAGCAGGTCGCCGGGATGTTCGCGCAGGGGCTGCTCCTGCCGTGGGGGCGCAAGCAGGAGTCGGAGGCCGATCACATCGGGCTCATCCTCATGGCCAAGGCGGGCTATGACCCGCGCGCCGCGCGCGACCTCTGGGTGCGCATGGGCGCCGCCTCGAAGGGCGCCTCGCGGCCGCCGGAGTTTCTGTCCACGCATCCCTCCGAGGAAACCCGGGTCCGGCAGATCGAGGAGTGGCTGCCGGAAGCCCTCAAGTACTACAAGCCCCGATAGCCCGGGCGCCGACAACGGGCTCCGGCGCCCGGCCTGGCTGAGTCCACCCGCCCCCATCCAGCACCCGTATTTCCGCTAGGGGCGGGGTGGCCAGTTGGGGGGCCCCCCCACCTGTCGTCAGGGTGACGCGCTGTATTTCTCCTTGAAATCTTTAGTTTTTCCTTGACACCCCTCCAGACCACCCCTTAGGATGCCCCCTCAAGTGGGGTGTTTTCCCATGAAGTGGTGTCCATGCCCAGCCGGTGGGCGAGCCGGAGAGGCCACGGGGCCTCGACCGAGGGGACAGTGTTTCGAGGACATTTCAGGCACACGATCGACCCGAAGGGGCGCCTCAGCATCCCCGCGAAATTTCGCGAGGCCCTCGACGGCGATCACGGCGGCAAGCTCGTCGTGGTGCCCATCGATCACTCCCTCGAGGTGTATCCGCTCGCGGCGTGGCGGGAGATCGAGGAGAAAGTGGCCGCGCTGCCCAAGTTCGACGAGGACGCGCGCAAGCTCAAGTACGCGTATCTCTCGCGCGCGCAGGACGTGTCGCTCGACGCGCAGGGACGCATTCAGCTCTCGCCGGACTATCGCGAGCGCGCCGCGCTCGACAAGGACGTGCTCGTGATCGGCATGCTCGAGCACTTCGAGGTGTGGAACCCCGAGCGGTGGAAGCATCTCGGCGAGCAGCGCGAGCCGCTCGGCGATCTCTTCGATCGCGTCGCGCGGAAGGGCGTGTAGCGATGACGTCGGACGCCATCCACGTCCCCGTGCTCGCCGACGAGGTGGTGTTCCTCCTGCGCGCGCGTCGTCCGGGCTGGGTGGTGGACGGCACCGTCGGGCTCGGCGGCCACGCGGAGCGGCTGCTCGACGCGAGCGCGGCGGGCACGCGCCTCCTCGGCCTCGACGGCGACGAGGAGGCGCTCGCGCGCGCGCGGGCGCGCCTCGCGCGGTTCGGCGCGCGTGCGCGTCTCGCCCACGGCAATTTCCGCGCGCTCTCCGCCCACGCCGCCGAGGCGGGGGTGACGGAGGCGGAAGCCGTACTCCTCGATCTCGGCCTGTCCTCGTATCAGCTCGAGGCGTCCCGCCGCGGCTTCTCGTTCCAGGGCGAGGAGCCGCTGGACATGCGCTTCGATTCCTCCGCGGGCGTCACCGCCGCGGAGCTCGTCAACCGGCTGCCGGAGGCGGAGCTCGTCCGCGTGCTCAGCGAGCACGGGGACGAGCCGCACGCGCGCCGCATCGCCCGACGCATCGTCGAGGCGCGCGCGGCCGCCCCTCTCCGGACCACGGTCGATCTCGTGGCCGCGGTGAAGCGCGGCGTTCCGCGCGCGGCCTGGCCGCGCCGCACGCACGTCGCCACCCGCACTTTTCAGGCCCTGCGCGTCGCCGTCAACGACGAGGCGCAGGCCCTCCGCGACGCGCTCCCGCAGGCCGCGGCTCTGCTCGGCCGCGGGGGGCGGCTCGGCGTCATCTCGTTCCACTCGGGGGAAGACCGCATCGTGAAGCGCACGTTCCGTACGCTCGAGTCGAGCGGCTTCGGCGAGCTGCAGCCGTCGCCGGTGGTTCCGCAGCGCGAGGAAGCGGTGGCGAACCCGCGGGCCCGGAGCGCGAAGCTCCGCGTGCTCGAGCGGCTGGAGGCGGCGTGAGCGCGGGCACCGTGCGCGTGATCGCGCCTCCCGCGCCCCGGCGCCTCTTCGCGATGCCGCTGTCCGCGAAGACCCAGGAGGCCGCCCGCTTCCACCGCGAGCGCGATCACCGCCGCCTGCGCGCCATGGGCGTGGGCGTGGCGCTGGGCGCGCTCCTCACCGCGGGCGTCCTCGGCGTGGTCGGCCTCAAGGCCCATCAGGTGCGGCTGTCCTACCGGCTCGACGCGCTCCGCACCACGCGCGCGGAGGCCGAGGAGCTGAACCGTCGCCTCGCCGTGGAGCTGGCGACCCTCCGCTCGCTCGCGCGCATCGAGGAGAAGGCGCGCCGCGAGCTCGGCATGGTGGCGCCGGGCCGCGATCAGGTCGTGCTCGCCCGCGAGTTCGTGGCGGGCGGCGCCGGCACGAGCCGCGCGGTGCCCGCGCGCACCGCCGCGGTGGACCGCGGGGCCATGGGGGAGCGAGCCCTCCGTCGATGAGCCGCGTGACATGAAGGCGAGCCGGGGAGGCAGCCCGAGGACCCGGACTCTGATCGTCGCCGCGATCTTCGGCGCCGCCTTGCTCGGGCTGCTCGCTCGGCTCGGTTACCTTCAGGTGGTCAAGCACGACGAGTATCTCCGCCTCGCGGAAAGCCAGCACGCGAAGACGATTCCCCTCCGTCCCAAGCGCGGGCCCATCCTCGACCGGAACGGCCAGGTCCTCGCGGTGTCCTCGGGCGCGGAGACCCTCTACGCGCTCCCGGGCCGCGTGGACGACCCCACGCGCCTGGCCCGCCGCCTCGCCCCCGTGCTGGGCGAGCCCGCCGGGGAGATCGCCCGGCGGCTCGACACCAGCAAGCGCTTCGTCTTCGTGAAGCGGCGCCTGCCCCCCGCGGTGGCGCAGGGGGTGCGAGCGCTCCACGAGCCGGCGCTGGGCTTCCTCGAGGAGAGCCTCCGCCTCTATCCCAACCGCGAGCTCGCCGCCCACGTGGTGGGCTTCGAGGGCGGCGAGGGCAAGGGCCTGGGCGGCATCGAGCAGGCGTGGGACGGACCGCTCGCCGGCCAGGAGGGGCGGGCCCTCGTGGAGCGCGACGCCCTCGGCCGCGAGGTCACCGGAACGCCGGTGATCCTGAAGGCCTCGCGTCCCGGGCAGGGCGTGGTGCTCACCCTCGACGCCACCCTCCAGTACCTCGCCGAGAAGGAGATCGACGCGGCCTGGCGGCGTACGCGCGCTCGCGCCGCGATGGCGGTGGCGATGGATCCGCGCACCGGGGAGATCCTCGCCCTCGCCGTCCGCCCCACGTTCAACCCCAACGCCTTCGCCACCGCCACCGACGACGAGCGGCGCAACCGGGCCGTGACCGATCCGTTCGAGCCCGGCTCCACCTTCAAGGTCATCCTCGCCGCCGCCGCCCTCGAGGAGGGCGTGATTCGGCCCACCGACCGCGTGTTCGGCGAGAACGGCGCCATCACCGTCGCCAACGCCACCATCCACGACTGGAAGAAGTACGGCTGGCTGACGTTCGCCGAGGTGCTGCAGAACTCCTCGAACGTGGGCTCCATCAAGGTGGGCCTCTCGCTCGGCAAGGAGCGCTACTACAAGTACATCACCGGCTTCGGCTTCGGGGCGCCCACGGGCGCGGGACTGCCGGGCGAGAGCCGGGGTCAGCTCCGCGCGCCCGACCGGTGGTCGGGCCTGTCCCTGGCGACGCTGTCCATCGGGCAGGAGGTCTCGGTCACCGCGCTCCAGATGGTGGCCTCGTTCGCCGCGGTGGCCAACGGCGGCCGGCTCATGCAACCGCAGGTCGTGCGGGCGGTGCTGGACGAGCACGGGCGCGAGGTGCGGGGCTTCGAGCCGAAGGCGGTGCGCCAGGTGATCTCGCCCGACACCGCGCGCACGCTGACCGGAATCATGACGCGCGTGGTGGCGGAGGGCACCGGCCACAACGCGGCCATCGCGGGCTTCGAGGTGGCGGGCAAGACCGGCACCGCCCAGAAGCTCGAGCCGGGGACGCGACGGTACTCGCGCGCGCCGGGCGTGCTGTCGTTCGTGGGCTTCGCCCCCGCCGACGACCCGCGCCTCGCCATGATCGTGCTGCTCGACGAGCCCAAGAACGAGAAGTGGGGCAGCGAGGCGGCCGCGCCCATCTTCGCCGCCATCGGGGGGGAGGCGCTGCGCTATCTCCACGCCCCACCCAGGGACACCGCGCCCGTTCAGCTCGTGCGCCCCGAGCCCGAGGCCGGAGTGTCCGTGGTTCCGGTCGCGTCGATGGGGGCGCCGGCCGACACCCCGCCGGCCATGCCCGCGGTGGTGGGCCTCTCCCTGCGCGGCGCGATGGACGCCCTCGCGCCGCTCGACGTGCGCCTCGAGGTCGCGGGCCGGGGGGTGGTGGCGGCGCAGACGCCCGCCGCCGGCGCCGCGCTGACGCCGGGCGCGCTCGCGCGGCTCACCCTGCATCCGCCCAGCACGAGGCGATGACTCACTCCATGAGCACGGCGACCCTGCTCGACGCCCTGGCGGACAAGACGGTGCTCGGCACCCCGCCTGCGACGGTGAGCGGCGTGTCCTACGACTCCCGCAAGGTGGCGCCCGGCGACTGCTTCGTGGCCGTCGCCGGCTTCAAGCAGGACGGCCGCCGCTTCATTCCGGACGCGGTGGCGCGGGGCGCCGGCCTCGTCGTGCTGGAGGGCGCGGATCCCCTCGCCAGCTCGGCCACCGCGCGGGTGCTCGTACCGTCCGCGCGGGAGGCGCTGGCCCGCCTCGCCGACGCCTACTGGGGCCATCCCTCGCGCGCCCTCACCCTGGTCGGCATCACCGGCACCAACGGCAAGACCACCACGTCCTTCCTGGTGGACGCGCTGCTCCGGGGCGCCGGCCATCGCACCGGGCTCATCGGCACCATCCAGTACCGCGTGGGCGATCAGGCGGTGGAGGCGAGCCAGACCACGCCCGAGGCGCTGGAGCTCCAGGCGCTGCTGGCCCGGATGCGTGACAGCGGGGTCACCGCCGCCGCGATGGAGGTGTCGTCCCACGCCCTCGCGCTCGCGCGAGTGACCGGCACCGAGTACGACGTCGCCGTGTTCACCAACCTCACCCAGGATCACCTCGACTTCCACGGCACGCTGGCCGAGTACGGGCGGGTGAAGCGCCGGCTCTTCGAGATCGTGGCCGCCGGAGGCAAGACGCGGCGCGCCGCGGTGATCAACGCCGACGATCCCGCGGGCCCCGGCATGGTGGCGGGCCTGCCGCTCCGCGTGATCCGCTACGCCCTGCAGGGCGCGGCCGAGCTGCGCCCGCGCCGCTACACCTCGGCCCTCGACGGGATACGCCTGGAGCTGGATACCCCGGCGGGCCCGCTTGCGCTCGCGTCGCCGCTGGTGGGCGAGCACAATGTGATGAACCTGCTCGCCGCGGTCGGCGTGGGTGTGGCCCTCGACATTCCTGCCGCCACCATCGCGACGACGCTGGGCGCGGTCAGCGCGGTGCCCGGCCGCTTCGAGCGGGTGGAGGCGGGGCAGCCCTTCCTGGTGGTGGTGGACTACGCCCACACCCCCGATGCGCTCGAGCGCGTGCTCACCACCGCGAGGCGGCTGGTTCGTCCCGGGAGTCGATTGGGCGTGGTGTTCGGCTGCGGCGGCGATCGCGACCGCGGCAAGCGGCCCATCATGGGCGAGATCGCCGCGCGCCTGGCCGACCGCGTGTGGGTGACCTCCGACAATCCCCGCACCGAGCGGCCGGAGGCCATCGTGGACGAGGTCCTGGTGGGCGTGGCGCGGGTTCCCGGCGGTGCGGAGCGGCGGGTGGCCGAGCCCGACCGGCGCGCGGCCATCGGTGACGCCCTCCGCTGGGCGCGCGCGGGCGACGTGATGGTGATCGCGGGCAAGGGGCACGAGACCTATCAGGTCGTCGGGCACGAGGTGCTGCCCTTCGACGATCGGGACGTCGCGCGGAGATTCCTGGCGGAGCGGGCGCCATAGGGAGAGGGGAGCGGATGTTCACGGTGGAGAACGTGGTCCGGGGCACGCAGGGCGCCCTCGTGGGGGGCGACCTGGCGATTCCCGTGAGCGGCGTGTCGATCGACACCCGCACGCTCGCCGTGGGCGCGGCGTTCTTCGCCATTCACGGGCAGAACGATGGCCACCGGTTCCTCCGGGACGCGGTGGCGCGCGGGGCCGCCTGCCTCGTCGTCGACACCCTGCCCGACGATCTTCCCACCACCGTGCCGGTGGTCCTGGTGGACGAGACCACCCGCGCCCTCGGCCGCTTCGCCGCCTATCACCGGGCCCGCTTCACGGTGCCGGTGGCGGCGGTGACTGGCTCCAACGGCAAGACCACCACCAAGGAGCTGATGGCGGGCGCGCTCCGCGCGCTCGGGCCGGTGCTCAAGCCGGAAGGGAGCTTCAACAATCAGTGGGGCCTGCCCCTCACCCTCCTGCAGATCACGGCCGCGCATCGCGCCGTGGTGCTGGAGATCGGCACCAATCACCGGGGCGAGATCGCCGCGCTCGCCGCCCTGGCGCGGCCCACGGTCGCCGCGGTGACGGTGGTGTCCACCGCGCACACCGAATATCTCGGCTCGCTGGACGAGGTGGCGGTGGAGAAGGGCGACCTCGTCGCCGCGATCCCGCCCGAGGGGGCCGTGGTGCTCAACGCGGACGACGCGCGGGTGGCGGGCATGCGCGCGCGCAGCCGCGCCCGCGTGCTCACGGTGAGCGCGCGGGGGGAGGCGGACGTTCGGGCCACCGACGTCGTGGAGCGCCCCGACGGCGCGATCACGGTGACCCTGGAGGCGCGCGGGCGCCGGCAGGCGACCCGGCTCGCCTTCGCGGGCCGCCACAACGTCGTCAACGTCCTCTGCGCGGCCGGCGTGGGGCTGGCCCTCGGCGTCCCGCTGCCCGAGATCGCGGCGGGCCTGGAGACGGCGCGGCCCGTGAAGGGGCGCTCGGTGTGGCGTGAGGCCGGTGGCGTGCGCATCCTCGACGACACCTACAACGCCAACCCCGCCTCGGTGAAGGCGGCGCTCGAGACGCTCAAGAGCGCGCGGGGCGCCCGCCGCTTGCTGGTGGTGCTGGGCGACATGCTGGAGCTGGGCGATCTCGCCCCCGCCGCGCATCGGGAGATGGGCGAGGCGGTGGCGCGGGCGGGGGCGGCCGAGTTCGTCGGGGTGGGCCGGCACGCGCTCACCGCCGTGGACGCGGCGCGGGCCGCCGGGCTCGGCGAGGCGCACCACACCACCACCTTCGAGGACACGGTGGCGCTCCTCCTCAAGCGCCTCGCCGCCGGGGACGCGGTGCTGGTCAAGGGGTCGCGGGGCATGCGGATGGAGCGCGTGGTGGACGCCCTCCTGGCGCGCCTCGGAGGAGAGGATGGCTGATGTTCTACCTCCTCCTCGTGCCGCTGGCGAAGGATCACATCGCCTTCAACGTCTTCCGCTACATCACGTTCCGGACGGCGATGGCCACGGTGTCCGCCATCGTGATCTCGTTCGTGCTGGGGCCGTGGCTGATACAGCGGCTGCGCGAGATGCAGCACGGGGGGGAGACGATCCGGGAAGACACGCCGGCCCGCCACCGCGCCAAGGCGGGGACGCCGACCATGGGCGGGCTGGTGATCCTGGCCGCCATCCTGATCTCCACGCTGCTGTGGGCCAACCTGACAAATCGATATGTGTGGACGGTCATCCTGGCCACCGCGGGGCTGGGGCTCATCGGCTTCCTCGACGACTGGAAGAAGCTCAAGACGCGCAAGGGCATCTCCGCCAAGCAGAAGCTCGGCGCGCAGGTCCTGTGGGTCGGGCTCCTCACCGCCTCACTCTATGTGTGGCCGCCGGACGGCTTCACCACCGGCCTCGCCATTCCGTTCTTCAAGGGCTGGCTTCTCACCCTGGGCATCCTCTGGATCCCCTTCGCGCTGCTGGTGGTGGTGGGGGCGTCCAATGCCGTGAACCTCACCGACGGCCTCGACGGGCTCGCCATCGGGCCCATCGTGATGGCGGGCGGCGCCTTCGCGCTCATCGCCTACCTCACCGGCAACTTCCGGGCCGCGGAGTACCTGCGCATCCTGAACGTCAAGGGCACGGGCGAGCTCACCGTGTTCTGCGGCGCCCTGGTCGGCGCGGCGCTGGGGTTCCTCTGGTTCAACAGCTATCCCGCGCAGGTGTTCATGGGCGACGTGGGCTCCCTCGCCCTCGGCGGCGCCATCGGGACGCTGGCCGTGCTCACGAAGTCGGAGCTCTTGCTCCCCCTCATCGGGGGCATCTACGTGGTGGAGGCGGGCTCCGTCATCATCCAGGTGCTCTCCTTCAAGCTCACCGGGAAACGGGTGTTCAAGATGGCGCCGCTCCATCACCACTACGAGCTGCAGGGCTGGGCGGAGCCGAAGATCATCGTGCGCTTCTGGATCCTGTCTTTCATGCTGGCGCTTCTCGCGTTGACCACGCTGAAACTGCGGTGAGCTGACGGGCGCCATGCTGGGGACTGAGACGGCGATCATGGAACGGGGAATCGACTACCGGCGCTGGCTGGGAGGCAAGACGGTGGCGGTGGTGGGCCTCGCCAAGAGCGGGCTCGCCGCCGCGCGGCTGGTGACGCGGCTGGGCGGCCGCGTGCTCGCCTCGGACGCGGCGCCGCGCGAGCGCTGGTCACCGGAGGCGCGCCGGCTCGAGGCCGAGCGCATCCCGGTGTGGAGCGGCCATCCCGACGCCGCCTTCGCCGGCGCGGACCTGGTGGTGGTGAGCCCGGGCGTGCCGCTCGAGCTTCCGGTGCTGGCCGGCCTGCGCGCGCGCGGCGTGCCGGTGGTGAGTGAGCTCGAGCTGGCCTGGCGGGTGATGGAGGCCGATGTCATCGCCATCACCGGCACCAACGGCAAGACCACCACCACCGCGCTCACCGGCGACGTCCTGCGCGGCCAGGTGCGCCCGGTGCTGGTGGGCGGCAACATCGGCACGCCGCTCTCCGCCAACGCCCTGGACTTCCCCGTCGACGGCCTGGTGGTGGCCGAGACATCGTCCTTTCAATTGGAAGCCACGCAGACCTTCCGGCCCCGGGTGGCCGCGGTCCTGAACCTCGCCCCCGACCATCTGGACCGGCACGGCAGCTACGCCGCCTACGTGGAGGCCAAGGCGCGCATCTTCGCCAACCAGACGGAAGCCGACTGCGCGGTGCTGAACGCCGATGATCCCGACACCGCGGCGCTCGCCCCGCGCACGCGGGCCCGCGTGCTGTGGTTCAGCCGGCGTCGCGTCCTCGACCACGGGGTGTTCGTCGACGAGGGCTGGGTGGTGGCCAAGCTCAACGGCCACGCCGAGCCGGTGTGCCCGGTGGGCGAGATACAGCTGCGCGGCGCCCACAACGTGGAGAACGTGCTCGCCGCCACCGCCTGCGCACTGTGGACGGGCATGGATCCCGCGACCATCAGGAAAGGCATCGCTTCTTTCCGTGGCGTCGCCCACCGCATCGAGCGCGTGCACGACGCGCGCGGCGTCACCTACTACAACGACTCCAAGGGCACCAACGTCGCCTCCACCATCAAGGCGCTGGAGAGCTTCGGCGAGCCGGTGATCCTCATCGCCGGCGGCAAGGGCAAGGGCCAGGACTTCGCGCCCCTCGCCGAGGCCGCCCGGGGGCGGGTGCGCGCCGCCGTGCTCATCGGCGAGGACCGGGACAAGATCCGCGCCGCCCTGCGCGCGGCGGGCATCGCCACCGAGGACGCGGCGACCATGGAGGATGCGGTGCGCCAGGCGGGCCGGCGCGCCCGCATCGGGGACGTGGTGCTGCTGTCCCCCGCGTGCGCCTCCTTCGACATGTTCCAGAACTACGAGCACCGCGGCGAGGTCTTCAAGGACGTCGTGCGCCGGCTCGTGCCCGCGGGGCCGCGCTGATGCCCCGCAAGGTCGCGCCCGACGTGTGGCTGTTCGGGGTGGTGGTGGCCCTCGTCTTCCTGGGCGTGGTGATGGTGTACTCGGCCAGCGCCATCGTGGCCGCCGACCGCTTCGGCGACCCGTTCTTCTTCCTGAAGAAGCAGCTCTTCTGGGCGCTCCTGGGGGGCGGGCTCCTGTGGGCCGCCCTGAAGCTCGACTACCGCTCGCTCGAGCGGCTGGTCATCCCGCTGCTGGCGGTGTCGTTCGTCCTCCTCGTCCTCGTGCTGGTGCCGCCGTTCGGCGGGTCCATCAACGGGACCCGGCGCTGGTTCCGGCTGGGCCCCCTGTCGTTCCAGCCGGTGGAGCTCGCCAAGTTCGCGCTCGTGCTCTACCTCGCCTCCTTCCTCACTCGCCGGCGCCAGGCGATGGAGCAGTTCTGGCAGGGGCTCTTCCCGATCCTGCTCGTGGCGGGGACGATGGCCCTCCTCACCCTTGCGCAGCCGGACCTCGGCAACAGCCTCGCCCTGGTGGTGCTGACGCTGGTGCTCGCCTATCTCGCGGGGGCGCGGGTCCGGCACATGGCGTGGATCGCCGCCGCCGCCTTGCCGCTGGTGGCCCTGGCGGTGGCGCTCAAGCCCTATCGCTGGCGGCGCATGCTCGCCTTCGTCAATCCCTGGGACGATCCGCAGGGCGCGGGCTTCCAGATCATCCAGTCCTTCCTGGCCCTGGGCTCGGGGGGACTGTTCGGCCGCGGGCTGGGCGAGTCCAAGCAGAAGCTCTTCTATCTGCCCGAGCCCTACACCGACTTCATCTTCGCCATCCTTGGCGAGGAGCTGGGGCTGGTCGGCGCCACGCTCGTGGTGGGCCTCTTCGCGGTGCTGATCTGGCGGGGCCTGCGCGTGGGGCTCCGCGCCCCCGACGCCTTCGGGAGCTTCCTGGCCCTGGGCCTCACGGTGATGCTCGCCACGCAGACCCTGGTGAACCTCGGCGTGGTGACGGGCGCGCTCCCCACCAAGGGCCTGCCGCTGCCGTTCGTGTCCTTCGGCGGCTCCGCGCTCCTCATGACCATGTTCTCCGCGGGCGTGCTCCTCAACATCTCCCAGCACGCCACCGGCGGCTCCAGCTGGGACGAGGCGCCGGCCCATGTTTAAGCGCTACCAGCACCTGCACTTCGTGGGCATCGGCGGCGTGGGCATGAGCGGCATCGCCGAGGTGCTGCTGAACCTGGGTTATCGGGTGACCGGCTCGGACGCCCGCCGCGGCGAAGGGGTCGAGCGCCTGGAGCGCCTGGGCGCCAAGGTCTACATCGGCCACGAGGCGGCCAACGTCGAGGGCGCCCACGTGGTCGTGTACTCCTCCGCCGTCGCGCGCGACAACGTGGAGGTACAGGCGGCGCGCCTGCGCGGCGTGCCGGTGATCGGGCGGGCGGAGATGCTCGCCGAGCTCATGCGGCTCAAGTACGGCATCGCCGTCGCGGGCACGCACGGCAAGACCACCACCACCTCCATGGTGGCGGCGGTGCTGGGGGCGGGCGGCTTCGACCCCACGGTGGTGGTGGGCGGCCGCGTCCACGGGCTGGGCGCCAACGCGCGACTCGGGCAGGGCGAGTTCCTCGTCGCCGAGGCGGACGAGTCGGACGGCTCCTTCCTCAAGCTCACCCCGACCATCGCCGTGGTCACCACGATCGACGCCGAACACCTCGACCACTACGGCGACCTCGACGCCGTCCGCGCCGCCTTCCTCGCCTTCGTGAACAAGGTGCCGTTCTACGGCGCCGTCGTCCTCTGCCTGGACCAGCCCAATATCCAGCAGATGATTCCGGCCGTCGAGAAGCGCGTGATCACCTACGGCCTCGAGGCCAGCGCCGACCTCACCGCGCGACGCCTGGAGTTCTCGGGCACCACCGCGCGCTTCGAGGCGATGCGCCGCGGCGCCGTGCTGGGACCGGTGGCCCTGCAGGTGCCGGGCCGCCACAACGTGCTGAACGCCCTCGCCGCGGTGGCGGTGGCGCTCGACCTCGACGTTCCCTTCGACGTGATCGCGCGCGCCCTCGCGAGCTTCGCCGGCGTGCAGCGTCGCTTCCAGGTCCGCGGGGAAGCCCGCGGCGTCCTCGTCGTGGACGACTACGGGCATCATCCGGCCGAGATCCGCGCCACCCTCGCCGCCGCCAAGGCGGGGTACGACCGGCGCGTGATCACGGTATTCCAGCCGCACCGCTACACCCGCACGCGTGATCTCCGGCAGGAGTTCCTCACCGCCTTCAATCAGTCCGACGTCCTGGTGGTGATGGACATCTACGGAGCCGGCGAGCCTCCCATTCCGGGGGTCCACGCGCGCGACCTCGCCGAGGGCATCGCCGCCCACGGCCATCGCGAGGTGCATTACCTCAACGGCGACCGCGCGGCGGTCGTCGACTTCCTGTGCGAATCCACGCGCTCCGGGGATCTGGTGCTCACCCTGGGAGCCGGTGATGTGGGCGCGCTGGGTGCCGAGGTGCTCGCCCGTCTGGGCGAGTCCGGCGGCCGGCCCGAGAGGAGATAACGCATGCTCGGAGAGATCCGTGGCGAGGTGCGTTTCAAAGAACCCCTGAGCTTCCACACGTCCCTGCGCATCGGCGGCCCCGCCGACTTCTTCATCGTGCCGCAGGACGTGGAGGACATCCGCCTGGCCCTGGCCTTCGCGGACAAGGAGCAGCTCGCGGTCGAGGTGATCGGGGGCGGGAACAACCTGCTCGTCCGCGACCGCGGGATCCGTGGCGTGGTCCTGAAGCTCGAGGGCTGCCTCGGCCGCGCCGAGTTCCACGGCGAGGAGGCCGTCGCGGGGGCGGGGGTGGGGCTCTCCGCGCTCATCCGCGAGGCGGCGGCGCTGAACCTGGGCGGCATGGAGTGCCTGGTCGGCATCCCCGCCACCATCGGCGGCGCCATCGCCATGAACGCGGGCACCCCCGACGGCTGGATCAGCGACTTCGTGTCCGCCGTCTACTTCCTCCACGCCGACGGGACGCTGGGGGAGTTCAAGCCCGGGCCCGGCACCTTCGGCTACCGCGCGTTCGCGGCGCCCGCCGGCTCGGTGCTCATCGGGGCCCGGCTGCGGTTCCACCGCCGGGCCTTCGCCGAGATCCAGAAGGACATCAAGGTGCGGCTCAAGCAGAAGAAGGCCAGCCAGCCCCTGGCCCTGGCCTCGGCGGGGTGCGTCTGGAAGAACCCCGCCGGCGAGACGGCGAGCCGGATGATCGAGAAGGTCGGCCTGCGGGGCAAGCGGCTCAATGGCGCCGAGATCTCCGCCAAGCACGTGAACTTCATCGTCAACCGCGGCGGCGCCATGGCCGCCGACGTCCTCGCCCTCATGGACCTTTCCCGGGACCGGGTGCAGCATCACTTCGGGATCACGCTCGAGCCCGAGATCCGCGTCCTGGGCGAGGGCTAGCCGCGACCGCGCCATGCGTCGCCTGTCCGTGCTGTCCCCGCGCCGGGTCGATCGTCCCCTCGAGGACTGGGGCGAGCGGCCCGCCCTCGTCTCCCGCCAGCGCATCGATCGGCGCCGGCGCCTCGTCCGCCGGGTGCGGAGCCTCGCCCGGACGACGATGGTCCTCGCCGCGGTGGCCGCGGGCCTGGGGGCGGCCGGGCTCGGCGTGCGCTGGCTCCTGACCTCGCCGCGCTTCGCCGTGGCCGCCGTCGAGGTGCGCGGGACGAGCCGGCTCGACGCCGCCGAGGTGGTGGCTGCCTCCCGCATTCGCCAGGGGCAGAATCTCTGGCGCCTGGACGCCCGGGCCGCCGCCGCCGGGGTCGAGAGCCTGCCCGCGGTGCGCCGCGCCGAGGTCGTCCGGGACTTCCCCAACCGCGTGACCATCGTCGTGGAGGAGCGGCGGCCGTTCACCCTCGTCCATGCCGGTCGCCTGCACTGGATCGACGAGGAGGGCGTGCGCGTCGCCTCCGAGGGCCGCGCGGTCACCGTCGCGCTGCCCGTCATCAGCGGGCTCACCGACGAGGAGATCGCCGCCGCCTCGCGCGCGCCGTCGGAGCGCGTGCTCACCGGTGTGCGGCTCATCCGCACCCTGCTCCGCGCGGGCAGCCCGCTGGTGGCCCAGATCTCCGAGGTGGACGTGGGGCGCAGCGACGGGCCGGTGCTCTACACGGTGGACGGCATCGAGGTGCGGCTCGGCGCCGAGGAGTGGGATTCGCGCATTCCCCGGCTGGCCGGCGTGCTCGCCCAGGTGGCGTCCTCGGGCCAGCCGGTGAGCGCCATCGACCTGCGCTTCCGGGATCAGGTTGTCCTCAAACCCGCGGTTCGCTGAGAGGAGGCGCATGGGCAGAGCGAAGGAGCGCGCGGTCATCGCCGGGCTCGACGTCGGCACCACCAAGATCTGCTGCGTGATCGCCGAGCCGGCGCCGGCGGGCGGCCTGGACATCGTGGGGGTTGGGGTGAGCCCCTCCCGCGGGCTCCGCAAGGGCGTGGTGGTGAACATCGACTCCACCGTGGAGGCGGTGCGCCAGGCGGTGGCGGAGGCCGAGCAGGTCGCCGGCGTGGAGATCGGCTCCGTGGTGGCGGGCATTGCGGGCGGGCACATCCGGGGCATCAACAGCCGCGGGGTGGTGGCGGTGTCCGGCAAGCACCGCGAGGTCAGCCAGGCCGACGTGGACCGGGCGCTGGAGGCGGCCAAGGCCATCAACCTGCCGCCCGATCGGGAAGTCATCCATGTCTTGCCCCAGACCTTCGTCGTGGACGACCAGGACGGGGTGAAGGAGCCCGTGGGGATGTCCGGCGTGCGGCTCGAGGTCGAGGTGCACCTGGTGACCGGGGCCGCCACCTCGGTCCAGAACGTGATTCGCAGCGTGAACCGGGCGGGCCTGGCGGTGCAGGACATCGTGCTCGAGCCGCTGGCCTCGTCGGAGGCGGTCATCTCGCCCGAGGAGAAGGAGCTGGGCATCCTCCTGATCGACCTCGGGGGCGGGACCACGGACATCGCGCTCTTCCGCGACGGCGCCATCTGGTACACCGGCATCCTTCCCCTCGGCGGCGATCACATTTCCAACGACATCGCCGTGGGGCTCCGCACCCCGACCTCGGACGCCGAAGACTTGAAAAAGCGCTATGGGTGCGCGCTGACCGCGCTCGTCCGCGAGGACGAGACGGTGGACGTGCCCAGCGTGGGCGGGCGCAAGCCCCGCCAGCTCTCGCGCCAGATCCTCTCCGAGATCATCCAGCCCCGGGTCGAGGAGATCTTCACGCTGGTGGCGCGGGACCTCGCGCGGGCGGGGCTGCAGGACGCGGCGGCGGCGGGGGTGGTGGTGACGGGCGGGACCTCCATCATGCAGGGGCTGCCCGAGCTGGCCGAGCAGGTCTTCGATCTTCCGGTGCGCCGGGGCGCGCCCGGAAATATCGGAGGACTATGCGACGTGGTGCAAAGTCCCATATACTCGACCGCGGTGGGCCTGGCGCGTTACGGCGCCCGGGGGCAGCGATCCGGTGCGCCCATCGACGCGAACGACGACGGCACACTCGGTCACCGCCTCCGCGAATGGTTCGCGAAACTCTTCTAACCCGCGGAAAGAAGGAGGCGTTGATGGAGCAAGGACGTGGCCGTCGTCCGGTGTTCGCGATGGACGAGGAGCGTGACGTAGCGAAGATCAAGGTGATCGGTCTGGGCGGAGGCGGCTCCAACGCCGTCAACCGCATGATGGCGGCGAAATTCACCGGCGTCGATTTCATCGTCGCCAACACCGATCTGCAGGCGCTCCGCGCGTCCCCCGCGCCTCAGAAGATCCAGCTCGGGGCCCGGCTCACCAGCGGGCTCGGCGCGGGCTCCAACCCCGAGGTCGGCCGCAACGCCGCGCAGGAAGACAAGGACACCATCAAGTCCATGCTGGAAGGCGCGGACATGGTGTTCGTCACCGCCGGGCTCGGGGGCGGCACCGGCACCGGCGCCGCGCCGGTGGTGGCGGCGATCGCCAAGGACCTCGGCATCCTCACCGTCGCGGTGGTCACCAAGCCCTTCCACTTCGAGGGGCGGCGCCGCCAGCAGCAGGCCGAGTCCGGCATGGCCGACCTGCGCAACGTGGTCGACACGCTGATCACCATTCCCAACCAGCGCCTGCTCGCGGTGGTGGATCGTGGCACGCCGCTGGTGGAGGCCTTCAAGGTCGCCGACACCGTGCTACTCCAGGCGGTGCAGGGGATCTCGGACCTCATCCTCGTGCCCGGCCTGATCAACCTCGACTTCGCCGACGTGCGCACGATCATGTCGGGCATGGGCATGGCGCTCATGGGGGCGGGGACGGGCAAGGGACAGAATCGCGCGCTCGACGCGGCCCAGAAGGCGGTGGCGAGCCCGCTGCTCGACGAGACGTCCATCGAGGGCGCCCGCGGCATCCTCATCAACTTCACGGGCGGCCCCGACATGGCCATTCACGAGGTGGAGGAGGCGGCGAAGATCGTCCAGGAGGCGGCGCACGAGGAGGCCAACATCATCTTCGGCGCGGTCATCGACGAGGCGCTCCAGGACGAGGTGCGCATCACCGTCATCGCCACCGGGTTCACGGAGCGCAAGGTCGAGATGAGCCCGTCGTCCACCAAGGTGCTGGAGCTGCCGCCGCGGCCGAGCCGTGCTCCCGCCCCCGGCCCGTCGTGGCGCCGCCGCCTCTCCGACGCGCGCGCCGAGGGCGGCGAGGCGCCGACGGAGGAGGACCTCGACGTGCCCGCCTTCCTCCGCCGTCAGGCGGACTGATCACCGCCGGCCGGTCCGCGCCTCGCCGCCATCGAGGCGCGGACCGCGCCGGGCCCGCCCCGCGCCCGCACGCGGCGTGAGACAATGACCGAACCCATGGGGGCGCCGTTCCTCACCTCGTCGCTGCTCGACCGGGCCGGCCTTCCCCATCTCTTCACCACCCGGCACTTCCCGGGGATCACGGGCGCGGGCGACGAGGCCGAGGTGTTCACCCCCGCGGCGCGGCCGTTCCTGGCCGAGCGCGGTCTCGCCGCGCCCCCGGCCTTCCTCCGCCAGGTCCACGGCGCGGCGATCGTGGTGGCGGAGCGGCCGGGCCGGCTCGGCGAGGCCGATGCCCTCGTCACCGAGCGCCGCGGCCTTCCATTGGCGGTTTTCACGGCCGACTGTCTCCCCATCGTCATCTACGACCCCACGCGCCGGCGGCTCGCCACCGTGCATGCCGGCTGGCGCGGCACCGTCCAGTCGGTCGCGCGCGCGGCGGTGGACCGCCTCGTGGAGTCGGGGTCGGATCCCGACGGGCTCGTGGTCGCCATCGGCCCGTCCATCGGCCCGTGCTGCTACGAGGTGGACGGGCCGGTGATCGATCGGCTCCGCGCGGCCTTCCCCGGCGGCTGGGAGCGCTGGGTCGCCTCCGCCGGTCCCGGCAAGTGGATGCTCGACCTCTGGGCCGCCAACGAGGACCAGCTCACCGCCGCCGACGTGGACCGGAGCATGATCGAGAATCCCCGCCTCTGCACCGCCTGCCACCTCGACCGCTTCTTCTCCTATCGGCGCGAGGGCTCGACGCGGCTCGGCCGCTCGGGCCGGCTCGTGGCGCTGGCCGCGATCCCCGCCTAGCCAAACCCTCTCCACGGGCAAGCGGGCTCCGCCGAATGCGCTCGCCATGCGGCGTGTGCCGAGTCGCTGCTCGCCGAGATAGGCGAGCCGCGTAGCCTCGATGCGGCAGGAGTGCAATAGCCTCACCGCCGTTTCTCGGCCGCGACGGAATCGAGCGCTCTCGCCCTTTGCCACGAAGGCCGGTCACGGCGGAGGCACCGTGCTAGAATCGCCCAGCGGGACGAGGGTTTAGACGTGCCCGCCGGGACCAAGCAATGGACATCAAGGGCAATCTCGAAGCAGTGAAGGCGCGCGTCGCGGCGGCCTGCCGGCGCGCCGGGCGCGACCAGGCCGGGGTCCTGCTCATCGCCGTGTCGAAGACGGTGGATCTCGAGCGCATTCGCGACGCCGTGGAGGCGGGCGTGGCCGCGCTGGGGGAGAACCGGGTGCAGGAGGCGCGTGACAAGGTCGCGGCGCTGGGCCGGCCCGTGCCCTGGCATCTCATCGGCTCGCTCCAGACCAACAAGGCCAAGGACGCGGTGCAGCTCTTCGACTGGATCCACTCGGTGGATCGCCTCGAGCTGGCGCGGGAGCTCGACAAGCGCGCCCATGCGGCGGGCCGGAAG
>DATEDO010000196.1:0-15063 GCA_035281625.1 Candidatus Methylomirabilota bacterium
GGCGCGGCCGCCAGCGCGAGCGCGAGCATCGGCAGGAGAAGGCGTGTCGCGCCCATGGCGATTCAGTATAATCCGCTCATGATCGAACTCGAGCACGAACTCCGTCGCGTCGTCGAGGGCGACGTCCGCTTCGACCGCTACTCGCGTCTGCTGTACTCCACCGACGCCTCCATGTACCAGGTCGAGCCCATCGGCGCGGTCGTTCCGCGCCATGCCGAGGACGTACAGGCGGTGCTGGAGGTGGCGAATCGCCTCGGCGCGCCCCTCCTCGCCCGCGGCGGCGGCACCTCGCTCACCGGCCAGACCGTGAATCACGCGGTGGTGCTCGACTTCTCACGGCACATGAACCAGGTGCTGGAGGTTAACGCCGACGAGCTCTGGGTACGCGTGCAGCCCGGGGTGGTGCAGGACGAGCTGAACCAGCACGTGCGCGGGCAGGGCCTCCTCTTCGGACCCGACACCTCCACGTCGAACCGCGCCACCCTCGGCGGCATGCTCGGCAACAACTCCGGCGGGAGCCACTCCATCGCCTACGGCCTCACCGTGGAGCACGTCATCGAGCTGACCACGCTGCTGGCCGACGGAAGCCGCGTGGTGTTCGGCACGGTGACGCCGGCCGAGCTCGCCGCCAAGGCGCGGCTGGAGACGCTCGAGGGCCAGATCTACCGTGAGGTCGTGCGGATCCGCGACGCGTATCGCAACGAGATCGCGAAGCGGTTCAGCGGCCACTGGCGCCGGGTGTGCGGGTACAACCTGAACGAGCTGATCAAGGACGGGCCGCTGAACATGGCCCGGCTCATCGTGGGCTCGGAGGGCACGCTCGTCACCATCCTCGAGGCCAAGATGCGCCTGGTGCGCCGGCCCAAGAAGACGGCGGTGGACGTCATCCACTACCGGGACATGCAGGAGGCGCTCGAGTCCTCCCAGGCCATCCTCGAGACCGGGCCCTACGCGGTCGAGCTCACCGACAAGATGATCCTCGACCTCGCCCGCGCCAACATCGAGCAGCGGGCGCGCATGGGCTTCGTGCAGGGCGACCCCGCCGCCATCCTGATCGTGGAGTACACCGGCGACACCGACGCGGAGGTGAAGGACAAGGTCGAGAAGCTCGAGGCCCTCCGTGCCCGCGAGCGCTTCGGCTACGCGGGGCACGTGGCGCTCGACGCCGCCGAGCAGAACTCCATCTGGAAGCTCCGCAAGGCCGGACTGGGCCTCCTGCTGGGCACCCGCGGGGACGCCAAGCCCATCGCGTTCGTCGAGGACACCGCGGTGGACCCCAAGCACATGCCCGCGTTCGTCCCGCGCTTCCGCGACATCATGGCGAAGCACGGCGCCGAGGGGGCGTACTACGGCCACTGCTCGGTGGGGTGTCTCCACATCCGCCCCCTCATCAATCTCAAGACGGCGCGGGGCCTGGAGCAGGTGCGCGCCATGGCGACCGAGATCTTCGACATGGTGCTCGAGTTCCAGGGCGCGATCTCCAGCGAGCACGGTGACGGCCGCGCGCGGAGCCCGTTCCTGGAGCGGGTGTTCGGCCCCCAGGTGTTCGGCGCCTTCGGCGAGCTCAAGCGCGCCTTCGACCCGAAGAATCTGCTGAATCCCGGCAACATCGTGGCCAGTCCCGGGGTGACCGAGCACATGCGCTACGGCGCCGAGTACCGGACCTGGGAGCCCAAGACCAGCCTCGATTTCTCCGAGCAGGGGGGCTTCGCCGCCGCGGTGGAGATGTGCAACGGCGTGGGCGTGTGCCGCAAGAAGATCGAGGGGACCATGTGCCCGTCCTACATGGTCACGCGCGACGAGGAGCACTCCACGCGGGGCCGGGCCAACGCGCTCCGCGCGGTGCTCTCCGGGCGGGTGCCCCGTGAGGACTTCACCGGCAAGCGCCTCTTCGAGGTCATGGACCTCTGTCTCGAGTGCAAGGGGTGCAAGGCCGAGTGCCCGTCCAACGTGGACATGGCCAAGATGAAGTACGAGTTCCTGCATCACTACTACAAGGTCCATCCCACGCCGATGCGCAACGATCTCTTCGGCCACATCGGGGACCTCTCGTGGTGGGGCTCGCGGCTGGCGCCGGTCTCGAACTGGCTGGCGAGCACGCGGCTGAATCGCTGGATGATGGACAAGGTCGTGGGAATCGACCGCCGGCGCCCGCTGCCACGCTTCGCGCGCGAGACCTTCACGGACTGGTTCGATGCCCGCCGACCGAACGTGGACGCCCCGCGCGGGAGCGTGGTGCTCTTTCACGACACGTTCAACACCTTCAACACGCCCGAGATCGCCCGCGCCGCGGTGGAGCTGCTCGAAGGCGCGGGCTATCGCATCGAGCTGGTGGGCCGCAGGTGCTGCGGGCGCCCCATGATCTCCAAGGGCATGCTCGACGAGGCCCGCGCCAACGCGGCGTGGAACGTGCAGCGCCTCGCGCCCTGGGTGGAGCGCGGGGTGGCGGTGGTCGGGCTCGAGCCCTCGTGCCTTCTCACCCTCCGGGACGAGTACGTGGACCTCCTGCGCACCGACGCCGCCCGCGCCGTCGCGCGGTCCAGCTATCTCCTGGAGGAGTTCCTCGTGCGCGAGCGGGGCCGCGGCCTCGAGATCGCGTGGCGCCGGGGCGGTCCTCGCCACGCGCTGCTCCACGGCCACTGCCACCAGAAGGCCATGGTGGGCACGGCGTCCACCGTGGCCGCGCTCACGTGGGCGGGCTACGCGGTGAGCGAGGTGGACTCGGGCTGCTGCGGGATGGCGGGCTCCTTCGGCTTCGAGAAGGAGCACTACGATCTGTCGGTGGCGCTCGGGAATCGCCGGCTGGCCCCCGCGGTGCGCGCGGCCGCGCCCGACACGGTCGTCGTCGCGCCGGGCATCTCGTGCCGGCAGCAGATCGCGCATCTGACGGAGCGGCGGGCGCAGCATCCCGCGGAGGCGCTGCGCGCCGCCCTCGCCTGACCGGGTGGCCGGACGCCTACCGGCGGGTCAGTGTTTGTTGCACGTAGCGCTGAATCGCGGCTTGGGCTTCGGCCGTGCTCCAGCAGCGCTGGACCTCGCGGTCGATTCGGGCGGCGTGTAGGGCAAGGAAGTCCCGAATCGGCTGGCGCGCCTGGGCCTTGGTGAGGGCGAAGGTCTCGGCGGGAATGGCGGCGAGCCGCTCGGCCTCTCTCACCGCGGCGTCGAGCAGGGCATGGGCCTCGACCACCGCGTCGAGCAGGCCGTGCCCGGCGGCCTCCTCCAGGCTCCAGGTGCGACCGCCGTAGACCGCCTCGGCGAACAGATGCGGCGGTACGACCCCCCGCATGATTTCCAGGGCGAGGGCGGGGAAGGGAACGCCGACGAGCAGCTCGGTCACGCCGAAGCGGCCGTCGCCGCGCGCGGCGAGCCGGCGGTCGGCCGCGCAGGCGATGACGCAGCCCCCCGCGATGGCGTGGCCGTTGACCGCGGCGACGAGGGGCCTCGGGTGGAAGAAGAGCCGGCCGAAGCAGTCGGCGAGGGCGGGGATCAGCGCGCCCGGATAGTCGGGCCCGCCCGCGGCCAGACGCTTGAGGTCCACGCCCGCGGAGAACATGCCCCCGGTGCCGGTGAGGACCACCGCGTCCGCGGCGGCCGCCGTGGCGAGGGCTTCGGCGAGCGCCCTCAGCACCTCCGGATCGAGAGCGTTGGCGCGGCCGTGGGCGAGGCGAAGGATGGCGACACCCCCGCGGTCTTCCCGAACGACCATGGCCCGGGCGCCCGCGCGATCAGCGCACGGGCGCGACGACGACGTCGGTGGGCTTGCCGGCGAGAAAATGCTCGACGTTGGCGATCGCGCGGAGCAGGCCGTCCCGCACCACCTCCGGCGTCTGGCCCGCGTTGTGGGGCGAGAGCACCACGTTGGGCAGCGCGAGGATGGGATCGTCGGCGGCCAGCGGTTCCTGGTGGAAGACATCGAGGCCCGCGCCGAGTATCTTCCGGTCGCGGAGGGCGGCGAGGAGCGCGTCGCGGTCCACGAGGGCGCCGCGTCCGGTGTTGACGAGGATGGCGGTGGGCTTCATGAGGGCGAGCTCCTTCCTGCCGATGAAGCCCCGCGTGTCGTCGGCCAGGCGCACGTGCAGGCTCACCACGTCGGCCTGCGCGAGGATCTCCTCCTTGCCCGCGGGCTTGGCGCCGGTGGCGCGGATGCGGCCCTCGTCCCCGCGGGCGCTCCACGCCAGCACGTCCATGCCCACCGCGCGGCCCAGCGCGGCGACGCGGCTGCCGATGGTCCCCATGCCGAACACGCCGAGCGTCTTGCCGAGGAGCTGGGTCAGCATCTCGCGCGGCCACTTGCCGCCCCGCATCTCGCGGTCGATGGCGGGGATCTTCCGCCCCACCGCCAGCATGAGGGCGAGGGCGTGCTCGGCCACCGCGAAGGCGTTCACCCCCGGCGTGTTCGAGACCGTGACCCCTCGCATCCCCGCGGCGTGGAGGTCGATGTTGTCGGTGCCGGTGCCCCACACCGACACCATCGTGAGGCCGGGACAGCCCGCGAAGACGCCGTCGGTGAACCGGGCGTGCGCGCGGATGTTCACCGCCACGCGCGCGCCACCGATGCGCCGGATCAGCTCCTGCTCGTCGTCGGCGCCGCGCTCGGTGAACACGCGCACCGCGCCCAGGGCCCGGGCCCGCTCGTGGGCCGCCGACCCCTGGAACACCGAGGGGAAGTCGTCGGGAACGACGATCACGCGGTGCGCGCCGAGAAGACGGCCTGGGCCGCCGCCACGCCCGCGCCCGCCTCGCTGCGGTGCCCGAGGTCGCGGAGGGTGAGCTCGAGGGCGGAGAGGGTGGGCAGCACGTAGAGCGGGCTCGCGGTGATGCCCATGTGCCCGACCCGCAGGGTGGTGGTGCGGATCTTGTCCAGACCGGTGCCGATGAGGATGCCGTAGCGCTCCTTCATGTGGGCGACGACGGCGGCGGGCTCGATCCCGGCCGGGGTCTTGAAGCACGAGACGGTGTCGGAAGCGATGGACGGATCGGAGAACATCTCGAGCCGCATCGCCGAAAGGCCGGCGCGGAACGCCGCGCCCGCCACCGCGTGGCGCTGAAACCGATTGGGCAGGCCCTCCTCCCGGATCAAGCGCGCCGCCTCCGCGAGGGCGGCGGTGAGATGCGTGGGGATGGACACCGGCTGCCGCCGCGGCTGGCCGTCGGGCACCTGGCCCCCGCGGGAGGCGGGGATCCAGTGCTCGCGCCACCGCAGGAGGTCGTACACCAGCGAGCTCGCGCGGTGCTTGCGCCGCTCCATGGCGTCCCATGCCGCCGGCCCCACCGCGGCCAGCGACATGCCGAGCGGCGCGGCCAGGCACTTCTGCGACCCGGTCATGTTGAGGTCGATGCCCCACTCGTCGGTGCGCACGTCGATGCCGGCCAGCGAGGAGACGGTGTCGAGGAGGTAGAGGGCCCCGTGACGCTTCACGATGCGGCCCACCTCGGCGGCGGGGTAAGTGCTGCCGGTGGACGTCTCGTTGTGCACCAGGGTCACCGCCTTGGGGCCGACGCGCTCGATCTCGCGCTCGAGCCGTCCGAGGTCGAGGGGGCGGCCCCACTCCACGGTGAACTCCGCCACCTCCGCGCCCACGCGCGTCATGATCTCGCGCATGAGGATGCCGAAGACCCCGGCGACGATGACGAGCACGCGGTCGCCCGGCTCGATGACCGACAGCGCGCCCGCCTCCAGCGCCGTTCGGCCCGAGCCCGGCATCACCACCACCTCGCCCCGCGGCGCCTGGAAGATCTCGCGCAGAGCCAGCGTGGCCGGTTCCAGGACGTCGAGGTCGAAGTGCTGGTCGTACTGGATGGTGGGCGGCTGATTCATCGCCTGGATCACCGTCCACGGCAGCTCGGTGGGGCCGGGGATCATGAGGATGGCGCGGGCGGGCGCTCCGCCCCACTGGATGGTCGGCGTGGCGGCGGGCGCGCTCATCGATGGGTCTCCCGGGTCATGCGCCCGCCTCGGCGAGGCGGCGCTCCTTGCGGCGGATGAGATAGAGGTTCCGGAGGTAGACGAACAGGCCGGCGGCCTGCCCGAGGATGAAGACCGGGTCGTGGCGATAGATGGCGTAGATGAGGAGGGTGAGGCCGCCGCCGATCGAGAAGAACCAGAAGGAGACGGGAATCACGCTCTCGCGCCTTTTCTCGGAGGCGATCCACTGCACGAGGAAGCGCATCGAGAAGAACGCCTGTCCGAGAAATCCGATCGTCAGCCAGAAATGCTCAGCGCTCATCTCGCCCCCGCTCCCGCGTGCTAGAATTCCAGCCGTTCACCTTACCGGATGGCTCCCATCGTAGCAAGGAGTTTCCGCCGGAGCGGCGCGAAAACCACGCATGCGCGCGATCGATCGAACGTTGGTGGACGATGTGTGGGCCGCGCTCGGCGCGTACGGACCCGCGCGCACCGCCGATGAAGCGCGGGCGTTCCTCGCGCGGCAGCCGCACGTCGCCGCGTTCACGCACGCCATGATCCAGGGACAGGACGAGGCGGTGCAGCGGGCCGGCCTCGGTCTTGCCTTTCTCCTTTTCAAGGTGGTGGAGGCAAGCCTGGGGCATCCCTTTCCCGAGGTGACGGAGGCGCGCCTGGTCGCCGCGCATGCGGACGCGCGCGCCGCCGTCGCCGCGCTGGGCGCGCCCGACGCGGACGCGGTGCTCCGCGCGATGGACGGCGTGGCGGGGGGCGGGCTGGTGAGCCACGTCCTCGCCGCGTTCTACGGCGGCGCCCCCGCGGGCTACGACGACGGCGTGCGGGCGAACCTCGCCCTGCTGCTCGGCGCCCTCGCCACCGCCCTCGACCTCGGAGCCGTCGAGGGCTGACCGCCCCGCGCTAGACCGGCCGCGCGGGCAGATCGATGAGCTTGCGCAGCTGCACCTTGAGTGCCACCGACACGCGGTAGAGACTGTCCACGGAGATGGACTTCTCCCCGCGCTCGACCTCGCCGATGAACTTGCCCGACAGCGCGGAGCGCTCGCCCAGCGCCTCCTGGCTCCAGCCGCGCTCCTTCCGCATGACGCGGATCTTCGTCCCCAATGCCTTGCGCACGTGGTTCACGCGACGCTCCATCTCAGACGGCCTCCGTGGGTCCGGACGTCACGGCGAGGACCAGCGCTCCGGTCTCGCTCGTGACGCTGTGGACACAGCCCGGCGGTCGCCGGGCGTAGTTTCCTGCATTGCACACCCCGGTGTCGTCCGCCACGCTGCCCTCGAGCACCCAGATCTGCTCGTCGCCCACGTGGCGGTGGCGCGGTATCGTCGCGCCCGGCTCGTATCGCATCAGGATGGCCTTCCGACCCTCCTCGTCCTGCCACAGTACCTTCCAGAACACGCCGGGGCGGCGCTCCACCCACGGCACGTCGGAGGCCTTCACGTACAGCGTGGCCGGCGCCGCCACCGTCACGGCTTCTTCGCCTCCTCGAGCGCGGCGCGGACCGCCTCCTGGAAGGCCTCGACGGGCTGCGCGCCCACGAGCCGCCGGCCGTTGATGAAGAAGGTCGGCGTGCCGGTCACGCCCAGCGCCTTGCCCTCACTCACGTCCTGCTCCACCGCGTCGCGAAACCGGCCCTCGCTCAGGCACGCCGCGAAGGCTTCCCGCTCGAGCCCGAGACGGCCGGCGTAGCGGACGAGATCCTCCCGCGCGAAGTCCGGCTGGGCCACGAAGAGGAGGTCGTGATACTCCCAGAAGCGCCCGGCGAGGCCGGCGCAGCGCGCGGCCTCCGCGGCCGGCCGCGCCCCCGCGTGGAAGTCCAGGGGGAAATCCTTGAAGACGAGCCGCACGCGGCCGCGGTGCTCGCGCATCACCTGGTCGAGCGCATCCTGCGCCCGCTTGCAGTACGGTCACTGGTAGTCCGAGAACTCGACGATGGTGACGGGCGCGTCCGCGGGCCCGCGCGACATCGCCGGATCGATGGTGATGGTGATGGGCTGGCCCGAGCAGGCCGACACCCACAGCGTCATCGCCAGCGCAATTCCGCCCAGCGCTCGCTTCACGTGTCTCCCTCGCGATCTTGCGTCGCATGTCGTACGATAATCCCCGCATGACAAAAGGTGTGATCCAGAATACGCGAGTGTTCGAGAGGCCGCAAGGCATGGACGCGCACTGATGGGTTTTCTCGCCCGCGTGCTGCTCAACGCGCTCGCGATCGTACTGGCAGGATCTATCATTCCTGGTATCTCCATCGACGGCCTGCTGTCCGCGCTCGCCGCCGGCGCCGCCCTCGCCCTGATCAACGCGGTGATCCGGCCCGTGCTGCTCCTGCTCACCCTGCCCATCACGCTCGTCACCCTCGGGCTCTTCATCTTCGTGCTCAACGCGCTCTGCTTCTGGCTGGTGTCGGCGGTGGTGCCGGGATTCCACGTCGCGGGCTTCTGGCCGGCGCTGGGCGGGGCGCTCGTGGTGAGCGTGATGAGCTGGGTCGCCAACGCCTTCGTGAGCGACCGCGGGCGCGTGGTGGTCATCACCCGCCGCGGGTGAGGCCGCGGGGCGAGGGGAAGCTCAGGCGGCGCGCCCCTCCTCGAGGGACGTGATGATGTAGGTGCCGCTCTTGGCGTCGCGCTCCAGCGTGACGATCCGCTGCTTCTCCGCCTCCTCGAGGAGCTTCGAGAACGTGGCGTAGCCGTAGTACGTCTCGTTGAAGGCGGGGTTCTTCCGGATCATCGTCTGCTTCACCATCGAGCCCCAGAGGGTGTCCTTGTTCTCGCGCTGGAGGGCGAGGATGGCCTCGATGAGCTGGGCGAAGGCCTCGGCCTTCTTCTCGGGCAGCCCCCGTAGCGCGGTGGTCTTGCGCGACTCCCGGATCAGGTCCTCGTAGAAGATGAACTCGTCGCAGTTGCCCACCAGGAGCTCCGAGGAGGACGACTTCACCCCGAGCCCGATCACGTAGCGGTCGTTCTCGCGCAGCTTGGAGACGAGCGGCGAGAAGTCGGAGTCGCCGGAGACGAGGGCGAAGGTGTCCACGTGCTGCTTGGCGTACGCGAGGTCCATGGCGTCCACGACCATGCGGATGTCGGCGGAGTTCTTGCCGCTGTACCGGCTCTGGGGGACGTCGATGAGCTCGATGGCGTGCTCGTGGAAGGGGCGCTTGTACTCGGTGTAGCGGTTCCAGTCCGCATAGGCCCGCTTCACCATGATCTTGCCCTTCTCGACGAGCCGCTCCAGCACCAGCTTGATCTCGAACTGCTTGTACTGGGCTTCCTTCACCCCTCGCACGATGTTCTCGAAATCGATGAACATGGCGAGCTTCCGGTCGTCGCTCATCCGCGCCGTCCTTCCGGGGGGCGGATCGGGCCGCCCCCTCGCGACCCATTATAGGGGCCGCGGAGGGACGGGCCAACTTCAGCGCGCGCGCGGGGTCAGCGGACGAGGGGGCGCGGGGCGGGGCCCACGTAGTGGGCGCGCGGGCGGATGAGTCGATTGTCCGCGTACTGCTCGAGGGCGTGGGCGCACCACCCGGCGACGCGCGCGGTGGCGAAGATGGACGTGCAGAAATCGGGCGGGATGCCCAGAGCGTCGTAGACCACGGCGGAGAAGAAGTCCACGTTCACGGGCAGGCCGGTGCGGCGCGTCACCGAGGCGTAGACCGCCTCCGCCACCTCGAAGAGCCGGGTGCGCCCGGTCGCCGCCGCCATGTCCTTGGCCATCACGCGGATGACCCGAGCGCGCGCGTCGTCGACCTTGTACACGCGGTGGCCGAAGCCGGGCATGCGCGCGCCGGGCGCGGCACGCTCGACGCGGGTGAGGCGCTCGCGATGGCCGATGCGAGCCTCGACGTAGTCCTCCACCTTGGCGGGATCGCCGATGGCTTTCAGCATGGAGAGCACATCGTCGTTGGCGCCGCCGTGGCGCGGGCCCTTGAGCGTCGCGATGGCGGCCACCACCGCAGCGTGGAGGTCGGCGAGCGTCGCCACCGCCACCCGGGCCGCGAACGTGGAGGCGTTCAGCTCGTGATCGGCGTGGAGGGTCAGGATGACGTCGAGCACGCGCGCCACGTCGGCGCCGGGGGCGCGGCCCTCGAGCATGTACAGGAAGTGGGCGGCGTGGCCGCCATCGGCGGGCGCCGCCAGGGGCGGGAGCCCGCTGCGGATGCGGTGCCACGCCGCCACCACCGCGGGCACCAGCGCGACCAGGCGCACCGACTTGGCGAGGTTCGCCTCCGGGGCGTCGGAGCGCACGTCGGGGTCGAGGGTGGCGGCGAAGGACACCGCGGTGCGGAGGGCGTCGAGCGGATGGCACTCGCGGGGGAGAGTCTGGAGAAGGTCGGCCAGCGGCGCCGGGAGCCCGCGGGCGCCCGCGAGGCGGGCCGCGAAGGCGGGACCGTCGGCGGCGCCCGGCAGCTCGCCGAACCACAGGAGGTGCGTCACCTCCTCGAAGGAGGTCCGGCCGGCGAGATCGCCGATCTCGTAGCCGCGGTAGTAGAGGCGCCCGGCGGCGCCGTCCACCGTGCAGATCGCCGAGCGGGTGGCGATCACGTCCTCGAGGCCGGCCTTCCAGTCGGGCAGGGTGGCGGTGGTCATGGTGAGCCTCCGATTGGCCTTTGGTGATTATTGACTATACATGATTTATATTGATTTACAAGTACTCCTATTGAGGCGCGTGTATTCGCGGACTTGGAGGGGTAGGATGGGCGGGAGGCGCGGATGATCGTCCTGGATGGCGAGGAGTTCCTGACGGTGGAGGAGGCGGCGGGGCTGCTGGGGGTCAAACCGGCCACCCTGTACGCCTACGTGAGCCGGGGCGTGCTCCGGAGCTATCGCCAGGGGATCAAGCGGCAACGCCTCTACCGGCGCGCCGACGTGGAGGCGCTGCTGCGGGTGGCCCCCTCGTCCGGCGGCGACGATGCCGAGGCCGTGGGGCGCCGCGCGCCCGAGATTCCCCTCGCTGAATCGTGGATCCGCGAGTGAAGGCGCCGCCGCCGGAGCTCGCGCACCGCGTGCCCCCGGGCCAGGTCCTCACCGAGAAGTGGCCGGTCCTCACCTACGGCGTCACCCCCCGCTTCGACCCCCGCCGCTGGAGCTTCCGCTGCTTCGGGCTCGTCGCCGAGGACGTGGCGTGGACGTGGGACGAGTTCCTCGCGCTGCCCCGCACCGAGGTGCGCTGCGACATCCACTGCGTGACACGCTGGTCGCGGCTCGACAACCGTTTCGAGGGCGTGTCCATCCACGAGATCGTGCGACGCGTTCGGGTGGCTCCCGCCGCCCGCTTCGTGCGCGTTCACGCCGATCCCGACTACACCACCAATCTGCCGCTCGACGAGCTGCTGCAGGACGACGTGCTGCTGGCGCTTTCCCACGACGGACAGCCCCTCACTCCCGAGCACGGGGGGCCGCTCCGCCTCGTGGTCCCGCGGCTCTACTTCTGGAAGAGCGCCAAGTGGCTCCGCGCCTTCGAGTTCCTGGACGTCAACCCGCCCGGCTTCTGGGAGGTCAACGGCTACCACATGCACGCCGACCCGTGGAAGGAAGAGCGTTACTCCGACCAGGAGACGGACGCCATGCAGCGGATGCGGGCGGAGGCGGCGCGGCGGCTGCGGGGGCGGGAGCGCTAGCCGCGCCGCGGCGGGCTAGAGGAAGCGCCGCACCACGTCGACGAACTGGGCGGGACGATCGCCGGGCACGGTGTGGCCGGCATCCGGCACCTCGACCAGGCGTCCATCCCGCAGCGACGACACCACCCGCGCCGCCAACTCCGGCGAGAGCACGTCCGACTCGGCCCCGCGCACCAGCAGCGTGGGGCAGGTGATGCGGGTGAGGCGCTCCCAGAGATCCATCGGCTCACGGCGGCCGCCCCGGCGCATCATCTCCCGAAGGTCGCGCGCGTACTTCCACGTGAGCGTGCCGTCTGGCGCGCGCTTGAGGGCGTGCTTGATGCGGTGTCGCAGCTCGGCCACGTCGGCGCGAGGGTTGGCCGCCATCGCGGTCTCCACCGCCCACTCCTCGGACTCGATGCTCTCCGGCGCATTGGCGATCATGGTTCGGATGCGCGCCATCCCCGGCGGATGGATCTCGGGGGCGATGTCCACGATGACCAGGCGCTCCACGCGCTCGGGATGCGCCCCCGCGAAGCCCATGGCCACGCGGCCGCCCATGGAGAGGCCCAGGAGCGTGAGGCGGCGATAGCCCTGCGCGTCGGCGAAGGCCTCGAGGTCCTCGGCCATTGCGCCCACGGTGTAGTCGCCGTCGGGGGCGGGGTCCGAGTCGCCGTGGCCACGCTGATCGAGGGCGACCACGTGCCAGCGGTCCGCCAGCGCGGTCGCGAGCGTGTCCCACGTCCGCGCGTGTCCGGTGATGCCGTGGAGCAGGATGAGTGGGGGGTGCGCGGGATCGCCCCACGCGACGTGGTGGAGACGGAAGCCCCGGATCGAGAGCGTGGCCTCGCGCGGCTCGGATGTGGTCGTCATGGCCAGCCGAGTCTACGGCGCTCTCCGGCGCGGGTCAATTGGCCGGCGGTGCGATGGCGTGGCCCGGCTCGGCGGGACCCAGCGGCGCCAGCCGGCCCCGTAGCACCCGCTGGCCGTCCGCCGACGTCCACGCGAGCTCGAGGCCGGCTCCGAATCCCGCCACGAGGCGCAGCGACGGCGCGCGACTGCCTGCCGAGCCCAGCGTGGCGTGGAGTCGCCCCTCTTCCACGCGTGGGAGGTAGAGGCCGCCCGTCGAGCGGCTGGCGAGGGCGCGGTAGAGGAGGCGCGGCGCCCCGCTCCCGTCCTGCACGATCCCGGTCACCACGAAGGTCTCGCCGAGGAGCCCGTACCAGAGGCCGTTGTAGGGCGCCCAAGCGGCGGGGATGGCGGCGAGGGGGACGGCGCGCGGCGAGGCGCCGCCGAGCACGAGATCGCGCGCGGCCTCGCCCTCGCGGCCCTCGGGGCAGACGAAGCGGCCGGGGGTGGACTCCGCGGAGAGGAAGTCCGCCAGGCAGGGCCCGTAGCGCAGCGCGAAGCGGCCGCCGGTGCCGCCGCCGTGGCCGCTGATGGCGGTGGCGGTCTCGTCGACGAGGAGGAACGGCTCCCCGCGACGGGCCAAGATGCGGAGCGCGCCCGGACCGCGCACCCGATTGTCGAAGAGCGCGTCGCCCGGCGGGAGCACCAGCGCCAGGCGCGCCGCCTTGCTCTCCTGGAGTAGCCGCTCGGTGATGGAGGGGTCGATGCGCTCGACGCCTCCGCGCACGGTCACGCCGGGCGCCATGGCCACCGCCGCGAAGACGTCCCGAGCGCCCGCCGCCGTCTCGAGCGCGATGTAGGCGCCGAACGACTGGCCGGCGAGCACGACGCGCCGGTAGCCCCGCCGCAGCTGGGCGCGAATCTCCGCCTCGGTGCGCTCCGTCGCCCGCGAGAGCGAGAGGTCGCGCGAGGTCTCGCCGAGATTGTTGCGGGCGATCTTGATGACGTCCCAGCCACGCGCGTGGAGGAGCCGGAACACGAGGGCGGGCGGCGCCTTGTACTGCTCGTTGGTGCCGGAGATGCCGTGGTTCCAGATGACGATGCCCCGCGCCCGCCCCGGCCCGTGGGCCGTCAGGTCGCAGAAGCCCCACTCCGTCCAGAAGAAGCGATTGCCCGGCTCCTGCTCGCAGCGGAGATCGGGCGGATCGGCGGCCCTCGCGTGGCCGGCGGCGAGCAGGAGGGCCAGGGCGGCGCCGGCGAGGCGGGAAACGTTGCGCAGCCGGGGGCCGGGCGCTAGCATCACGAGCGGTAGTATCACATCCACGGAGGCCAGCATGGCAAGAGCCGCCCTCACCGACTTCGCGATCGTGCTCCATCCGCAGGACGACGTGGCCATCGCCAAGAAGGAGATCAAGGCCGGCACCGTGCTGGAGGACGCCGGCGGCGGGCCGATCGAGGCCCGCGCCGACATCCGTCCCGGCCACAAGATCGCCCGGCGCGCGCGGAGGGCGGGGGAGACGGTGCGGCGGTACGGGCAGGTGATCGGCTTCGCCACGGAGGCGATCGCGGTGGGGGATCACGTGCACACGCAGAATCTCGGCATCGGGGCCCTGTCCGCCGACCGCTACGAGGTGGGCGTCGACGTGCGGCCGGTCGACTACTACCCCCCGAGCCAGATGCGCTACTTCGACGGCTACAAGCGGGCGGACGGCCGGGTGGGCACCCGCAACTACGTGGCCATCATCTCCGGCGTGAACTGCTCGGCCTCGGTGAGCCAGTTCGTGAAGGACAAGTTCCGCGACGTCCAGAAGGACTACCCGCACATCGACGGCGTACTCGCCATCACCCACAAGTCGGGCTGTGGCACCAAGCTCTTCGGCGAGGACCACATGGCGCTCCAGCGCGTGCTCGCGGGCTACGCCAAGCACCCCAACGTGGCCGCCTACATCCTGGTGGGGCTCGGCTGCGAGGTGAATCAGGCCGCGGTGATGGTGGACAAGCAGCGCATGGCCGCGCCGGGCCATCCCGAGCGCGCGCCCTTCCTCGTGAACATCCAGGAGGCGGGCGGCATCCGGAAGACGGTGGAGATTGCCGCCCGCGAAGTGGCGAAGCTCCTGCCCATCGCCAACGAGGCCCGGCGGACCAAGCAGCCGGTGTCGGAGATCTGCCTCGCCACCAACTGCGGTGGCTCCGACTCCAATTCGGGGATCACCGCCAATCCCGCGCTGGGCTGGGCGGTGGACGAGCTGGTGCGCTACGGCGGCACCGGCGTGCTCGCGGAGACGCCGGAGATCTACGGCGCCGAGCACCTCCTCATCCGGCGCGCCGTCAACGAGGGCGTGGCCAAGAAGCTCATCGATCGCTACAAGTGGTGGGAGTGGTACTGCCGCGGCATCGAGGCCATGGACAACAATCCCGCGCCCGGCAACAAGGCGGGCGGGATCACGACCGTGTTCGAGAAGTCCCTCGGCGGCGTCACGAAGGGCGGGACGACGCCCATGATGGACGTCTTCCAGTACGGCGAGCCCATCACCACGCGCGGCTTCGTGTTCATGGACACGCCCGGTCACGACCCCGTGTCGATCACGGGTCTCGTCGCGGGCGGCTGCAATCTCATCTGCTTCACGACCGGCCGCGGGTCGGTCTTCGGCGGAAAGCCGGTACCGTCGATCAAGCTCGCGACCAACTCGCTCATGTACC
>DATEDO010000197.1:0-2566 GCA_035281625.1 Candidatus Methylomirabilota bacterium
CGCCTCTTCAGGACGAGCCGGACGTGCTCGAGGTGGAGGCGGCCGCCACGCCGGCGGCGGAGCGCATGCCCGCGCTCGACGAGCCCACCGCGGGTCTCGATGCGGAGTACATCCCGCCGTTCCTCTCGGGCGAGAGCGAGATCGAGTACGGGCTCGCCTCGCGTCGCGCGGACGAGATCGTGCTCGACGAGCCGTCGTCCGCCGCGATCGAGCCGGCGGTCATGACGCCCGTGGTCGAGCCGGTCGCCGTCACGAAGCCCGCGGTCGTCGAGCCGGTTGCGCCTGTGAAGCCGCCGGTGGTCGCGGCGCCGCCGCCCGCGTCGGTGGCCCCCTCTCCGGCTCGCGAGGAGCCACGCGCGCCGGTGGCCCCGTCTCCGGCTCGCGAGGAGTCACGCGCGGCGGTGGAGCCGCCTCGAGCGTCCGCGATCGGCGCCGAGCGGGTCCGCCAGGTCAATCAGCTTGCCGGCGTGCTCACGCCCTTCGGCACGCTCGAGGTCAGCACCACCGGCATCGAGGGCGTCACGCTGTTCACGTTCGCCTCGGGCGCGTTGCCTTCGGACGCCGTCCTCCGCAGCGCCGGCTCCGTCTTGCCCTTCCTCATGACCGAACGAGCGCCGTGGCCGGTGGATCAGCTCACGGTGCGGCGGGAGGGCGGCGCCATCATCATCACCCCGCTCGGGCCGATCGAGTGCGGCGGCCCCGCCATGGTCGCCTCGGTGGGTCGGGTAGGCTCGCTCGCTCTGCTGGAGATTGTATGCCTGAAGGCGGCTCGCGAGCACCGCGCGGCGTATCCCTCCGCGCCGCGCCGCGCCCCGGCGGCGGGGCAGGAGCCGGACGCGCAGTACGAGACCCGCGCCGCGGGGGGCCTGTCGCTGGGCTTCCTCGCCGGCGACCTGGACGCCTTCGGACGGGTGACGCCCACGGTGCTGCGCGACACGAGCGGGGGGAGCGAGGTGTGCGTGTTCCTGGCGCCCGGCGAGGACAGCCGCGCGGTGGCGGGCTTCGCGGTGGACGTGTGCCGCGCCCTCGTGCCGGCGGGGGACGAGCCGTCTCTGGGGCCGCTGCAATCCGTGACCTTCCGCCTCGGCGATCGCCGGCTGGTGGTGCGGCCGGTGAAAGGCACGCCCGGGCGGTTCAGCGTGCTGGTGGCCGCCGGCGAGGCGGTGGATCGGCCGGGGCTGGCCCATCGTCAACTCGAGCGCGCCGCCGCGCTGCTGCGCGGCGTCTGAGAACGGGAGCCATGTCGATCATCAACTACGCGGCGAAGGAGATCAACTTCAAGATCGTCTACTACGGCCCCGGCGTGGCCGGGAAGACGGCGAGCCTGCAGCACGTGCACCGCTCGCTACCCGACACCAACAAGGGGAAGATGATCTCGCTCGCCACCGGCGACGATCGCACCATCTTCTTCGACTTCCTGCCGGTGTCGTCGCTGTCCGTGCGCGGGTTCGTCACGAAGTTCCAGCTCTACACCGTCCCCGGGCAGGTCTACTACAACATGACGCGGAAGCTGGTCCTGCGCGGCATCGACGGGGTGGTATTCGTGGCCGACTCGCAGTTCGAACGGCTCAAGGAGAACGTGGAGAGCTTCCGCAACCTCGAAGAGAATCTCCGCGAGTACAACTACGACCTCGACCGTATGCCCTGCGTCATCCAGTACAACAAGCGCGATCTCCCCAACGCGGCGCCGGTCCAGTACATGGAGTACATGCTGAACCGGCGGGCGCGGCGGGTGCCGTCGTTCGAGAGCGTGGCCAGTCTCGGAGTGGGGGTGTTCGACGCCCTCAACACGGTGTCCCGCATGGTGCTGCTCAGCGAGTTCGGACAGGAACAGGAGGTTCAGCGCAATGCTTCATGACCTGGTCATCCACGAGAACGAGGCGACGCGCATCGGGCAGGTGCTCGCGAGCTTCCTCGAAGAGTCGGGGGCCTCGGAAGCGCTCCTCATCGACCGGAGCGGCCAGCTCCTGGCCTCCACCGGGAAGACCCCGTCGTTCGACACCGTCTCCATCTCGGCCCTCGCGGCGGGCGCCTTCTCCTCCACCGGGGCCATCGCCGAGCTCCTGGGCGAGACCGAGTTCTCGGTGCTCTTCCATCAGGGGGTGCGCGAGAGCATCCATGTCTCCACGGTGGACCGGGAGACCATCCTCCTCGCCATCTTCAATGACGGGACGACCGTGGGCATGGTGCGCCTCTTCGCCAAGGAGGCCTGCCGGGCCATCGGCGCCATCCTCGCGGAGGCGCGCACCCAGCCCCGCCGGGTGGGCGCGCTCGCCGCGCCGTTGACCGCGGACGAGACCCGCGGCGGACGCATCGGACCCGAGACGCGCTAGAGCCGGATCGGCGCGGGATGGCTGTCGTTCACCCCAGGTCCTCGCCGGGGGCGCTCTCCGCCCAGGAGAAGCGCGAGCTGGTGGAGACTGCCCAGGTCTTCGAGATGATCGTCGACGCCAATCCGCTCGAGGTTGGCGCGCTCGAAGCCCTGCGGGAGATCTACGTCAAGCTGGGGGACACGGACAAGCACGCCGACGTCGTGCGCCGCATCGCCGAGGCGAACGGAGAGCCC
>DATEDO010000198.1:0-6324 GCA_035281625.1 Candidatus Methylomirabilota bacterium
CGCCGCCGCCGCACCATTCTCTTCGTGGACGAGATCCACCGGTTCAACAAGGCGCAGCAGGATGCCTTCCTGCCCTATGTCGAGAAGGGCGCCATCGTGCTCGTCGGCGCCACCACCGAGAATCCCTCCTTCGAGGTGAACGCCGCCCTGCTCTCCCGCTGCCGCGTCTACGTGCTGCAGCCGCTGGCCGAGGACGATCTGGTGGGCATCCTCGCGCGCGCCCTCGCCGACTCCGAGCGGGGGCTGGGGCGGGCCGGCGTGTCGGCGGACGAGGACGCCCTTCGCCTCATCACGCGCCTGGCGAGCGGCGACGCGCGCAGCGCGCTGAACATCCTGGAGCTGGCCGTCACGCTGGAGGCCACCCGACCCGGCAGCGAGGGGCGGCTCACCGAGGGGGCCATCCGTGAGGCGGTGCAGAAGAAGGCCCTGCTCTACGACAAGGCCGGCGAGGAGCACTACAACCTCATCTCGGCGCTGCACAAGTCGCTGCGGGATTCCGACCCCGACGGGGCGCTCTACTGGCTGGGTCGCATGCTCGACGGCGGAGAGGACCCGCTCTACGTCGCGCGGCGTCTGGTCCGCTTCGCTTCCGAGGACGTGGGGAACGCCGACCCCGCGGCGCTGCGCCTGACCCTCGACGCGAAGGAGGCGTATCACTTCCTCGGAACCCCGGAGGGCGAGCTGGCCCTGGCCCAGGCCGTCTGTTACCTCGCGCTGGCGCCCAAATCCAACGCGGTGTACGCGGCGTGGAACGCGGTGCAGGACGACATCCGCGAGAAGCCGGCGGAGCCCGTCCCGCTGCATCTCCGGAATGCCCCCACCGGGCTCATGGCCAAGCTGGGCTACGGCCGTGGCTATCAGTACGCCCACGACGCGCCGGACGCCGTGGTGGATCAGGAGCATCTGCCCGAGGCGCTGCGCGGGCGCACCTATTACCGGCCCACCGAGCGCGGGCTCGAGAAGGATCTCGGGGCCCGACTCCGGGCGTGGCAGGCGCAGCGCGCGAAGAGCGCACGCTCCCGGCCCGGCGGGTGATACAAGGAAATCCTATGGCGCGCGAGGGAGCGGGCGGCAAGAAGCTGCGGGTGGGCGTGGTCTTCGGCGGGCGCTCCGGCGAGCACGAGGTGTCGCTGGCGAGCGCCGCCTCGGTGCTCGCGGCCATCGATCGCAGCCGCTTCGACGTGGTCCCCATCGGGATCAGTCGCGAAGGGCGCTGGCTGGTGGGCGGCGATCCCATGCGCGCCCTCACCGAGGCGGCGTCCCAGCAAGCGCTCACCGAGGGCGGGGCCGAGTCGGACGTCAAGCGCGGGCTCGCCACGCGCGCCTCGAGCGCGGCCGGAGGGGCTTCGCTCGTCCGCGCCCAGTCCTCCGAGGGCCTGCCGCCGGGCCTCCGCCAGGACCTCGACGTGGTGATGGTCATGCTCCATGGGCCCCGCGGCGAGGACGGAACCATCCAGGGTCTCCTCGAGCTCGCCGAGATCCCCTACGTGGGCGCCGGGGTGCTCGGCTCGGCGGTGGGCATGGACAAGGTGGCCATGAAGGACATGTTCCGGGCCCACGGCCTTCCCATGGTCGAGTACCTCGCGGTGACGCGGCACGACTGGGAGCGGCGGCCCGACGCCGTGGAGGCCGAGATCGCCCGCCGCATCGGCTTCCCCTGCTTCGTGAAGCCGGCCAATCTCGGCTCGAGCGTGGGCATCAGCAAGGCGAAGGCCCCCGAGGATCTCGGCGCGGCCCTCGCGCTGGCGGCCCGGTACGACCGGCGCCTCGTGGTGGAGCGTGCGGTGGTGGGGCGGGAGGTCGAGGTGGCGGTGCTGGGCAACGACGAGCCCGAGGCCTCCCTGCCCGGCGAGGTCCGCTACGCGGGCGAGTGGTACGACTACGAGACGAAGTACGCCGAGGGCCAGACCACCTTCCAGATCCCCGCGCCGCTGTCCCCCGAGACCACCGCCCGCGTCCGCGCGCTCGCCGTCCAGGCCTTCAAGGCCATCGACTGCGCGGGCATGGCGCGGGTGGACTTCTTCATCGAGGGTGACGAGCGGGTGCTCGTCAACGAGATCAACACCATTCCCGGCTTCACCGCCACCAGCGCCTACCCCCGGCTCTGGGAAGCGAGCGGGCTTCCCTATCCCGGGCTGATCGCGCGCCTGATCGAGCTGGCCCTCGAGCGGCGCTGAGCGCGGCGCCCGATCCGGCGTGCGCTCCCAACGCAACATGCGAATCGTCATCGCGGGGGGCGGCACGGGCGGGCACACGAGCGCGGGCCTCGCGGTGGCGGCAGCGTTGCGGCGGCGCGCCGACGTCGACATCCACTGGATCGGCAGCCGCCGCGGCGTCGAGGCGCGCCGGGCGCCCGAGGCGGGGCTGACCTTTCACGCCATCTCCACGGGCAAGCTGCGCCGCTACTGGGACTGGCAGAACGTTCCCGACATCGGGATGCGGGTGCCCGCGGGGTTCGTGCAGTCCTGGCGCCTGCTCCGCCGCCTCGCCCCACGCCTGGTCTTCGCCACCGGAGGCTTCGTGGCATTGCCCCCCGCGGTGGCCGCCCGGGCCCTCCGGGTTCCCGTGGTGGTGCACGAGCAGACGGCGGTGCCCGGGCTGGCCAATCGCGTGGCCGGCCGCTTTGCCCGGCGCATCGCGCTCACCTTCCCCATGACGGGCGGCGAGTTCCGGGCCGAGCGGGTCGTGCTCACGGGCAACCCACTGCGCCCGGAGCTGCGGGGCGGCTCACGGGAGGCGGGCGCCCGCCACTTCGGCCTGGACGCCGCCCAGCCCATCGTCTACGTCACGGGCGGCTCCCAGGGCTCCCATCGCATCAATCGCACCGTGGGGGCCGTCCTGGCGGCCCTCCTGGAGCGCGTCCAGATCATCCACCAGTGCGGGGATCAGCCCGCCACGGGTGACCGCGCCTGGCTGGAGGGAGAGGCCGCGCGGCTGCCCGAGCCCCTCCGCCGGCGCTACGCGCTCCGGCCGTACGTGGGCGCCGAGCTCCGCGACATCTTCGCCGCGGCGGACCTGGTGATCGGCCGGAGCGGGGCGGGGACGGTGAACGAGTGCTGTCATCTCGGACGGGCCGCGCTCTACATCCCGCTGCCGGGGACCAGTGGCGACGAGCAGACGGCCAACGCCCGCCTGGTGGAGGCGGCGGGCGGGGCCGTGCTGCTCCCCCAGGTCGCGCTCACACCTCAGGGACTGCTGGACACCGTCTCGCGCCTACTCGCCGATCCCCCCGCGCTTCGCCACATGGGTGAGCAGGCGCGCAGCCTGGCCGTGCCGGACGCCGACGAGCGGCTGGCCAAGCTCATCCTCGACGTCGCCGCGGCCTAGACGCCGCCATGCTCGGGATCGCCCTCGCCCTCCAGACCACCCTCACCATCGGGGTCGCCGGGCCTGTGAGCGCGCCGGAATACTTGCCCGTTCGAGTGGCCGAGGCCGCGGGCTACTTCGCCGAGGAGAGGCTGGCCGTCACCATCCGAAGCTTCCGTAGCGGGGCGGATGCCGCGGAGGCGCTCGGCGCCGGCCGCGTGGACCTGGCCGCCGCCCCGCTGGACGCGTCCCTGCGTCTGGGGCATGCGCGGGGCGCGCCGCCCCGTCTCGTGTTCGGCCTCACCGCGGCGCCGCCGGTCGCGCTGGTCGTGCCCGTGGCCCGGCAGTCCGAGGTGCGTCAGCCGGCCGATCTCGAGGGCAAGACGGTGGGCATCACCGCGCCCGGTACGCCGGAGGCCGAGGCGCTGTCGGCGCTGCTCGCCCGGGTGGACGTACGGCCCGAGCGGGTGACCACCGCGAGCTACGGCGAGCGGCGGCTCGCCGCGGCCCTGGCCGCCGGCGAGGTGCCGGCTGCCGTCATCGGCGATCCCTGGCTCACGCGGCTCGCGCGGGACGGCCAGGTGGTGGCGCTGGCCGATCTGCGCAAGGCGGCAGAGGCGGGGCGCTGGCTGGGTGGTGAGAGCGTGCACGCGGCGGTGTTCCTGGCGCCCGGAAGCCCGCTCGGGGTGGCCGAGCTCCAGCCCCTCGCCCGCGCGCTCCTGCGGGGGCTCCGGCGCGTCCAGACGGCGCCGGCGGGCGAGCTGGCGGCCCTGCTGGGCCGGGGCGCCGAGGGCGAGGCGGAGGAATTCGCCCTGCGGCTCGAGGGGGCCCGGGAAGCCTTCCTCGCGGGAGGGCTCGTGACCGAGAGCGCGCTGGAAGGAGGCCTGGAGATCGTCCAGGGACGGGCCCGGCTACCGGCCGTCCTCAAGCTCAAGCCGCTCGAGCAGCTGCTGTTCCTCGAGCCGCTACGCCGGGCTCAGGGCTCGCTCGGCCGCTGACCCCAGCGCGCCAGGAGGCGCCCCGTCGCCTCCACGGGCAGCCCCACGACATTGGTGAAGCACCCGATCACCTCGGCGACCAGCCGGCTGCCGTCCCCTTGCACGGCGTAGCCGCCGGCCTTGTCGAAGGGCTCCCCGGTGGCCACGTAGGCCTCGATCTCGGCGGGTTGGTAGGCCCGCATCCGGACGCGGCTCGTCACCGCGAGCGTCTCCTCGCGCGGGCCGCCGGCTTCGACCAGGGCCACCCCGGTGATGACCGCGTGGACCCGGCCGCCGAGGGCGCGCAGCATGCCGACGGCCTCGGCGCGGTCGGCCGGCTTGCCGAACACGCGCCCGTCCAGCACCACCTCGGTGTCCGCGCCCAGGACGAGCGCCCCGCGAGGCGCCGTCGCGGCCACGGCGCGGGCCTTGGCCAGCGCCAGCGCCACCACGGCCTCCGCCGGCGGCCCGGGCCGCACGGGCTCGGGAATGCGGCTCGGCCGCACGGTGAACGGGATGCCGAGGCGAGCGAGAAGCTCGGCGCGACGGGGTGAGGCGGACGCCAGGATCAGCGTGTGCGGCTCGGCCGAGGGCTCAGCTGACGATCAGCGGGTTGGCGTCGGTGATGACCCGATCGTTGCGCTCGACCGCCTGGCTGAGGAACTTGGGCAGGTTGAACGAGTGGAGGTGCGCGGCGCCGTTCCAGTAGCCCAGCTCGTCGGGGTCGAGGCGCGCCGCGATCAGCTGGTCGACCTCCGCGGCCGACAGCGTCCGCGGATCGGCGCCCTTGGAGGCCAGCGTGAACCCCCACGGGGTCCCGAAGCAGGAGACGAAGCCCTGATAGGGCGCCACCACCGGGAACACTTCCCGAAGCGTGCGGTTCACCGCCCCGTAGAAGAACAGCTCGTTGATCTTGGTCATGCCGGCCTGCATGGTCATGACGCCCTGGTCCGTGAGCCGGTCGCGGATCAGGCTGTAGAACTCCTTGGTGAAGAGCAGGCAGGCCGGCCCTTCCTCCAGGGGCTCCACGAGGTCGACCACGATGAGGTCGAAGCGCTCGGAGGTCTTCTCGAGATAGGCGCGGGCGTCCTCGTTGAGGACCCGCGTGCGCGGATCCTCGAAGGCGCCCTGATGCATCTCGGGCAGATGCTTCTTGCACTCCTCGACCACCTCGGCGTCGATGTCGACCATGAGGCAGTCGGTGATCGAGCGGTGCCGCAGGATCTCTCTGACCGTCGCGCCCTCACCCCCGCCGATCACCATCGCGCGCGTGGGGTGCGGGTGGGCGAGCAGCCCGGGATGCACCAGCAGCTCGTGGTACATGAAGTCGTCGGCCTGGCTCGACTGGATTCGGCCGTCGAGGACCAGCACCTTGCCGTACGACAGGGTCTCCAGGATCTCCATGAACTGGAACTTCGTCTGGCGGGCGGTGATGGTGCGGGCGATGGCGTGTAGGTGGCCCTCGACCGCCGTCGTGGTCTCGAAGAACCACTTGTACTGCGGCGAAAACGTCATCCGGTGACGGCGACTGGCTTGTGCGGCAGCGGCCCTCCCTGGGTCATGAAGATGCCGCGCTGGAGCTCGACCACCGACGCCCGCGAGGCGCCCAGCTGCTCCACGAGGTAGTCCGCAGCCACCTGGGGCTGCAGCACGTCACCGCAGGAGAACACGTCCACGGCAGCGTAGCGATACTCCGGCCAGGTGTGGATGGCCAGATGCGACTCGGCGATGACCACGACGCCGCTGATCCCGAAGGGATTGAACTCGTGGAAGACGACATCCACGATGGTGGCCTGCGCGCGCTTGGCGGCCTCCACCATCGACGTCTTCACGGTCTCGAGGCTGTTGATCGCCTCGGCGTCGCAGTCGAACAACTCGAGCAGCAGGTGTCGCCCCAGTGCGTGCACTCGATCTCTCCTCCCTTCGCGTCACCGTTCACTTCGCTCTCGCCGAACAATTTCGGCTCGAATTTTTTTTCAATGTAGGGCCAGCAAAAGTTCATTGCAAGGAAAAAATGAGTTTTTTGCCTCTCGCCGCCACG
>DATEDO010000199.1:0-8986 GCA_035281625.1 Candidatus Methylomirabilota bacterium
TGTGGGCGCCGGGGGACGTTCGCGGCGCGGGGCCGGCGGCGGCCGGGGCCGCGGTGGGCCCGCGGCCTCCCGGCGTGCGAGAGATCCGTGTGGGCCTCGGCTAGGGCCGCGGGCTTGCGAAGCCGGGGCGTTCGTGAGACAAGCGGGGCCAAATCCGCCCCGGAGGCCCATATGACACGTGTCCTCGTCCTGGCCGCGCTCCTCGTCACGACCCTCGCTCCCATGGCCCAGGCTCAGACCACGCTGGTGGTCACCGGCTACGGCGGCCGCTGGTCCGAGGTGATGAAGAAGGCGCTCGTCGAGCCCTTCGAGAAGAAGCACAACGTGAAGGTGGAGGTCGTCACCGGCATCACCACCGAGTGGGTCGCCAAGCTGCTGGCCGCCGGCCCCGACAACCCGCCCTATGACGTGGTGTTCGGCAACGAGCCGGCTTTCCCGATTCCCCGCGAGCGCGGATTCTTCGAGAAGCGAAACGAGGCGCTGGCCCCGAACATCAAGAACCTCTACCCGAAGGCCCTGATCGGCGAGACCAGCCTGGCCATGTTCTGGGGGCGCATCGGCCTCGCCTACCGGACGGACATGGGCCTGAAGCGGCCCACCTCGTTCAAGGATTTCTGGGATGACGCCTATGCGGGGCGGCGCGCCACCTACGTGATCGGCAACACCCTGGGCATCAACTTCCTGTTCATGACCAGCAAGCTCTACGGCAAGGACTACTTCGACGTGGATGCCGGCGTCGCCGCGATCAAGAGGGCCCAGCCGAAGCTGGTGGACTTCACCGGCACCGTCGAGAAGCAGCTGGAGCAGAAGGAAGTCGTCATGGCGGTGCTCCACGACGCCTCGACGTACGATCTCCAGAAGCGGGGCATTCCGGTGGACTGGGTGGCGCCCGTCGAGGGACAGCCGATCCTGGATCAGATCGTCCAGGTGACGCGGGGCTCGAAGAACAAGGAGCTCGCCTGGAAGTTCATCGACGCCTACATCTCGCCGGAGGTGCAGCTGGCCTTCGCCACCGAGCTGTTCTGGAGCCCGACCAACCGGACGGTGAGGGTGCCGCCGGACGTGGCGAAGAAGCTCGTGAGTGGCCCGGCCGAGGTGGACAAGCTCGTGCTGTTCGACTGGGGCCACGTGGCCAAGCAGCGTCCCCAGTGGACGGAGAAGTGGAACCGGGAGATGCGTTGACCGAGGCGCCCGGCGCCACCGGCACCGTCGCCCTCACCGGCCTCGTCAAGCGCTACGGCGCCACCGTGGCGCTCGACGGGGTGTCGCTCAGTATCGTCCCGGGTGAGTTCTTCACGCTGCTGGGGCCGTCCGGCTGCGGGAAGACGACCACGCTGCGCTCGGTGGCCGGGTTCGTCAGGCCGGACGCCGGCCGCGTGGCCATCAACGGGGCCGACGTCACCGGCGTGCCGCCGCACCGCCGGCACGTGGGCATGGTGTTCCAGCACTACGCGTTGTTTCCTCACCGCACCGTCGCGCAGAACGTGGCCTTCGGCCTGCGCATGCAGCGCGTGCCCAAGGCCGACATCGCCCGGCGGGTGCGCGAGGCCCTCGCCCTCGTACAGCTCCCCGCCTACGGCGGCCGCTATCCCTCGCAGCTCTCCGGCGGCGAGCAGCAGCGGGTGGCGCTAGCGCGCGCGCTGGTGACGCGGCCGGCGGTGCTCCTGCTGGACGAGCCGCTGGGCGCGCTGGACAAGAAGCTCCGTGACCACATGAAGATCGAGCTCAAGCGCCTGCAGCGCGAGGTGGGGATCACCACCATCTACGTGACCCACGATCAGGAAGAGGCGCTCACCATGTCCGATCGCATCGCGGTGATGCACCGCGGGCGGGTCGAGCAGGTGGCGGCCCCACGGGGCTTGTACGAGGGCCCGGCCACCGCCTTCGTGGCCTCCTTCATCGGCAACATCAATCTTCTATCGGGGCGAGTGGCCGGGGCGAACGTGGTGGCCTGCAGTGGAGCGACGGTGGCGGCGGCGGGCGCGGCCCCGGCGGGGGCGGCGGTGGCGGTGGCGCTCCGGCCCGAGCGGGTGCGGCTCGATCCCGCCGATCCCCTCGACACCGTGCTGACCATGACCGTGGCGCACGTGGTCTATCAGGGCGAGACCGTCCGGTACGTGCTGCAGTCGGAGTCCGGGCTCGAGCTGCAGGCGGTCGAGCTGGGCGAGGTGCGCTTCACCGCCGGAAGCAAGGTCCGCGCGGGCTGGACGGCGGCCGACGCCCGCATTCTCCAGGAGGAGTCGCGATGACGATGACGACCAAGGTGGGACTCATCACGGTGGGCCAGGCGCCGCGCCGCGACGTGGTGCCGGACATGGCGGCCATTCTCGGTGGCGACGTGGAGATCGTGGAGGCCGGCGCCCTGGACGGCCTCGCGCGGGAGCAGATCGCGCCGCTCGCGCCCGAGGGGGACGACGAGATCCTCGTGACGCGGCTGGCCGACGGCTCGTCGGTGTTCGTGGGCAAGGCGAAGATGATCCCGCTGATCGAGGCCCGCATCGCGGCGCTGGAAGCGCGCGGGGTGGCCCTCAACGTGCTGCTCTGCACGGGGGAATTCCCCACGCTCCGCGCGCGGCGGCCCTTTCTCGAGCCGCAGCAGCTCCTGCTGGGCCTGCTCCGCGCGATGGTGTTCCCGGGACGCCTGGGGGTGCTGACCCCGTCGGAGCGCCACGTGCCCCAGACCATCGCGCGGTGGCGGGCCTCGGGCTTCGACGCCCTCGTCGCCCCGCTCTCGCCCTACGAGGAGAACGACCCGGCCAAGGTGCGGCGGGCCGCCGAGGCGCTCCGGGCGGGGGAGGCCGGTCTCGTGGTCATGGACTGCATCGGCTTCCGGCGCAAGACGCGCGACGAGATCGCTGCGCTCACCGGCGCGCCCACCCTGGTCGCGAACCTGCTCGTGGCCCGGGTGGCCGCGGAGCTGCTCGGCCGCTGACCGTGAGCCGCGGCGCGCGCGTCCTGCTGCTGGGGCCGTACGTGCTGCTGCTCGTCCTCTTCTTCGTGATCCCGCTCGTCCTGATGCTGCTGATCAGCCTCTCGCGCAACTCCTTCGGCCGCATCGACTGGGCGCTCACCCCGGAGCAGTACCTCCGCTTCTTCACCGACTCGTACTACCTGAGCGTGCTCGCGGACACCCTGTGGCTGGGCGTGCTCACCACCGTGGTGTGCCTGCTCCTGGGGTACCCGCTCGCGTACCACCTCGCGGTGACCCGCTCGCGATGGAAGCCGCTCCTGATCGTGTTCATCCTCTCGCCGCTGCTCGTCGGAATCGTCATCCGGTGCTACGGCTGGATGATTCTGCTCGCCGATCGTGGGCTCATCAACGAGACGCTGACCCGTCACGGCTGGATCGCGAAGCCCCTGCCGCTCATGTACAACAAGTTCGGCGTCACCCTCGCGCTGGTGCACGTGTTCCTGCCGTTCATGGTCCTCTCGCTCACGGGGGTGCTCAAGCGCATCGAGCCCCAGCTCCTGGAGGCCTCCCAGACCCTGGGCGCGTCGCCCCGGCGCGCCTTCTTCGAGATCACGCTGCCCCTGTCGCTGCCCGGCATCCTGGCCGGCTCGCTCCTGGTGTTCTCACTGGCCATCAGCTCGTTCGTGGTGCCGATCCTGGTGGGCGGCTTCAAGGTGCACGTGCTGCCGATGGTGGTCTACGAGCAAGTGCTCTCGGTGTTCGACTGGCCGTTCGGCGCCGCCAACGCCTTCGTGCTCCTGGTGATCTCGGTGGCGCTCATCGGCCTGTACATCAAGGTGACGGAGCGGGCGCTGCGGGGGATCGTGTGATCCTGCGGGCGACGGTCGGGCTGGTGTACGCGTTCCTCCTGCTGCCGATGGTGGTGGTGGTGCTGGCCGCCTTCAACGCCGGCAACTACTTCACGTTCCCCCCTCAGGGGTTCTCGCTGCGATGGTTCGCGAACTTCTTCCAGCGGCGGGAATTCATGCAGGCGCTGTGGCTGTCCACCGAGCTGGCGCTCTGGACCGCCCTCGCCTCCACGGTGATCGGGACGGCGGCGGCCATCGTCCTGGTGAGGGGGCGCTTTCCCGGGCGCGACCTCCTGAACGCGTTCGTGACCTCGCCGCTGCTCCTGCCCCAGATCCTCACCGGCGTGGCGCTGCTCCAGTTCTACACGCTGTTCAAGATGCAGGCGTCCTACGCCGCCCTCCTGATCGGGCACATCGTGGTGACCACGCCGTACGTGATCCGCACCGTGACCGCTACCCTGACCCACTTCGACCTCGCCCTGGAAGAAGCGGCGCAGAGCCTGGGCGCCCACCCGGTGCGCGCCTTCTTCGAGGTGACTCTGGGGGTGATCAAGCCGGGAGTGGTCGCCGGAGCGATCTTCGCCTTCGCCATCTCGTTCGACAACTTCACGCTGTCGCTGTTCCTGACCAGCGCGAAGCTGACGCCGCTGCCCATCGAGCTGTTCGCCTATCTCAAGTACTCTTTCGACCCGACCGCGGCCGCGGTGTCGGCCTTCGCCATCGGGGTGGCGCTGGTGCTGGTGGTGGGCATCGCGCGGTTCATGGGGCTCGAGGAGTTCACGGGGTTCTGATGCGAGCGCACCCATGAAGTCGGTCCCGCTGGAGGACATCGAGAGCCTCGCCATCGGCGCCTGGATCCTGGGCACCGGGGGCGGGGGCAGCCCGTACCTTGCGCTGTTGAACATGCGGCAGCTGTACCGGCAGGGCGTGATGTGTCGCTTGATGGACGCCGCCGAGCTGGACGACGACGACATGGTGGCGGTGGTCTCCAACATGGGCGCGCCGCTGGTGGGCCAGGAGCGCCTCACCGACCCGAAGACCATGGCGCTGGCCGTCACCATGATGGAGGAGTACCTCGGCAAGAAGTTCCGCGCCCTCATGTCGCTGGAGATCGGCGGCGGCAACTCCATCCAGCCCTTCATGGGCGCGGCGGTGCTCGACCTCCCGGTGATCGACGGCGACTGCATGGGACGCGCCTTCCCCGAGGCGCAGATGACGAGCTTCGCCATCCACGATCTGCGCATGTACCCCTTGACGCTGGCCGATGTGCGGGACAACGCCGTCGTGGTCGCGCGCGCGGCGTCGTGGAAGTGGATGGAGCGCATCAGCCGCAAGGCCTGCGTGGAGGTGGGCTCCATCGCCTCGACATGCAAGGCGCCGCGCACCGGCAAGGAGATCAAGGAGTGCGCCATCCTCGGCTCCACCACCAAGGCCATCGGCATCGGCCGGGCGGTGCAGGCGGCGCGCCGCGCGCACCGCGACCCCATCGACGCGGTGCTGGCGGTGGCGGACGGGATCAGGCTCTTCGTGGGCAAGATCCGGGACATCGCCCGCCGCACCACCGAGGGCTTCCTCCGCGGCACCGCCGAGATCGAAGGGCTCGACGACTACCGCGGCCAGTCGTTCCGGCTCGCCTTCCAGAACGAGTTCGCGGTGGGCTGGCTGGACGGCGTGCCCCGCGTCATGACGCCGGACCTCATCTGCGTGCTCGACACGGTGGCGGGCGACGCCATCGGTACCGAGACCCTGCGCTACGGCCAGCGGGTGACGGTGATCGCCCTGCCCGCGCCGCCCATCCTGCTCACGCCGAAGGGGATCGAGCACGTGGGCCCGCGCGCGTTCGGCTACGACCTCGATTTCCGCTCGGTGTTCGCATGAGGCGCCGCATCGGCATCGACGTGGGCGGGACCAACACCGACGCGGTGCTGCTCGAGGACGACGCGGTGGTGGCGGCGGTGAAGACGCCCACCACCGAGGACGTCACCACCGGCATCACGCGGGCGCTCGCCGGCCTCGTGGAGCGGGCGCCCGCCGCCCGCATCGCGCAGGCGGTGATGATCGGCACCACCCACTTCACCAACGCGGTGGTGCAGCGGCGCGGCCTGGGCCGGGTAGCCGCGGTGCGGATCGGGCTCCCCTCCGGCGCCTCGCTCCCGCCCTTCGTGGACTGGCCGGAGGACCTGGCCGCGGTGGTCCGCGGTGAGGTCGTCATGCTGGAGGGCGGGCACGAGTTCGACGGCCGGCCGCTCGTGCCCTTCGACGGGCGCGGCATGCGCGCGGCGGCCCGACGCATCCGCCGAGCGGGGATCACCTCCGTGGCGGTGGCCGCGGTGTTCTCGCCTCTCAATGCGGCGGGCGAGGAGGAGGCGGGCGCCATCCTCCAGGAGGAGTGTCCCGGGGTCGCGGTGACGCTGTCCCACCGCCTGGGCCGCATCGGGCTGCTCGAGCGCGAGAACGCCGCCCTGCTCAATGCCTGCCTCATCGATCTCGCCCGCAAGACCACGCGGGCGTTCACCGAGGCCCTGCGCGGCAGCGGCATCGCCGCGCCGCTCTACCTCACCCAGAACGACGGCACCGTGATGCTGGCCGAGGTGGCCGAGGCCTATCCCGTGTACTCCTTCGCCTCGGGGCCGACCAACTCGATGCGGGGCGCGGGTTTCCTCTCCACGCGCGACGACGCGCTCGTCATCGACGTGGGCGGCACCACCACCGATATCGGCAACCTGCGCCACGGCTTTCCGCGCGAGGCCAACAGCGTGGTGGAGATCGGCGGGGTGCGTACACTGTTTCGTATGCCCGACCTGCTCTCGCTGGGGCTGGGCGGCGGGACCCGCGTGGCTCGGACGCCGGCGCTCGCCATCGGGCCGACCAGCGTGGGCTATCGTCTCACCGAGCAGGCCCTGGTCTTCGGCGGCGACGTGCTCACGGTTTCCGACGTGGCGGTGGCCGCCGGGCTCATCGACCTGGGCGACCGCGCCCGGGTGGCCGGCCTGCCCGGGGCGCTGGTCCAGGAGGCGCTGGCGCGCATCCACGGGATGATCGAGGAAGGCGTGGATCGCATGAAGACCGAGGCCGGCGACGTGCCGCTGATCGCGGTGGGCGGCGGGTCGTTCCTGGTGCCGGCCCGCCTGGCCGGGGTGTCCGAGGTCCTGAACGTGCCGCATCAGGCCGTGGCCAACGCGGTGGGGGCGGCCATCGCGCAGGTGAGCGGCGAGGTGGACCAGATCTTTCAGGATCTCTCGCGAGACGAGGCGATCACGCGGGCCCGCCGCGCCGCCGAGGACAAGGCGGTGGCGGCCGGCGCCGACCGCGCCACCATCAACGTGGTGGAGGTCGAAGACCTCCCGCTGTCCTACTTGCCGGGCAATTCCCTCCGCACCCGGGTCCGGGTGGTCGGAGAGATCGCCCGCTAGCGGCCCCATGTCGCCCGCGCTCGCGGTCCGGATCGCCGCGTACCTCCTGGTCGCGGACGGCCTCGTCGGGCTGGTGCTCGCCGGCCTCCTCGGCCCGGCCGGTCTCGCGGTGGTGGGCGCGGCGCTGGTGCTGAGCTGGTGGCAGGCCGCCATCCGCGCGCGCATCCGCACCCGGGCGCTGGGCGCCGTGCTGGTGGGCGTGGCCGCGGTCGCCTCGGCGGTCGACCTCGTCTACATCGCCGAGACCATGCTGGACGGGCTCGTCCACATGCTGCTCTTCCTCGTGCTCGCGCGCCTGTTCACCGCGGACTCGGTGAAGGACGCCCGCACCGTGGCGTTCCTGGCCTTTTTCATGCTGGTCGCGGCGTCCTCGGCCGCCTTCGGCGTGGGCTTCCTCTTCGTCTTCATCGCGTTCCTCCTGCTGTCGACGTGGCTGCTCCTCCTCCAGCACATCCTGATGGAGTCCGAGCCGGGTCCCGATCGCTCCGTGGCGGGCTCGCCCCAGTGGGCCAGTCCGCGCATGCTCCTGGGGCTCGCCGCCGGCGCCTCCATCGCCACCTTCTTCATCACCACCGCGCTCTTCTTCGTGATCCCGCGGGTGGGCCTCGCCGCCTTGCCCTTCCGCGGCAAGATCGGGTCGCTCGTCACTGGCTTCTCCGATCGCGTGGAGCTTGGCGCCTACGGACAGATCCAGGCGGACTCGAGCGTCGCCATGCGCGTGCACGTGGTGGGCGAGGTGCCGCCCGAATCGCTGCGGACGCTACGCTGGCGCGGGATCGCCTTCGACGAGTTCGACGGCAAGGCCTGGAGCGTGAGCCCGGCCCAGCGGACTACGCTGCGGCGCTCGCTCGCCAGCGATTTTCGCGTCGGCGCGTTCCGCGGCCGCGGGCCCCTGCTCACCCAGGAAGTCTTCCTCGAGCCCATCGGCACCGAGGTGATCTTCGTGGCGCCCCGCGCCCTGCGCCTGGAGGCGCGCGCGCCCGAGATCACCCTCGACGACATGGGCGCGATCACCGTGCCTTCAGCCTCCGCGCGGCTACACTACAGAGTCGAATCCGAGCTCGAGACTCCGCCGCCCCCCGGCGGTCTCCGCTGGGAAGGCCGGCTGTCGCCCGACGATCCGGCGGTGGCCCGCTACCTTCAGCTCCCCCCGCTGGCGCCCCGCATTCCCGCGCTCGCCCGTGAGGTGGCGGCGGGGAGCCGTAACGCGCTCGAAGTGGCCCGCCGCCTCACCGACCATCTCTCGCGCGAGTATCGCTACTCGCTCGCGCTGGAGCGGAAGTCCTCGCTGCCGCCGCTGGAGGAGTTCCTCTTCGTGCGCCGCTCGGGCAACTGCGAGTACTTCGCGGCCGCGCTCGCGGTGATGCTACGCGCCCAGGGCATCCCGGCGAGAGTGGTGGGCGGGTTCCAGCGAGGGGAGTGGAATCCCTATGGCCAGTACTTCACCGTCCGTATGCGGGATGCCCACGCATGGGTGGAGGCCTATCTGCCGGGGGCGGGCTGGGTGACCTTCGATCCCTCGCCGCGGGCCGAGGCGGAGGTGGCGGCGACCGGGGCGATTCTCTATCTCGATGCCCTGCGTCTGCGCTGGTACCGCTATGTCATCAACTGGAGCCTGCGCGACCAGGTGGAGGTCGCCACCACGATTCGCCGCCAGGCGAGCACGTGGCGCTTGGACGGGCAGGCGCTCCGGCAATGGCGACCACCCGCGCTGGCGTTTCCCGTCGCGGCCGCCGTGGCCCTCGGCGTGGTGGTGTGGCTGTGGCGGCGCCCGGGCGGCGCGCGCGCGGCCCGCGCCGCGGATCGGATGCCCG
>DATEDO010000200.1:0-12266 GCA_035281625.1 Candidatus Methylomirabilota bacterium
ATCAGCATGCAGAAGGACTGGAGGCGCATCTTCCCGTTCGAGCGGAAGTGACGGCCCTGCGGGGACGCGCCGCGCCGGCGATCGCGGCAGTCGTGGTGCTCCTCGGCCTGGCGGCGGGGGGATGGTGGTGGCATGCCGGGCGCCCGGGACCCGCGTGGCTGCCGGGGGCGGCCGCGCCCGTGCCGACCCCTCGGCTCGTGGGCGGTCGAGCCTGCGGCGCGTGCCATCAGGAAGCCGAGCGCGCCTGGCGCGGGTCGCATCACGACCTCGCCATGCAGCCGGCCACCGAGGCCACCGTGCTGGGCGACTTCAACGACGCCCGCTTCACCTACAACGGGGTGACGTCCACCTTCTCCCGTCGCGACGGCAAACACGTCGTGCGCACCGACGGTCCCGACGGGCAGCTCCGGGACTACGTCGTCTCCTACGCCTTCGGCGTGGCGCCGCTCCAGCAATACCTGATCGACTTCCCCGACGGGCGCAAGCAGGCGCTGAGCATCGCCTGGGACAGCCGGCCCAAGGATCGGGGCGGCCAGCGGTGGTTTCATCTTTACCCGGAGGAGAAGGTGACGTTCCGGGACGAGCTCCACTGGACGGCGCGGAGCCAGAACTGGAATCACATGTGCGCCGAGTGCCACTCCACCGGGGTGCGCAAGGGCTATGACGCGCAGGCAGGTCGCTTCGCCACCACCTACGCCGAGGTGAACGTGTCCTGCGAGGCGTGCCACGGCCCCGGCTCGAATCACGTGGCCTGGGCGCGCCGGGAGAGTGGCTGGCGGCGGCTCGACGGCACCAAGGGGCTCGCCATCGCGCTCGACGAGCGCCGGGGTGTGACGTGGACGATCAGCGGGCAGACGGGCAATGCCGCGCGCACGCCCCCCGGCCGGGGCGACCGCGAGGTGGAGATGTGCGGTCGCTGCCATGCCCGGCGGAGCCAGTTCTCCGACGACTACGTGCACGGCCGCCCGCTGGGCGACACGCACCGGGTCTCGCTCCTCGAGGATCGCCTCTACCACCCTGACGGACAGATCCGGGACGAGGTCTACGAGTACGGGCCCTTCCGGCAAAGCCGGATGTTTCACGCCGGCGTGACGTGCTCGGACTGCCACGACCCGCACCGTGCGAAGCTGCGCGCCGCGGGTGCTCAGGTCTGCGCCGGCTGCCACGCAGCCCAGAAATACGAGGTGGCCACGCATCATTTCCATGCCGCCGGCTCACGCGGCGCGGACTGCCTCGGCTGCCACATGCCGACGACCACGTACATGGAGGTACACGCCCGGCGCGATCACGGCCTGCGCGTGCCGCGTCCGGACCTCTCGGTGACGCTGGGTGTGCCCGATGCCTGCACGCGGTGTCACGCCGATCGCTCCGCCGAGTGGGCGGCCAAGCAAGTGCAGGGGTGGTACGGCCGCGCGCCGCGTGGATATCAGCGCTTCGCCGAGGCCTTCAGCGCGACCGCCGTCGGGCTTCCGGGCGCCGCGGCGCAGCTCGCCGCGGTCGCGCGCGACGGCGAGCAGCCGGCCATCGCCCGGGCGAGCGCGCTGATCCGCCTGGGCCTTCTGGATGGCCGCGAGCTCATGGCCGTGGCGGGCGCCAGCGTCAAGGACGGCGACCCGCTCGTGCGCCACGCCGCCGCGATGGCCCTGGCCGGCGCCGACACCTCACAGCGCATCGAGCTTCTGGCCTCGCTGCTGGCGGATCCGGTGCGCGCGGTCCGCATGGAGGCCGCGCGGGCGCTCGCGGGCGCGCCCGCCGAGCGCCTGACGCCGGCGCAGCGCGAGGCGCGGGACCGCGGGCTCGCGGAGTACATCGCGGGGGAGCGCTTCAATGCGGATCGCCCGGAGTCGCACCTGAACCTGGGGCTGCTCTACTCCGCCCGGCGCGAGCCCGACCTGGCCGAGGCGGCGCTCCGCGCGGCGCTCGCGCTCGACCCGCGCTTCGCGCCGGCGTCGGTCAATCTCGCCGACCTTTACCGGGCGGGAGGCCGTGACGGCGACGGGGAGCGGGTGCTTCGCGCCGCCGTCCGGGAAGACCCCGGCAGCGGGGTGGCCCGCCACGCCCTGGGCCTCTTCCTGGTGCGCCAGAAGCGGCTCGCCGAGGCGCTCCCGGAGCTGGAGGCGGCGGCACGGCTGGCGCCCGAGAGCCCGCGCTACGGCTATGTCCACGCGGTCGCGCTTCACGACGCGGGACGCCCGGGGCCCGCGCTCGCGGCGCTCGGGAGTGTGCTCGCGCGCCGGCCCTACGACGCGCCCGCCCTCGAGGCGTACGTGGCCTACGCCCTCGAGCAGGGCCGCGCCCGCGACGCGCTGCCCCATGCGCGGCGCCTCGCGGAGCTCCACCCTGCGAACGCGGATATCCGGCGCCTCGTCGAGCGCTTGGAGCTCGCCGCCCGGCGTTGACGACGAGAGGGCCGCCCGCCGGCAGTGGCTCCCGCGTCGCGCGGACACGACCGATGGGGGTATTCGACGCGGCGCCGCCGCTGATTGGCCCCTCGGCCCCTGTGCTATTCTTGGGTTCGTCGCTCCGCCAGGAAGTCCGCGAAGTCGGGAGCGAATTCCCCATTCAGGAGCCACGATGAAAGTCGCCGTCGAGGAGATGGGAGCGTGCAAGCGCCGCCTCCAGGTCGAAGAGGCGCCGGAGGTGGTGGCCGCGGCCTGGAAAAAGGCCTTCAACCGGGTACAGCGCGAGGCGCGGCTGCCCGGCTTCCGCAAGGGCAAGGTCCCGCCCAGCATGATCAAGCTCCACTTCTCGGATGACGTGAAGCAGGAGGTCGCGCGCAGCCTCATCCCCGAGGTCTACCGGCAGGCCCTGGACGAGACCAAGCTCAAGCCCGTCGAGGAGCCGGATCTGCAGGAGGTCACCCTCGAGGAGAACGCGCCGCTGTCCTTTTCCGCGGTGGTGGAGATCAAGCCCGCCATCACGCTCGGCGCCTACACCGGCCTGGCCGTGAAGCACGCGCCCAAGCCCCTCGCCGACGAGGAAGTGGACGAGGCGATCAATCACTTCCGCGAGCAGCACGCCGAATTCCGCGCGGTGGACCGGCCCGCCGACCTCGGCGACCTCGTCATCATGGACTACACGCTCGCCCCCGAGGGCATGGATGCCCGCCAGGAGAAGGACTACAGCTTCCTCCTCGGCCAGGGCCAGGTGCTCCCGGAGATCGAGGAGGCGGTGATCGGGCTCGCCGCCGGGGGCAGCCGCAGCACCCGCGTGAAGTTCGCCGAGGATCACCGGAACGAGGCGCTTCGGGGCAAATCGGGCGAGGCCAGCGTGACGGTCAAGGAAGTGAAGGAGAAGATCCTCCCCGCCCTCGACGACGAGTTCGCCAAGACGCTCGGGTCGTTCGAGACCCTGGATGCCCTCAAGGCCGAGCTGCGCAAGGATCTCCAGGCGCGGCGTGACCGCGAGAACCGCGCCGGCCTCGAGGATGCGGTGGTGGAGGCGGCCCTCGCCGTTCACGATTTTCAGGTGCCGGAGGCCCTCGTGCTCCGGCAGGTCGGTCACCAGATCGAGCACACGCGAGAGCGGCTACGGCGGCAAGGGGTCGACCCCGACCGACTGCCCTGGGACTACAAGAAGCTCCTCGAAGATTTGAAGCCCGGGGCGGAGCGGGCGGTGAAGCGGGCCCTCCTCCTGGAGGCCATCGCCGAGAAGGAGGGGCTGGCCCCCGGGGAGGAGCAGATCGACGCCGAGGTGGAGAAATTTGCGCAGGCCTCCCAGCGGCCCGCCCCGGCGGTCAAGCGGATGATGGAGCAGAGCGGTGATCTCGACAGCCTCCGGTACTCCCTGCGGGAAGCGCGCACCATGGACTTCCTGATCGAGAAGGCCCAGATCACCGCCTGAGGTACACTACTGGCAATGGCAAGGAGGCGTCCGATGGGCCTGGTTCCGATGGTGGTCGAGCAGACGCCCCGCGGGGAGCGGGCGTTCGACATCTTCTCGCGGCTCCTGAAGGAGCGCATCATCTTCCTCCCGACGTACATCGAGGACGAGATCGCGAATCTCGTCATCGCGCAGATGCTCTTCCTCGAGGCGGATGATCCCGACAAGGACATCAACCTCTACATCAATTCGCCGGGTGGCTCGGTGACGGCGGGCATGGCGATCTACGACACCATGCAATACGTGAAGCCGGACATCTCGACCATCTGCATGGGGCAGGCGGCGTCCATGGGCGCCCTCCTGCTCACCGCGGGGGCCAGGGGCAAGCGCTTCGCGCTGCCGCATTCGCGCATCATGATCCACCAGCCCCTCGGTGGCGTGCAGGGGCAGGCCACCGACATCGACATCCAGGCCAAGGAGATCCTCCGGATGCGGGAGGAGCTCAACCGGATCCTCGTGCACCACACCGGGCAGTCGATGGACAAGATCCAGCGCGATACCGACCGCGACTTCTTCATGACCGCGGAGCAGGCCAAGGAATACCGCATCGTCGACGAGGTCATCTCCTCCAAGCCGACGCCCCGGCCGGTGAGCGAGGTGGCGGTGACGGTCCAGAAGTAGTCGAATGGCAGCGCGCCAGCGCGAGGGCGGCGGATCGCTGAAGTGCTCGTTCTGCGGGAAGAGCCAGAACGACGTCCGCAAGCTCATCGCCGGCCCCACCGTCTACATCTGCGACGAGTGCATCGAGCTCTGTAACGACATCATCGCGGAGGAGTGGGAGGAGGAGAAGAGCCGGGAGATCCGGAGCCTCCCCAAGCCCGCCGAGATCAAGCAGGTGCTGGACCAGTACGTGGTCGGCCAGGAGCGGGCCAAGAAGATCCTCGCCGTCGCCGTCCACAACCACTACAAGCGCATCGAGGCGGGCGCCGACGCCGGGGACGTGGAGCTACAGAAGGCGAACATCCTCCTCATCGGTCCCACCGGCTCCGGCAAGACCCTCCTCGCCCAGACGCTCGCCAAGATGCTGCAGGTCCCCTTCACCATCGCCGACGCCACCACGCTGACCGAGGCCGGCTACGTGGGCGAGGACGTGGAGAACATCATCCTCCGCCTGCTCCAGGCCGCGGACTACGACGTGGAGCGCGCCCAGCGCGGCATCGTCTACATCGACGAGATCGACAAGATCGCGCGGAAGTCGGAGAACCCCTCCATCACGCGTGACGTCTCCGGCGAGGGCGTGCAGCAGGCCCTCCTCAAGATCCTCGAGGGCACGGTGGCCAACGTGCCGCCTCAGGGCGGGCGCAAGCATCCCCACCAGGAATTCATCCAGGTCGACACCACGAACGTGCTGTTCGTGTGCGGGGGCGCCTTCGTGGGCATCGAGAAGATCGTGGAGAGCCGGGTGGGGAAGAGCGGGATGGGCTTCGGCGCCGAGGTGAAGAGCCGCGAGGAGCGCCGGGTGGGCGATCTCCTCGCCATGGTGCAGCCGGAGGACCTCCTCAAGTTCGGCATGATCCCCGAGTTCGTGGGTCGCCTCCCCGTGGTGGCCACCTTGCACGACCTCGATGAGGTGGCCCTGATCCGCATCCTCAAGGAGCCGAAGAACGCCGTCATCAAGCAGTACCAGAAGTACTTCGACCTCGAGCGCGTGCGGCTCAAGTTCACCGACGACGCGGTGGCGGCGGTGGCCCGCGAGGCGATGAAGCGCGGCACCGGCGCGCGCGGCCTGCGCGCGGTGCTGGAGGAGGTCATGCTCGAGGTGATGTACGAGCTGCCCTCCATCCCCGGCCTCAAGGAGTGCATCATCACCCGCGAGGTCATTCTCTCCCGCGAGCGCCCCATCCTCATCCAGGAGCAGAAGGAGCAGTCGGCCTAGTCGTCCGGCTTCACCCGCCCACTTCGCCTTCCACGTAGACCAGCGGTACCGTCAAGGTCAGCTCCCCCCGCTCCACCGCCCGCTCGTTGAGGCTGGCTTCCAGCGCGTCGAAGACCTCGCGTTCCGTGGCGGTGTTGACCACCGAGCGCCAGCCTTCGAGGAAGCCCAGCCGGATGAAGTAGTGGCGCAAGAGCGCGCTCCCGTCGGCGAAGCGCATGGGAAGCTCGCGCTGCTCGGCGCGGGTGACCCGGAGGCCGGCCCGGCGCAGCCGCTCCGCGATGCTGGTGAGGGTGCCGCGATGGGCCACGTGCCAGTGGAGCGCTGTCTCCGCCTCCGTCTCCCCGCGCTCGGCGAGGATGCGGGCGAAGAGGTCGTAGAGCTCGCCCATGAAGCCCTCGACATTGGACGTGAGGGCCAGACGCCCGCCGCGCTTGAGCACCCGCCGGCACTCTCGAAGCACGGCGTCCGGATCGGCGAAGTTGTTGATGCCGAGGTTGGAGACGGCCAGATCGAAGCGGGCGTCGGGAAAGGGCATCCGGGCGCCGTCGGCGCGGATCAGGGTCACGTTCACCACTCCGACGGCCTCTCGCTTGAAGCGGGCGCGGACGAGGGCCGGGCCCCAGAGGTCGAGGCCGTGCACGATGGCGCCAACGCCCAGCCGCTGGGCCAGCTCGAGCAGGGGGAACCCGGTGCCGCACCCCACGTCGAGCACGGTGGCGCCGCGCGGTAGCGGAAGGTGCTCGAGCAGGAAGAGGCCCGCCATCGCGGACCAGAGCGGCAGCTCGTCGTAGGCGGACACCGTGTCGGGGGCGTCGAAGTCCGGCGTCCCCGCCGCGAGGTAGTCGGTCACACCCTGAAGCGCTCGTCCACCGGGATCTGATATGCCTCGGCGAGCGCGTTGGTCTCGCTCGCCATCCCCACCACCGCCATCAGCTCGCCGAGCATCGCCTCCGTCATCCCCGCCTTGCGGGCGCTCGCGGTGTGCGAGTGAATGCAGTACGAGCAGGAATGGGCGGCGCTCACGGCCAGGTAGAGCATCTCCTTGGTGAGGAGGTCGAGCGCGCCCGGCTGCATGACCTGCTTCACGCTCTCCCAGGTGCGTCGAAGGGTGGGCGGATGGTGGGCGAGGGCCTTCCAGAAGTTGTTGACCCAGTCGATCTTGCGGGTGGCCATGATGTCGTCGTACACCGCCCGTACCTCGGGGCCGGCCTCCGCGTACTCGATCAGTCGCACCGTGGTCATGGTCGTGGCCTCAGCGCGCGCGGCGGCGCGCGGCGGTGATCGGGTGGCACATCCAGACATTCGGCTCCACGTAGACGCCGCGCCGGCGCGCCCGGTCCATCGTCACCGGATTGAACGCCCCGGGGATCACGTAGCGGCCGCTCTCGGGAAAGCTGAGCCCCGTCCACTCCTCCCACTGGGCCAGGGGCGCCTCCACCACCATGGCCCGCCGGGCGATGCGGAGCACGCGGGCGCCGAGTCGCCAGTGCACCCGGAGCCAGGGATCGAACGGGCCGCCGCCCGGTGCCCGCCAGCGGAGGTACTGGGCCATGGGCACCAGCGGGTAACGGCCCTTCCAGGTGGGCCGCACGGGGGCGACGAGCGCGCGGAAGCCATGGCGCGCGGCGATGCGCGCCATCTCCTGGACGACACGGCGGCTCAGTCCTTTGCCCCTCAGGCGCGGATCGATGACCGCGGCGAGGGCGGACATCGCGTTCGGCGCGCGGCCGCGCCGGCGGTCCTCGAGGCCGCGGGCCACGACCTCCGAGATGCGATGCGGGAGATCGGCGGCGCTCCCGTCCCACCGGAACGGCACGGTGTCGCCCACCGCGATCACGCGGCCGCGCGCGTCCCAGAGCCCGAGCTGGAAGTCGGCGAAGTCGCGCCCGCGCACGACCTCGTCGAAGAGGGGATTGAGCTCGGCGTCCTCGAGAAAGCGCGGCCACGCGCCGCTCCAGTGCAAGCGGCGGTTGTGGCGCGCCAGCTCGGGGCGCTCGGCAAGTGTGTGGACGGTGACGCGCATCGGCGGCTCCGCGCGCCAGTATGCCAGAATGGGCCCGATGATCGCCGGCCCACTCCTGGCTCTCGCGCTCGTCGCCGGACCGCTCGCGGCGGCGGCAAGCGCCGAGGCGCCGGAGGCGGGCCTCCGCGAGCAGCAGTGGTCGCTGGAGGCGGCGCGGCGTCACTTCGAGGCGCGCCGCTACGAGCAGGCCCATGCCGCGTTCGAGGCCGCGGCGCGGGAGGGGCAGGCGCCCCTGCCCGCGGAGGCGCTCCGGCAGTGGGGCATCGCGGCGTCCGAGGCGGGCTGGCCCCTCACCGCGTGGATACGCTTGCGGCAGTACCTGGCCGCGCCGGAGGGCGCGGGCGCCGCCGAGTCCCTCGCGCCGCGGCTCGAGCGGGCGCGGGCCGCCCTCAATGCCGCTGCCGGCCGCCGCTCCCGCGTGATCGCCGTGGCCGACCGCCGCGACTTCGACGAGCCCGCGGAACGGCTGGTGGTGCGTCTGGTCGGCCGCGACGGCGCCGCCACCGTCGAAGCGCTCGCGCGTGTCGGGCGGGGCGGGCCGACCTGGGAGCGCACCGGCGAGATCGCGCCGGAGGTGTACGTGGCCCTCGTGATGCGCCTCCTGGAGGCGCCGGCGGTGATCGCGGACCAGCCGGTGCAGAGTTTCGACCCCAACGCCCCGGGGCCCCGGCGCGCCGTCGCGCTGCGCCTCGTCGTGGGCGAGGAGGAGCGGGCGCTCCAGGCGCTGCGGGGGGAGCCCTACGAGGCCATTCAGAAGCTGGTGGCGCTGGTGCTGGAGTTCGCCCGCACCGCGCCGGAGTTGACGCATTGACCCCCGGCACGCTCTACGTCGTCGCCACGCCCATCGGCAATCTCGAGGACGTCACGCTCCGCGCCCTCCGCACGCTCAAGGAAGTGGCGCTGGTGGCCTGCGAGGACACGCGCCGCACGCGCACGCTCCTGAGCCACTTCGGGATCGCGGTCCCCACCACCAGCTACTTCGAGCACAACAAGCGCGTGAAGGGCGAAGTCATCCTGCGCGCGCTCCGCGAAGGCAAGTCGGTGGCGCTGGTGACCGACGCGGGCACCCCGGGCATCTCCGATCCCGGCTTCCTTCTCGTGCAGCAGGCGCGCGCGGAGGGCATCACCGTGGTGCCCATCCCCGGCCCCTCGGCCGTGGTCACGGTGCTCTCGGCGGCGGGCGTGCCCGCCGACCGCTTCGTCTTCGAGGGCTTCCTGCCCGTGAAGCCCGGGCGCCGCCTCAACCGGCTCCGCGCGCTGGGGGCGCTCGAGACCACGATCGTGTGCTACGAGTCGCCGCACCGCATCCTCGCCACCCTCGCCGCCATCGCGGAGGTGTTCGGCGACGCGCGCGTCGTGATCGGGCGCGAGCTCACCAAGCAGTTCGAGGAGATCGTGGAAGGCGCGGCGGCCGAGCTGGCGGCGCGCTTCGCCCAGGGCACGGCGCGTGGCGAATTCACGATCGTGATCCCGCGCACGAAGGGAGCCGGCGCCGGCGAGGACACCGACTCCTAAGTCCGCGTCCCGAAACGGCATTACCCCGCCGGTCGCCCATCCCGTATACTAGAACGCCATGCGTATCCCCCGGGCCCTGACCATCGCCGGCTCCGATTCCGGCGGGGGGGCGGGCATCCAGGCCGATCTCAAGACCTTCTCCGCCTTCCGCGTCTTCGGCACGTCCGTCATCACCGCGGTGACGGCGCAGAACTCCGTGGGCGTGCAGGGCGTGGAGAATCTCCCGCCGGCCTTCGTGGCCCAGCAGCTCCGCTCCGTGCTGGGGGACATCGGCGCCGACGCCGCCAAGTGCGGAATGCTCTCCACCGCGCCCATCATCGAGGCCATCGCGGACACGCTGCGGGAGTACCCCGTGCCGAACCTCGTGGTGGATCCGGTGATGGTGGCGAAGTCGGGCGATCCGCTGCTGCGGCCCGACGCGCGCCAGGCGCTGATCACCCGCATCTTGCCGCTGGCCCTGGTGGTCACGCCCAACCTCCCCGAGGCGGAGGCGCTCGCCGGCCTGCCCGTCGGCGATCGCGCGGGCATGGAGCAAGCGGCGCGGCGCATCGCCGCCCTCGGCCCGCGCCACGTGCTGGTGAAGGGGGGCCATCTCAAGGGCGACGCGGTGGACCTTCTCTGGGACGGGCGCGCGTTCCAGGAGTTCGCGGTGCCGCGGGTGGATTCGCCCAACACGCACGGCACCGGCTGCACGCTCTCCGCCGCCATCGCCGCCGGCCTCGCCCTCGGGCGCCCGCTGCCCGAGGCGATACGGGACGCCAAGGCCTACGTGACCCGCGCCATTCGCGAGGGCTTCCAGGCCGGGCGCGGCGTGGGCCAGCTCCGACACTTCATCTCCGAGTGGTGATGGCCGACGTCGACGAAGGCAAGATGTCGTTCCTGGAGCACCTGGGCGAGCTCCGGAACCGCATCGTCTGGAGCCTGATTCCCACGGTGGTGGGTCTCATCGTCGCGTTCCGGTTCTCGGACCGCATCCTTCTCTACCTCCGGCGGCCGCTCGACGCGGCGGGAGTGAACCTCGTCGCCCTCACCCCGACCGAATCGTTCTGGACGAGCATGAAGATCTCGATGGTGGCCGGCGTCATCATGGCCATGCCCATCATCCTGTGGCAGGTCTGGGCCTTCATCGCGCCGGGTCTGCACAAGCACGAGCGGCGCTTCGCCGGCCCATTCGTCATCATCGGCTCGCTCCTCTTCATCCTCGGGGCGACGTTCGCCCTCCTCGTGGTGGTGCCGTTCGCGCTGCAGTTCCTGCTGAACTTCGGCAAGGAGCAGGGCATCACGCCCATGATCTCGGTGTCGAGCCACGTGGACTTCATCATCAAGTTCACCCTGGCCTTCGGCCTCGTGTTCGAGCTGCCGCTGGCCCTCACCATGGCCTCGAAGATGGGGCTGGTGACCCCGCAGTTCCTGGCCAAGAACCGCAAGTACGCCATCCTGGTGAACTTCGTCATCGCCGCCATCCTGACGCCCACGCCGGATATCCTGAACCAGTCCCTGATGGCGGGGCCACTCATCATCCTCTACGAGATCGGTATCCTGTCCGCGCGCATCTTCGGCCGGCGCTCCAAGAAGGCGGTGCCGGCGGCCGCGGACCCGCCCCCCGTGGAGACGCCGCCCTCGGAGCCCGCGTGAGCCCGCTTGAGTTCACTTCCCTCGACCTACCCGAGCCGGTGCTGGCCGGGGTGCGCGACGCGGGCTTCGTGACCGCCACCGCCATCCAGGAGGCGGCGCTGCCGCTCGCCCTCAAGGACAAGGACGTGGCGGGGCAGTCGCAGACGGGGACGGGCAAGACGGCGGCGTTCCTCATCGCCGCGTTCACCCGCTGCCTCCGCCATCCTGCGCCGCCGCGCGGCGGGGCCACCGCGCCGCGGGTGCTCATCATCGCTCCCACCCGCGAGCTGGTGGTGCAGATCGAGGCGGACGCGCGCCTCCTGGGCAGCCACACCGGGCTCAGGATCCTCGCCGTCTACGGCGGCATCGACTACAACAAGCAGCGCGACGCCCTTCGGGACGGCTGCGACGTGCTCGTCGGCACGCCGGGCCGGCTCATCGACTATCTCAAGCAGCACATCTGGTCGCCCGCCAAGGTCGAGGTGCTCGTCATCGACGAGGCGGACCGGATGTTCGACATGGGCTTCATCGCCGATCTCCGCTTCATCCTGCGGCGGCTGCCCAGGCCCGAGCGGCGGCAGTCCTTCCTCTTCTCGGCCACGCTGTCCTTCCGGGTCATGGAGCTGACGTGGGAGTTCATGAACAATCCCACCCAGATCACCATCACCCCGCAGCAGAAGACGGCGGAGAACGCGGAGCAGATGCTCTACCACGTGGGGCGCGAGGAGAAGTTCAACCTGCTCCTCGGGCTTCTGCGCCGCGAAGGCGGCAGCCGCATCCTCATCTTCGCCAACACCCGCGAGGAGGCGCGCCGTCTGGAGGACCGCCTGGGCCGCAACGGCTGGGTGGCGCGCGCCCTCACCGGCGACGTCGATCAGAAGAAGCGCCTGAAGATCCTCTCCGACTTCAAGGAGGGGGAGCTGCCGATCCTGGTCGCCACCGACGTCGCGTCGCGCGGCCTCCACATCGAGGGCGTGAGCCACGTGGTGAACTGGGATCTGCCGCAGGACTCGGAGGACTACGTGCACCGCATCGGCCGGACCGCGCGCGCGGGCGCTGCGGGCAAGGCCCTCTCCCTGGTGGACGAGGCGGGGGCGCTCAACCTCGAGCCCATCGAGAAGTTCATCGGCCAGAAGATCCCCGTGGAGTGGGCTGCGGACGATCTCTTCCTGCCCGAGATCAAGCCCACCAGCGAGGAGCGGCGCCGCTACGCGGAGGAGAAGCGCGCCCGCATGGCCGCGCGCGGCGGGCGGCCGGGCGACCGGCGGGGCGGTGGGCGTGGCGGCGGTGGGCGTGGCGGTGGCGGACGGCCCCATGGCGGGGGCCGCCACGGCGGAGGTTCTCGCGGCCGCTGAG
>DATEDO010000201.1:0-34691 GCA_035281625.1 Candidatus Methylomirabilota bacterium
GGTGCTGCTGCGCCTGCCCGTGCCGCTGCGCGCCGCGCACGCCGCCGGCGGCTATGCGCTGTGGGGCTTGCTGGTGTGGCTGGCGGCGCGGAGCGGCGTGGGCGCGCGCCTCCTCACCGGCGGCAGCGGACGCGTCGGCGCCTACGCGGAGCTGTCCAAGTTCGGCATCGTGCTCCTCGTCCTCGTGTCGGCGGGCGCGGGCTTCATGCTCGCGGCGCCGCTCGGCCCCGACTTCCCCTGGCGGGCGGGGGTCGCCGTGCTCGTGGGCGTGATGCTGCTTTCCTCCGGCGCCTCCGCGCTGAATCAGGTGCAGGAGCGGCGGCAGGACGCGCGGATGGCGCGTACGGCGGGCCGGCCGCTGCCGTCGGGCCGGCTGTCCTTGAGCCAGGGCGTCGCCTTCGCGCTGCTGGCGCTCGTCGCCGGCGCCGCCGTGCTGTGGCTCGGCATCGGCCCCACCGCGGGCATTCTCGGCCTCATCGCCGCCGCCTTCTACAACGGGCTCTACACGCCCTGGCTCAAGCCCACCTCGCCCTTCGCCGCGGTGCCCGGCGCGCTCCCCGGCTCCCTCCCGCCCGTCATCGGCTGGGTGGCGGGCGGCGGCGCTCCCTGGGACGCGGGCGCGCTCATTCTCTTCGGCATTCTCTTTCTGTGGCAGATGCCGCATTTCTGGGCACTGGCTCTTCGTTACCGGGCCGACTATGCCGCGGGGGGCTTCCCCATGGTGTCCGAGGCGGTGGGGGTGGAAGGAACGGCCCGGCTCATTCTGCTCTATGCATTCGGGCTCACCGCGCTATCGCTCGCCGCGCCGACGTTCGGAGTGGGTAGCCTCGGATCGTTCGTCGTCGCCGCGCTGCTCGGCTGGCGGCTCATCTGGCTCGCCACCAAGTTCGCGCGCCGGCCCGAGGACCAGCGCGGCTGGCTATCCCTGTTCCTCTTCTCCAACGTCTACCTGCTCTTGCTGTTCGTCGTGCAGGTGGCCGAGCGCCTGGTGCGGCACCTCCTCGCCTGATCGCGCTCTTGTCTGTTATCCTGAAATCGCCTCAGGAGGGGCGCGATGAACATCTGCGTCGTCGGCACCGGATACGTGGGACTGGTCACGGGGGCGGTGTTCGCCGACCTCGGCAACGACGTCGTCTGCGTCGACAAGATCCACGCCAAGATCGACTCGCTCAAGGCCGGGCGCATGCCGATCTACGAGCCCGGCCTCGAGGAGATGGTGGCCCGCAACGTCGCCGACGGGCGCCTGTCCTTCACCACCGAGCTTGCCGCGGCGGTGCGCCAGTCCGACGTGATCTTCATTGCCGTGGGCACGCCCCCCCGGGAGACGGGCGAGACCGACCTCTCGCACGTGGAGGCGGTGGCGGCGGAGATCGGCCGCGCCATGGACCGCTACAAGGTCGTGGTGAACAAGTCCACGGTGCCGGTGGGGACCGGCGAGCTGGTGCGGGAAGTGATCGCGCGCCACCAGTCGCGGCCCATCGAGTACGACGTGGTGTCCAACCCCGAGTTCCTCCGGGAGGGGTCGGCGATCGAGGACACCCTCCGGCCGGACCGCATCGTCATCGGCGCCCCCAATCAGCACGCGGCGATGCGTCTCGTCGAGCTCTACGCGCCCCTCGAGCGGCCCATGATCATCACCGACCTGCCCTCCGCGGAGGTCATCAAGTACGCCTCCAACGCGTTCCTCGCCGCCAAGATCTCCTTCATCAACGCCATCGCCAACGTGTGCGAGGCGGCGGGCGCCGACGTCACCCAGGTGATGAAGGGCATGGGCCTCGACGGCCGCATCGGCGGCGCGTTCCTGCAAGCCGGGCTCGGCTACGGCGGCTCCTGCTTCCCCAAGGACGTGGACTCGCTCATCCACACCGCCGGCCGCCTCGGCTACGACTTCAAGCTCTTGAAGGCGGTGGTGGACATCAACCGCGACCGCGCCGCCCGCCTCGTGGAGATGGTCCGCAAGGTGCTCGGTCCCCTCGACGACAAGGTGGTGGCGATCCTCGGGCTCGCGTTCAAGCCCAACACCGACGACATGCGCGAGGCCAAGAGCGTGGAGGTGATCGCGCAGCTCCACGCCGCCGGCGCCACCATCCGCGCCTACGACCCGGTGGCGGTGGACAACGCCCGCCCGCTGATGCCCGCCGCGGTGAGCTACCTCGACTCCCCGTACGCGGCGGCCCAGGACGCCGACGCCGTCGTGCTCGTCACCGAGTGGAACGAGTTCAAGTACCTCAACCTCGAGCGGCTGCGCGGGGTCCTGCGCCGGCGCGTCGTCTTCGACGGCCGCAACGTGTGGGAGCCCGAGCGCATGCGCCGTCTCGGCTTCGAGTACTACTCGATCGGCCGCAAGCCGGTCGTGCCGGCCTAGAGCGCATCCGTGCGGGTGCTCGTCACGGGCGGGGCCGGCTTTATCGGCTCTCACCTCTGTGATCTCCTCCTCGACAAGGGCTGCTCGGTGGTCTGCATGGACAACCTCCTGACCGGCAACCCCGACAACATCGCTCACATCCGTGACGACCGCTTTCTCTTCGTGAAGCACGACGTCACCAACTACATCGTGGTCGACGGTCCGGTGGACTACGTGCTCCACTTCGCCAGCCCGGCCTCGCCCATCGACTACCTGGAGCTGCCCATCCAGACCCTCAAGGTGGGGGCGCTGGGCACCCACAAGGCCCTGGGCCTGGCGAAAGCGCGTGGGGCCAAGTTCCTCCTCGCCTCCACGTCCGAGGTGTACGGCGATCCCCTCATCCACCCGCAGCAGGAGGACTACTGGGGCAACGTGAACCCGGTGGGTCCGCGCGGCGTGTACGACGAGGCCAAGCGCTTCGCGGAGGCGATGACGATGGCGTATCACCGCTTCCACGGCGTGGACACACGTATTGTTCGTATTTTCAATTCGTATGGTCCCCGGATGCGGCTCACCGACGGCCGCGCCATCCCGACCTTCATCCGCCAGGCCCTGCGCGGGGAGCCGCTCACGGTGGCCGGCGACGGCTCGCAGACGCGCTCGTTCACGCACTACTCGGACCTGGTGGACGGCATCTGGCGCCTCATGAACTCCACCACCAACGATCCCGTGAACCTCGGCAACCCCAACGAGATGACGCTGCTCGACCTCGCCAAGATGATCCTGCGGCTGTCCGGCTCGTCGAGCGAGATCCGCTTCGTCCCCCTCCCGGTGGACGACCCCAAGGTGCGGAAGCCCGACATCAGCCGGGCGCGCCGCCTCCTCGGCTGGGAGCCCCGGGTGGACGTGGAGCGCGGATTGCGCGAGACCATCGACTGGTACCGGAACAGCGCGCGGACGGTGCTGTCGTGAAGATTCTCGTCACGGGCGGCGCGGGGTTCATCGGCTCGCACGTGGTCGACGCGTTCCTGAACGCCGGGCACGAGGTCTCGGTGGTGGACAATCTCGCCACCGGCAATCCGGCCTGGCTCGCCGGCAAGCCGGTGCGCCTGCACGCCCTCGATCTCCGCAGCGCGCGCCTCGCCGAGGTCTTCGAGCGGGAGCGGCCGGAGGTGGTGGCGCATCTGGCCGCGCAGGCCGCGGTGAGCCGCTCGGTGGCGGATCCCGCCTTCGACGCCAGCGTCAACGTGATGGGCGGGCTCAATCTCCTCGAAGGCTGCCGCCGTTTCGGCGTGAGCCGGGTGATCTACTCCTCCAGCGGGGGCGCCGGCTACGGAGACACCGAGGTCATTCCCACGTCGGAGGACCATCCCTCGCAGCCTTCGTCGCCCTACGGCGTGTCCAAGGTCGCGATGGAGCAATACATCTTCGCTCTGGGCGCGTTGCACGGGTGGACGGCGGTGTCGCTACGCTACGCGAACGTGTACGGCCCCCGACAGAATCCCGCCGGCGAGGCCGGGGTGATCGCGATCTTCTGCACGAGAATGCTCGATGGCCTCCCCTGCGTCATCAACGGCGACGGCAAGCAGACGCGCGACTACACCTACGTGGCCGACGTGGCCGCGGCAAACCTCGCGGCCCTGGAGCGGCCGCGCGTCACCGGCGGGTTCAACATCGGCACCGGCATGGAGACCACCGTCGTGGAGCTGCACAAGCGCCTTTGCAGCGCGGCCAGCCTCGACGCTGCTTTTGTGCACGCGCCGGCCCGGCCGGGCGAGCAGCGCCGGAGCTGCCTCAATCCCGAGCGCGCCGCGCGTGACCTCGGCTGGCGCCCCGCAGTGTCGCTCGACAAGGGGCTCGCCCTCACCTACGAATTCTTCAAGAAGGAGCGCTCGCGATGATCGACGAAGAGCTGCGCGCCATTCTCGCCTGCCCCGCGTGCAAGGGTGATCTCCTGTTCGAGGAGACCCGCATCATCTGCCCGGCATGCCGCAAGGCGTATCCGATCCGGGATGGGATCCCGGTGATGCTCATCGGCGAGGCGGAGCCCTGGGCGCCGACCAAGTAAGCGCGGTTATCCTCGCCGGGGGGCAGGGCACGCGGCTGCGTCCCCTCACCTACGACCGGCCGAAGCCGATCGTCCCCCTGCTGAACATCCCGTTCCTCGGCTATCAGCTCGCCCTCCTCGCCCGTCACGGCGTCCGGCACGTGGTGCTCTCGTGCTCGTACATGGTCGACGCGGTACGCGCCGCCATGGGCGACGGCGCGGCGTGGGGCGTGCGGCTGGGCTACGCCGTGGAGGAGGAACCGCTGGGCACCGCGGGCGGCGTCCTGAATGCCGTGGATCAGGTGGGCGACCTGGTGGTCGTGCTCAACGGTGACATCCTCACCGACGCCGATCTCGGCGCCATGCTTCGCTTCCACGCCGCCCGCCGCGCGCGCGCCACCATCTATCTCACCCGCGTCCCCGATCCCACCGCCTACGGCTTGGTCGAGCTGGGGCCGCAGGAAGCGATCCGCCGCTTCGTGGAGAAGCCGGATCCTTCCCAGGTCACCACCGACACCGTGAACGCGGGGGTGTACGTGCTCGACCGCGCCCTGCTCGCGCGCATCCCGCGCGGCCGCGCGGTGTCCATCGAGCGGGAGTTCTTCCCCGGCCTCCTGACCGACCACGTGCCCTTCTTCGGCTGGGTCTCCCCGGCCTACTGGCTGGACATCGGGAGCCCCGCCAAGTACCGCCAGGGTCAGCTCGATCTCCTCGCCGGCCGGGTGGGAACCGCCCTGGCGCCCGCCGGCTCCCGCGGGGAGGGGCGTTTCATCGGTGAGCGCGCGGCGGTGGCGCCGGGCGCGGCGGTGACGGGCCCAGCGGTGGTCGGGGCGGATTGCCGGCTCGCCGAGGGCGCGCGCGTCGGCCCCGACGCCGTCCTGGGCCCGGGCTGCGACGTCCGGGCAGCAGCCGCGGTCGAGGGCGCCATCCTCTGGGAGCGGGTGGAAGTCGGGGAAGGCGCGGCCCTGCGCGATTGCATCGTGGGAGCCGGTGTCCGGGTGGGTGCGGGAGCCCGGATCGGCCCGGGCGCCGTCGTGGAAGGGGGCGCGGTCGTGCCCGAGGGCGCGCGGCTTCCCTAGCCCCGGACCGGCCCCCGGTGGGTGCGCCCGAGGGCCGTGTTATCCTTGCCAGAGATGGCCATCGAGCAGATCCGTAATTTCTCGATCGTGGCGCACATCGACCATGGCAAGTCCACCCTCGCCGACCGGCTCCTGTCCCTGACCGGGACCATGGACGCCAAGAAGGCGGTGGGACAGGTGCTGGACTCCATGGACCTCGAGAAGGAGCGCGGCATCACCATCAAGGCGCACACCGTTCGCCTGTTGTACCGGGCGCGGGATGGCCAAGAGTACACGCTGAACCTCATCGACACCCCCGGGCACGTCGACTTCTCCTACGAGGTCTCGCGCTCCCTGGCCGCCTGCGAGGGGGCCCTCCTCATCGTGGACGCCGCGCAGGGGGTGGAGGCGCAGACCCTCGCCAACTACTACCTCGCGCTGGACGGGGGACTCGAGATCGTCCCCGTCATCAACAAGATCGACCTCCCCGCCGCCGACGTCGAGGGTACCCGCGGGCAGATCACCGAGCTGCTGGACCTGGACGGCGACGCCGCCCTGGCGATCTCCGCCAAGCACGGCACGGGGGTACCGGACGTGCTGGAAGCCATCGTGCAGCGCATCCCCCCGCCCAAGGGGGATCCCGAGGCCCCGCTCAAGGCGATGGTGTTCGACTCCTTCTACGACTCCTATCAGGGCGTCGTGGTCTACATCCGGCTGATCGACGGGCGGGTGCGCGCGGGCCAGCGCGTCCTCCTGATGTCCAACGGCAAGATCTACGAGGTGCAGCAGGTCGGCGTGTTCTCCCCCGACATGCGGCCGGTGGAGGAGCTCTCCGCCGGGCAGGTCGGCTATCTCACCGCCTCTATCAAGCGCGTGGCCGACGCCAAGATCGGCGAGACCATCACCGACGTGCTGCGGCCGACCGCCGAGCCCTGCCCGGGCTATCGCGACGCCAAGCCGATGGTGTTCGCCGGGCTCTACCCCATCGAGGACACCGACTACGAGGGGCTGCGGGATGCGCTGGAGAAGCTCCGCCTGAACGACTCCGCCTTCAATTACGAGCCGGAGACGTCGCTGGCTCTGGGATACGGCTTCCGGTGCGGCTTCCTCGGCATGCTCCACCTCGAGATCGTGCAGGAGCGGCTCGAGCGAGAGTTCAATCTCTCCCTCATCGTCACCGCGCCCAGCGTGCGCTATCGGGTGCTCACCACCCAGGGGGAAGTCCTGGAGGTCGACAACCCCTCCAAGCTGCCGCCGCCCGACAAGATCGAGCACATGGAAGAGCCCTACGTGCGCGGCTCCATCTTCGTGCCGACGGAGTTCATGAGCGAGATCTACAAGCTCGCCCAGGAGAAGCGGGGTGAGCATCGCTCGCTCGAATACGTGGGCAAGCGGGTGCACATTCTCTTCGACCTTCCGCTCGCGGAGATCGTGGTGGACTTCTACGACAAGCTGAAGTCGGTGTCCAAGGGCTACGCCTCCTTCGACTACGACTTCCTCGACTTCCGCGAGTCCGAGCTGGTCAAGCTCGACATCCTGCTCAACGGCGATCCGGTGGACGCGCTCTCGACCATCGTCCATCGGGACAAGGCCTACGAGCGCGGCAAGGCGCTCACCGAGAAGCTGCGCGGCGTCATCCCCCGCCAGCTCTACGAGGTGGCCATCCAGGCCGCCATCGGCAGCCGCGTCATCGCGCGCGAGACGGTGAAGGCGATGGGCAAGAACGTGACCGCCAAGTGCTACGGCGGCGACATCACGCGCAAGCGCAAGCTCCTCGAGCGACAGAAAGAAGGCAAGAAGCGCATGAAACAGGTCGGCAAGGTCGAGGTCCCGCAGGAAGCGTTCCTCTCCGTGCTCAAGAGCTGACGCGCATGAGCGACATCGAGACCCAGCCCGAGGCGCCGGCCCGGCCCGCCGAGGCCACGGTGAAGCCCCGTCGCAAGTCGCTCGTCCGCGAGTACGGCGAGGCCATCGTGGTGGCGGTGCTGCTCGCCCTCCTCATTCGCGCGTTCGTGGTCCAGGCCTTCACGATTCCCTCGGGCTCGATGATGGACACCCTCCTCGTGGGGGACTACATCCTCGTCAACAAGTTCCTCTACGGCCCCGAGGTCCCCTTCACCGACGCCCACCTGCCCGGCCTCCGCGACCCGCGGCGCGGGGACATCATCGTGTTCAAGTACCCCAACGACGAAACGCGCGACTTCATCAAGCGCATCATCGCGCTGGGCGGCGAGACGGTGCAGGTGAAGGACAACCGCGCCTACGTGAACGGACAGCCGCTCGACGAGCCCTACGTGCGTCCCGGCTCCATCCCGGCCAGCCCCAGCGGCCATTGCGGCTATCTCTACGCCTGCGATCCCCTCGTGGTCCCGCCGGGGTCGTACTTCGTCATGGGCGACAACCGCGACAACTCGCAGGACAGCCGCTACTGGGGCTTCGTCAAGCGGGAGAAGATCCGGGGCAAGGCTTTCCTGATCTACTGGTCGTGGATCGCCGATCAGCACTGGCCGCGATGGAGACGGCTGGGCAACTGGCTGCCGTAGCGCCCCTGGACGGCTGGGCGCCGCGGGCGGCGGCGCTGGGGGCGTACGTCCACGTCCCCTTCTGCGCCAAGCGCTGCGGCTACTGCGCGTTCAACACCGCGCCCTATCTCGCCGCCGCGGTGCCCCGCTTCGTCCGGGCCCTCGAACGGGAGATCGCGCTGGCCGGCGCGGCGCCCTGGAATGACGGCGTCGCGCTTCGCACCGTCTTCCTCGGCGGCGGCACTCCGTCGCTCCTCGCTCCCGAGGAGGTGGCCACCGTGCTCGAGGCCCTCCGCGCCGCATTCGGCATCGCCGCCGACGCCGAGATCACCGTGGAGTGCAACCCCGAGAGCGTGACCGCCGCGCGCATGGCCGGCTATCGCGCGGCCGGCGTGACGCGGATCAGCCTCGGCGTCCAGAGCCTGGACGATCACCTCCTCCCCGCCCTGGACCGGCTTCACTCCGCCGACGACGCGCGCCGCGCCTTCGACGCCGCGCGCGCCGCCGGCTTCCCGCACGTGAGCCTCGACCTCATCTACGGGCTGCCCGGCCAGGACGGGGCGGGCTGGGCGCGCACGGTGGCGGAGGCGCTCTCGTGGGGGCCGGATCATCTCTCCGCCTACGCGCTGTCGCTGGACGAGGGCAGCGCCTGGACCGCCACCGGCGTGCCCGATCTCCCCGAGGAGGATGCGGTGGCGGCGCAGTACGCGGCGCTCACCGCCCTCGCCGCCGCGGCGGGCTTCGAGCACTACGAAGTCTCGAACTATGCCCGCCCCGGCCATCGCTCCGCTCACAATCAGATCTACTGGCGGGCGGAGGAATACCTCGCCTTCGGCCCCGGCGCCTGCGGCTTCCTGGGCGACGTCCGCTACAGCAATGCCAAGCCCGTCGAGCGCTACTGCGCCACGCTCGAGGCGGGACGCCTGCCGGTGGCGACGCACGAGATTCTCACCGAGCGGCAGCGCCTCGCCGAACGCCTCTTCCTCGGCCTTCGCACCGCCGACGGCGTGCCGTCCGCGTGGCTCGACGCCCGCGCCGCCCTCGACCCCGATCGGCTCCCCGCCCGTCTCGCGGGCTGGCGCGAGCGCGGACTGCTGGAGACGCGCGAGGGCCGCGTGCGGCTCACCGAAGCCGGCTTCTTCCTCTCCGACGCCCTGTTCGTCGATCTTCTGTAGTGTAAGATTCGGGCCATGCCCCCGGAGTCCCATCTCGACGAGCGCCATCGCCAGGTCCTCCTCGCCGTGATCGCCGAGTACGTCGAGAGCGCGGAGCCCGTGGGCTCGCGGTCGGTGGCGCGTCATCACATGCGCGGGCTGTCTCCCGCCACCATTCGCAACGCCATGGCCGATCTCGAGGAGATGGGTTATCTCTCCCAGCCCCACACCTCCGCGGGCCGGGTCCCCACCGACAAGGCCTACCGCTTCTACGTGGATCATCTCCGCGCCATGCCGTGGGCGGACAAGCCGGCGCGCGCGGAGGACGCGCCGGCCCGCGCGGTGGACCGGATCATGGCGGAGACCCCGGCGGCGATGGCCCACGGGACGAACATGACGGGCATCCTGCTCGCCCCCCCGCTGCAGCAGACGGCGCTGGACCGCGTCGAGCTGGTCGCCCTCGCGGAGGGGCGCGCGCTCGCGGTGGTGGTGACGGAGACGGGCTGGGTGACGACCCAGCCGCTCACCGTGGAGCCGCGCGTGAGCCTCGAGGAGCTGCGCGAGATCGGCCGGACGCTCACGCGGCGTTACCGGGGCATGACCTTCCAGGCCATCCTGGACGACGTCGCCGCGCCCGCCGATCCGCTGGATCCGCTCTGGACGCGGCATCGCCCGCTGGTGGACCAGCTAGTGGCGTTGCTCCGCGCGCGCACCCTCTACGTGAGCGGCGCCCTCAACATGCTGGACCATCCGGATCTCGCGGACGTGGGGACGGTGCGCCGGCTCCTGCAGGCCTTCGAGGAGAAGGCCCGGCTCATCGACCTCCTGTCCCAGCTCGCGCAGGAGCGAGGGGTGCAGGTGGTGATCGGCCACGAGAACCCGGTGGCCCAGCTTCGCGACGTCAGCCTGATCGCCTCGACCTACACCTATCGTGACCAGGTACTGGGCGTGCTCGGCGTGGTCGGCCCCCGTCGCATGCCCTATTCGGACGTTATCTCGATCGTGGACGAGACGGCGCGGCTCGTCTCGTCGTCGCTCTCGCGCGTCCGTTCGGATCTCTACCTGCCGTCCTGAGCGCGCCGCCGGCCGCCCTCGGCCCCTCTGCTATAATTACGTTCTGCCATGACTGATGAGCGTCCGTACCCCGATGATCTGAACGGCGCCGCCGAGGGACTCGACCTCGAACGCGAGGTCGAGCGCCTCCGTGAGGCCGTCGAGGCCAAGACCCGCGAGGCGGAGGCGACGCGCGACCGCTACCTGCGCACCGTCGCGGAGTTCGACAACTATCGCAAGCGCGCCGCGCGCGAGCGTGAAGAGGTGATCCGGTCGGCCAGCGAGGCGCTGGCGCGCGATCTCCTCCCCGTGCTGGACAACTTCGATCGCGCCCTGAGCGCGGCGCGGCAGGATCCCGCCGCCGCCGCCGTCACCGCCGGAGTGGAGCTCATCCAGCGCGAGCTGCTCCGCGTGCTGGAGCGCGCGGGGGTGACGCCCTTCACCGCGGTGGGCGCCCCGTTCGATCCCGAGCGCCACGAGGCGGTGGCCCGCGTTCCCGCCGCCGGCCGCCCGGAGATGTCGGTGGTGGACGAGGTCGCCCGCGGCTACACCATCAACGGGCGCGTCCTCCGCCCGGCCAAGGTCACCGTCGCGATGCACGACGCGGACGGTGAACCCTCCGCGGCGTAGGCGTGCCGCCGGCGAAGAACTACTACGCCGTTCTGGGCGTCGGGCGCGACGCCGACGAGACCACTCTCAAGACCGCGTATCGCAAGCTCGCCCGGATGTATCACCCCGACAAGAACCCGGGGGACAAGGCGGCCGAGGAGCGCTTCAAGGAGGTCAACGAGGCCTACGCGGTGCTCTCCGACGCCGAGAAGCGGGCCCACTACGACCGCTTCGGCGTAGCACCCGGCATGGGAGGCGCCGGCCCCGACGTGGGCTTCGGGACCATCTTCGAGGATCTCTTCGAGGGCTTCTTCGGCGGGGGCGAGCGCGGTGGCCGGCGCACGCGGGCGCGCCGCGGCGAGCATCTCCGCTACGACCTCGAGATCACCCTGGAGGAGGCGGCCAGCGGTATCGAGACGAAGATCCAGGTCCCGCGCCTGGAGTCCTGCGAGACGTGTCACGCCACCGGGCAGCAGCCCGGCACCAAGCCCGAGACGTGCGGCGCCTGCCGCGGCACCGGCCAGGTGCGCTTCTCCCAGGGCTTTCTCACGGTGGCGCGCCCGTGTCCGCAGTGCGGCGGTGAGGGCCAGATCAATCGCGCGCCCTGCAAGGACTGCCGCGGCCAGGGCCGCGTGCGCCGCGAGCGGCTGCTGAAGGTCTCCATCCCGGCGGGCGTGGAGGACGGCAATCAGCTGCGCCTCTCCGGCGAGGGTGAGGGCGGCGTGTTCGGCGGCCCCGCCGGCGACCTCTACGTGGTGCTCGCCATCAAGCCGCATGATATCTTCGTCCGCCGCGGCGCCGACCTCTTCTGCGAGCTGCCGCTGTCCTTCCCGCAGGCGGCGCTGGGCGACTCCGTGGAGGTGCCCGTGCTCGGCGGCAAGGCCACCCTCACCGTGCCCGCGGGAACCCAGCCCGGGGCGCAGCTCCGGCTGCGCGGCAAGGGCCTGCCGCATCTCCGCAGCCGGGGCCACGGCGACGCCGTGTACCAGGTGGTGGTGGAGGTGCCGACCAAGCTGACGGCGCGCCAGAGGGAGCTGCTCGAGGAGTTCGGGCGCGACTCCGCGCAGCACGCGGGCCCGCTCCGCTCGTCCTTCGTCGAGCAGATGAAGAAGCTCTTCGGATCCTGATGGAGTTCTGGGAGCTCACCGTTCCCACCTCCCCGGACACGACGGAAGGGCTGACGAACTTTCTCTGGGAGCAGGGCGCCCTCGGCGTGGTGGAGGAGGAGGCGCCGTCCGCTCCGCCGCGGCTGCGGGCCTTCTACGCCGCCCCGGTGTCCTCGGCCCGGCTCCTGACGGCAGTCAACCGTTATCGACAAGACCTCCGCGCGCTGGGCTTCGCGGTGGGCGCCGAGCCGGAGATCTTCCCCATCCACGACGAGCAGTGGGCCACCGCGTGGCAGCAGTCCTTTCCGCCGCTCCCGGTGGGCGAGCGGCTCTTCGTGGCGCCGCCCTGGGACGAGACGCCCACGCCCGCAGGCCGGGTCCGTGTGGTCATCGAGCCCGGCCGCGCCTTCGGCACGGGCCATCACGGGAGCACGGAGAGCTGCCTGGCCCTCCTCGACCGCCACCTCACCGCGGGGCCGGCGGGACGCATCCTCGACATCGGCACCGGCACCGGCATACTCGCCGTCGCCGCGGTGGCGCTGGGCGCTCCGCGCGTGGTCGCCGTCGACGTCGATCCCGACGCGGTCACCGCCGCGCGCCGGAACGCAGAGGCCAACGGCGTGGGCGAGCGCGTGGAAGTGAGCGCGGGGGGCCCCGAGAGCCTTCCCCGCACCGCCGCCTTCGACCTCGTGCTCGCCAACATCCTCACCCACACCCATCTGGCCCTCGTGAAGGAGTATCGGCGCCGCGTGGCGCCGTTCGGCGCCCTCGTGCTGGGCGGCATGCTTCCGGGGGAAGACGATCAGGTCGCGCGCGCGCTGGTGCCCCACGGCTTCACGCCCCGCGAATCGCTGGAGCGGGACGGCTGGGTCGCCGCGCTCCTCGTGCGCGACGGGATCCGATGACGCCGGCCTGGCCGCGGGTGCACGTGCGGCCCGAGGCGGTGCGCGGCGATCGGCTCGCGCTGGACGCGCGGGAGACCCATCACCTCCGCCGCGTGCTCCGGCTGGGGGTGGGCGATCTCGTGCGCGCCATGGACGGCTCCGGGCACGAGTGGACGGTGCGGCTCACCGCGGTGGGCCCGGGTGGCGCCGAGGGCGAGATCCTCGAGGCGGGCGCGCCTCCGCCCGAGTCGCCCCTGGCGCTGACCCTCGCTCAGGGCGTGCCCAAGGGCGACAAGCTCGAGGGCATCATCCGCATGAGCACCGAGCTGGGCGTGGCCGCGGTGGCGCCCCTCCTCACCGAGCGCTCGGTGGCCCGCGCCGACGCCGCGCGCTGGAGCGGGCGGCGTGCCCGCTGGGAGCGGGTCGCGCGCGAGGCCGCCAAGCAGTGCGGCCGCGCGGTGGTGCCCGCGGTGTCGGCGCCCCTCGGCCTCTGCGACTGGCTCAGGACGTGGCCGGCCGGAGGGCTCCTGCTCTGCCTCTGGGAGGGCGAGACCGCACCGCTGGCCGAGGTGCTGCCGGCGCGAGCGCCCGAGCGCGCCGCGGTGGTGGTCGGCCCCGAGGGCGGGCTCGCCGCCGAGGAAGTCTCCGCCCTGCGGGCCGCGGGAGCCCTGGTGGCCGGCCTCGGCCCGCGCCTCCTCCGCACCGAGACGGCGGGGCCGGTGGCGGTGGCGCTTCTTCAGGCGCGCTGGGGCGATCTCGGCACCCGCGCCTCGGGGCGCGCGCCATGACCCCCGCCTACGAGTACTTCGAGATGGAGGCCGATGTGGGCGTGATCGGCCGGGGAGCCACCGCGGCGGAGGCCTTCGTGCAGACCGCCCGCGGAGTGTTCGCCCTCATCGTGGATCCGGCCACCGTGGAGGGGCGCGAGCCGCGCGAGGTGCGGGCCCACGGCGAGAGCCTGGAGGCCCTCCTCGTGGCGTGGATCAACGAATGCCTCTACGTCCACGAGGTGGAGGGCTTCGTGGCCGGCGATGTCCGCCTCGAGGTCTTCGAGACGACGCCGCTCGCCGGCGGCGAGCCCCTGCGTCTGCACTCCTTCCTCCTCGGCGAGGAGATCGATCCCGGCCGCCACCGATTGGGCACGGTGGTGAAGGCGGCGACCTTTCACCGGGTCTCCGTGAAGGCGACCGAAGCGGGCTATGAGGCTCGGCTGGTGCTCGATGTCTGATGTCACGCAAATGAGACAGCCATGGACAGAGGGCGTGTCTCGTTTACCACAAAGTGGCACTTTCAGTGAGGCGCATACATTCCGAAAATGGCTATTAATCAGCCACTTAGACGGCACATTCGCCTACTGGCACCCCACTTGCTGTTCCCTACCCCCGGTCATGGAACATCAGTCGACGATCCGGCGGCCGGTGAGTATCGAGGGCCTCGGCCTTCACTCCGGTCAGATGATCCGTCTCACCGTTTCCCCCGCCGGCAGCGACACCGGGATTCTCCTGCGGGCGGCCGACGGGACCTTGATTCCCGCCAACGCCGAGCATGTCGTCGACGGGCACTTCGCGACCACCGTGGGGGCCTACGGCGTGCGGGTGCGCACCATCGAGCATCTGATGGCGGCGGCGGCGGGGCTCGGCCTCGACAATCTCCTGGTCGACGTCTCCGGCGAGGAGCTGCCCGGCCTGGACGGCAGCGCCAGGGACTTCGTGGAGCTGCTGGAGGACGGGGGCCGGGTCACCCTCCCCGCGCGGCGGCAGTACATCCGCATCGAGCGGCCGATCCACGTCGAAGACGGTAACCGCTGGCTCCACGTCGTGCCCAGCGAAAGCTTCCGGATCAGTTACACGCTGGACCACGAGCATCCGGCCATCGGCCTTCAGGCCGTCACGGTGGACGTCACGCCGGACAGCTTCACCAAGGAGATCGCCCCGGCTCGCACCTATGGCTTCCTCAAGGACGTGGGGGCCATGCGGCAGCGCGGGCTCGCGCTGGGCGGCTCGCTCGAGAACACGATCGTGGTGGGCAAGCGCACCGTGCTGAATGACAGCCTCCGCTTCGCCGACGAGTTCGTGCGCCACAAGGTGCTGGATCTGATCGGCGACCTGTTCCTGCTCGAGCGGCCCATCCTGGGGCACGTGGTAGCGCGCAACGGCGGCCACTCCCTGAACCATGACCTCGTGGCGGCCATCCGGAAGGCCGCCGCGCCGTACTGGGGGCGCCGGCGGAGCAAGGTCGCGGTCGACTCGATGGTCGCGGTCGAGGCCCTGCCGGGCATCGCCGCCCTCTAACGCCTCGCCGTCCGTCCCCCCGGTTCACTGCCCGGGGCGCCTCGCCGACGCTATAATGGTCTGGTCGTGGCGACGCCGACTTCCCGGCCCCGCATCCTGGCCCCGCTCCTCGTGGTGGGCGCCCTCGCCGGACTCCTCGTCGGCGCGACGCCGGCCGGGGCCGAGATCCGGATCGGCAACCTCTCCGTCTTCTTCAACGACTTCGACGTCACCGTCCAGGTCGTGCTGCTCGGCGCCATCCCCGCCTCGCTGCACGAGAGCCTGCACTCGGGCGTGCCCACCCACGTCCGCTACCACGTGGAGCTCTGGCAGTACAGCCGCTTCTGGATCGAGCGGATGGTCCAGGCCCGCACCATCGAGCGCCAGCTCACGTACAACGTGCTGACCAAGGAATACCGGGTCGCCTCGGTCAACGGCGAGCAGCGCGAGCCTTACCTCACCAAGAATCTCCGCGAGGCGCAGCGCGTGGTGTCCGACCTGCGCGTGTCGCGCCTGGCCCCGAACACCGCGCTGGACACCCGCGAGCTCTACTACGTGCGGGTGCGCGCCGACGTGGCGCTCAACGGCCAGAACTCCTGGGTCGCGCGCATGGCCGGCGACGCCGCCGAGACCCCGTGGATCCAGTCCAACCTCCTCACCCCGAGCCGCGCCCAGTGAGCCCGCTCGCCGACGCCTCCCGCGATCAGGGCAAGCGCAAGCGCAATCTCCTCATCATCAGCGCCATCCTCGTGGTGCTGGTGCTGGCGTCCAGCTTCGAGTTCGCCCTGCGGGCGCCCCAGCTCCCGGTGGCGTCGAACCTCGTCGTGCTCGCGCTGCTGAATCTGAACGTCATCGTCTTCCTGCTGCTCCTGGTCCTGCTCTTCCGCAACCTCGTCAAGCTGGGATTCGAGCACCGCCAGAAGGGCATCGGCGCCCGGTTCAAGCTGAAGCTCGTGCTCGCCTTCCTCTCCCTGGCCCTGGTGCCGTCCATCCTCATCTTCATCATCGCCTCCAACTTCATCACCACCTCGATCGAGGGCTGGTTCAAGCCCCAGGTGGAGCGGCCGCTCGACCAGGCCCTCGAGGTGGCGCAGACCTACTACCAGACGCTCGAGACCACCGCCCTCCGCCACGGCCGCTTCATGTCGCGGGTGGTGGAGCGCGAGGGCCTGATGTCGGAGACTCAGCGCGAGCCGCTGGAGGCGTTCCTGGGCTCCCAGCGAGACCGCCTCGGGCTGTCCGCGATCACCCTCTACGACAAGAAAGGCGCCGAGGTGCTCCACGTGAAGGACCCCGCCATCGGCGACGTGGGCACGCGGTCCATCGCCAGGAGCAAGGTGGCGCAGGGGCTGGGGGGCCAAGAGGTCACCACCGTCCAGGAGCTCGAGAACGGGGACATGATCCAGGCGGTGGTCCCCGTGCGCGACCTCGACCGCGAGGTGGTGGGAAGCCTCGTGGTGTCGACTCACGTGGCCCAGCGGCTGGAAAACCGCCTGCGGGGGATCAGCCAGGCCTTCCAGGAGTACAAGCAGCTCAAGCTCCTGAAGAACCCCATCAAGGGCATCTACATCCTGCTCTTCCTCCTGATGACGCTCATCATCGTGTTCTCCGCCACCTGGTTCGGGCTCTATCTCGCCCGCGGCATCACCGAGCCCATCCAGATGCTCGCGGAAGGCACCCGCGAAGTGGCGGCGGGCAATCTCGGCTACAAGGTGCAGGCGCGCGCCGACGACGAGATCGGAATCCTGGTGGACTCGTTCAACCAGATGACGAGCGATCTCGCCTCGTCCAAGGCCAAGCTCGAGGCCGCGTACGCCGACCTCCAGGCCAAGCACGGCGAGATGGAGATGCGCCGGACCTACACCGAGACGGTGCTGGCCGCGGTGGCCACCGGGGTGGTGTCGCTGGATCCGGCCGGGCGCATCACCACCATCAACGGGGCGGCCGAGCGCATGCTGGGGCTTCCCGCCAGCACCGCGCAGGGGCTCTCCGCCGCGGTGGCCCTCCGGCGGCCCGACTTCGCGGAGATCTCCGCCCTCATCGCCCGCATGGCGCGGCTGGGCGAAGGTACGGTGGAGCGCGAGGTGCACCTCCGTCGCGACGGCCAGGCCATCACGCTCCTGGCCTCGGCCACCGCGCTCAAGGGACCCGACGAGGCCGACATGGGCATGGTGCTCGTGTTCGACGACCTCACCGAGCTCCTGAAGGCCCAGCGGCTCGCCGCCTGGCGCGAGGTAGCGCAGCGCATCGCCCACGAGATCAAGAACCCGCTGACGCCCATCCAGCTCTCCGCGCAGCGGCTGCGGCGGCGTCTCGCCGGCGACCGCAGCGCCGACGAGAAGCGTCTGCTCGACGAGGCCACCGACACCATCATCCAGGAGGTGGACGGCCTCAAGCAGCTCGTGGACGAGTTCTCGCGCTTCGCGCGCATGCCCGCCCTATCCCTCCGCTCCACCGATCTCGCGCGCCTCCTGGACAGCGTGTGCGTGCTCTACCGCGAGTCCCACCCCGCCCTCGGCATCAAGGCGGTGTTCGCCACCGATCTGCCCGCCATCGAAGTAGACCCGAACCAGATCAAGCGCGCGGTGCTGAACCTCGTGGACAATGCCGTGGAAGCCATCGGTCCTTCGGGCGAGGTGGTGGTGGAGACGGTGTGGCTGCCGGACCTGCGGCGGGCGCGCATCGTGGTGGCGGACAGCGGCCCGGGCATCAGCGCCGAGGACAAGGAGCGGCTCTTCGTTCCCTACTTCTCCACCAAGGCCACCGGGATGGGGCTGGGGCTCGCCATCGTGCACCAGATCGTCACCGACCACGGGGGCAGCATCTGGGTCGAGGACAACGCCCCGCGCGGGAGCCGCTTCGTCATCGAGCTGCCCGCGGGCCGCCTCGCCCCCGCGGTGGCGGTCCAGGTCCAGGTCTAGCCATGGCCCACGAGTACATCCTCATCGTGGACGACGAGCGCGCCATCCAGTCCACGCTGAGCGCGGTGCTCGAAGACGAGGGGTACCGCGTGAGCGCGGTGGGCTCCGCCCCCGACGCCATCGCCCTTCTCGCCGACGAGGCGCCCGATCTCGTCTTTCTCGACATCTGGATGCCCGGCATGGACGGGCTGGAGGCCCTCGCCGAGATCAAGCAGCGCCGCCCGGAGACCACGGTGGTGATGATCTCGGGGCACGCCACCATCGAGACCGCGGTGAAGGCCACCAAGCTCGGCGCCTACGACTTCATCGAGAAGCCGCTCTCGCTGGAGAAGACGCTCCTCGCGGTCACCCGCGCGCTGGATCACTCGCGGCTCGAGCGCGAGAACCGCGCCCTCCGCGAGCAGCTGGACCGGGGTCAGGAGATCGTGGGCAAGAGCCCGCTCATCGAGGAGCTGCGCGGGCAGATCGCGGTGGCCGCGCCCACCAACGGCCGCGTGCTCATCCACGGCGAGAACGGCGCGGGCAAGGAGCTGGTGGCGCGCGCCATCCACGTCCAGTCCACCCGCCGGGACGCGCCCTTCGTGGAGGTGAACTGCGCGGCCATTCCCGAGGAGCTGATCGAGTCCGAGCTGTTCGGCCACGAGCGCGGCGCCTTCACCGGCGCGGTGGCGCGCCACCGCGGCAAGTTCGAGGCGGCCAACGGCGGCACCATCTTCCTCGACGAGATCGGGGACATGAGTCTCAAGACCCAGGCCAAGGTGCTGCGCGTGCTGGAGGAGCAGGCCTTCGAGCGGGTGGGCGGCAAGGAGACCCTCCAGGTCGACGTCCGGGTACTCGCCGCGTCCAATCAAGATCTCAAGGAGCAGATCGCGCAGGGCCGCTTCCGGGAGGACCTCTACTACCGCCTCGCCGTCATTCCCATCGAGGTGCCGCCCCTCCGGAAGCGCAAGGAGGACATCCCGGCGCTGGTCGCGTACTTCATTGCGCTTTTTTCTGCCCAGAACGGTAAACGGCCGAAGACGGTGTCGGTCGAGGCCCTCGCCTACTTTCTGGCCTACGACTGGCCGGGCAACGTGCGCGAGCTGCGCAACATGGTCGAGCGGCTGGTCATCATGACCCCGCGCGACGTCATCGGCCCCGAGGACCTGCCGCCCCCGCTCCGCCCCAAGGAGCCCGCGGCGGGCGCCGAGGAGATTCAGCGCGAGAAGACGCTCAAGGAAGCGCGTGACGCCTTCGAGCGCGCGTATATCCTCGCCGAGCTGCGCGCCCACGAGGGCAATGTCACGCGCACCGCCGAGAAGCTGGGCATCGAGCGCAGCCACCTCTACCGCAAGCTGAAGAGCTACGGCATCACCCCGCCCAAGGGCTGACCCCCCGCCCGCGTTGCCTTTCCCGCCGCCGCCGTGCTACTCGGTGGCGTCATGCTGGCCGACCTCGGCGACGGGCTGACCCTCCGCCGCACCACCGCCGGCGACGCGGAGGCGCTCGCCGCCTTCAACGCCGACCAGATCCGCGGCCAGGACTCGGCCGTGCCCTGGGAGCCCCTCGGCGTGTGGACGCGCGACCTCCTGGGCGGCCGCCACCCCACCTTCAAGCCCGAGGATGGGCTGATCGTGGAGGAGACGGCCACCGGCGCCATCGTCTCCTCCATGCTCCTCATCTCCCAGCGCTGGGACTACGGCGGCGCGCCCATCGCGGTGGGCCAGGCCGAGCTGGTCGGCACGCGGCCGGACTACCGCGGGCGGGGGCTGGTGCGCCGCCAGTTCGACGTGCTGCACGGCTGGAGCGCCGAGCGGGGCGAGGTGCTGCAGATCATCGCGGGCATTCCCTGGTTCTATCGCCAGTTCGGTTACGAGATGGCGCTGGAGCGCGGAGGCGGGCCACGCGCCGAGCTCGCGAGCCTCGAGCCGCCGGCGGCGGACGCGGTGCTGCCCTTCCGGGTCCGGCCCATGGCCGAGGGCGACCTCCCCTTCGCCGCCGCCCTCGACGACCAGGCGCGCGCCCGCGCCTTGGTCTCCGTGCCCCGCGACGAGGCGCTCTGGCGCTACGAGCTCATGGGACACAGCCCGGGCAGCATGGTCAGCCTCGCCTTCGGCGTGATCGAGACTCGGGGCGGCGAGCGCGTGGGCACGCTGAGCCACATCCCCATCGTGTGGAACGACGCCATGGCCCTGACGCACTACGAGGTGAAGGCCGGCATCTCGTGGCGCGCGACCTGGCCGGCGGTGCTGCAGTATCTCGTCGCCAAGGGCCAGGAGTATGCGGCGCGCGATCCCAAGGCGCGCTTCTCCCAGATCCAGTGCTGGCACATGGGGAGCGAGCATCCGCTCTATCGCGCGGTGCGGTTCGGCAAGGACCACTGGCGGGCCTACGCGCTCTACACGCGCATCGTCGATCCGGCCGCCTTTTGCCGCGCCGTCGTGCCCGCGCTCGAGCGCCGCCTGGCCGCCTCGCCGCTGGCCGGGCACACCGGCGACCTCACGCTGAGCACCTACCGAGCGGGCGTGCGCCTGCGCGTCCACTCGGGACGAATCACGGCTGAGCGCTGGCGGCCGTCGCTCGAGGTCACGGGCCAGGAGTTCGGCGCGCCCAGCCGCGACCCGCGCCGTCCCATGGCGCTCTTCCCCGAGCTCAGCATCAATCAACTGCTGCTGGGCTATCGTTCGCTCGACGAGCTCCAGGCCATCTACCCCGATTGCATGGTGCGCGCCGACGAGGGCCGAGCGCTCATCGACGCCCTGTTCCCGAAGACGCCGTCCGACGTCTGGCCGCTGGTCTAGACCGCGCTTTCGGGTGGCCGCGCGGCCCCTTGAACCCTCGTGAGGCAGGCTCTATTCTCGCCCACGCGATGATCGCGACACGACTTCGGGCTCGCGCGCTCGGGGCCGGGCTGGCCGCACGGCTCGGCCCCGCGCCGTGCCTCGCCGGCCCGCCCCGCTCCGTCTTCAGTCGCGCGATCAACTTCGAGGCCGCCGACGGCGGCCTGGTCACGCTGCATGGGCCCGGCCCGCTCGCCGCGCCGTTCGCGATCGCCCTCTCGCCCTGGGGGGACGATCTGGCGGACGCGGACGTTGCCCTCGATCTCGACGGCGCCCGCCGCGTCGATCTCACCATTCGACCCGCACGCCATGGACAGGTCGCCCGCGCTCGGCTGGGCGCCGCGCTCGCCGAGGCACGCCCCGCTCGCGACCCCGCCGCGGGCCTCTCCTCCCCCCGAGCCGATGGGGCTCGCGCCGCGCTCGCCCGTGCCATCCGCCGCCGCGATGCCGACGACTTCCTCGACGCGGCCCGCGCCCTGGTGGGCCTGGGCGAAGGGCTCACCCCGGCGGGCGACGACTACCTCGTCGGAACGCTCGCGGTGCTACATCGCCTGGCCAGCGGCTGGCCGGCGTCCGGCGTCACCGGGCCCGCGCTCGACGCGTACGCCGGCCACGCCACCACCGTGGTGGGCGCGACCTTCCTGCGCCACGCCATCGCCGGGCAGTTCTCCGAGCCCCTGCGGGACCTGGCCATGGCGCAGTCACCGGCGGTCGCGCGCGCCGCCGTGGCCAGCCTGGCGCGCATGGGCGCGACCTCGGGCGCCGATACGCTGGCGGGCATGCGCGAGGCGCTGGACGCTCTCGGGGGAGTGCGCGGATGACCATGCGCACCACGCTCAAGCGCAGCTACTACCAGGACTCGGTGGCCCTGATGGGACTGGCCCGCGAGCTGCGCACGGGCGCCGGCGTGCGCGAGGCGGCGGCGCTCATGGGCACGCCGGCCAACCAGACGCTGATGGCGGACGCGGGCCTTCTCACCGAGGAGGCGCGTGCGGCGGGGCCGAACGATCTGGTCATCGTGGTGCGGGCGGACTCCGCGGCCGAGGCCGACACGGCGCTGGCGCGCGCGGAGTTGCTCCTCACCGCGCGGCGGACGCGCGTGGAGGCCGCCGGCCGGCGGCGACCGCGCACGCTCGACAGCGCGGTGCGCCAGCTCGGGGGCGCGAATCTCGCCCTGATCTCCGTACCCGGGGCGTTCGCGGCGGCCGAGGCGCGGAAGGCGCTGCGCCGGGGCTTGCACGTGATGCTCTTCAGCGACAACGTCACGCTGGGGGACGAGATCGCGCTCAAGCGCCTGGCCGCGGAGCGCGGGCTCCTCCTCATGGGCCCGGACTGCGGCACGGCGTACCTGGGCGGCGTGCCGTTGGGCTTCGCCAACGCGGTGCCGCGCGGGCGCGTCGGCCTGGTCGCCGCCTCGGGCACGGGGCTTCAGCAGGTCGTGACGCTGCTGGCCGCGGCCGGCGAGGGCGTGTCGCAGGCAGTGGGCGTGGGCGGGCGCGACATGTCGGAGCCGGTGGGCGCGTCCATGACGCTGGCCGCCCTGGACGCCCTCGGGGCCGATCCCGCCACCGAGCTGATCGTGGTGGTGGGCAAGCCCCCCGCGCGGGCGGTGCGCGCCAAGGTGGAGGAGCGGCTGCACGCGCTGGGCAAGCCCGCGGTGGCGGCCATGCTCGGGCGCGAGGTCGCCCCGGGCACGAGTGGCGCGCTCACCACCGTGGCCACGCTGGAGGACGCCGCGGCCGCCGCCGTGGCGGGGCGGCGGGGACGCGAGTGGGCGCCACGCGCGTTCTCCGACCCGGCGGCGGCGCGCCACCGCGTGAAGGCCTTCCGCGCGGCGCGGGGGCCAGCCGGGGTGGCGGTGCGCGGGCTCTACGCGGGCGGCACGCTGGCCTACGAGGCGCTCCTGATCCTGGAGCCCCTGCTGGGCGCGGGCTCGGTGGGCGGCAATCTGGGCGGGCATGGCGGCGGCTCGCATCGCGTGCTGGATCTGGGCGCGGACGAGTTCACGGTGGGCCGCGCGCACCCCATGCTGGACGCCGCGCTCCGCATAGAGGAGATCGCCAGTGCGGCCAAGGAGCCGGACACGGCGGTGCTGCTGGTGGACGTGGTGCTGGGCCACGGCGCCGCGCCCGATCCCGCCGGCGACATCGCGCCGGCGCTGGAGGCCGCGCGGCGCCACGCCCAGGCTCACGGGCGTGGGCTGGCCGTGGTGGCCAGCGTGGTCGGCACCGCGGCCGATCCCCAGGGCCTGGCCGCCCAGACGGCGCGGCTCGAGGCCGCCGGCGCCTGGGTGCTGCCCTCCAATGCCCAGGCCGCGCGCGCCGCCGCCTGCATCGCGGGTGAGCCTCGTGTGGCCGAGGCGCTGCTGAGCGGGGACGCGTGATGGCGGATTACCGCGATCTCTTTTCGCGCCTCGGTGGCGAGCTACGTGTGATCAACCTGGGGCTCGAGAGCTTCGCCGAGACGCTGGAGGGCCTGGGCGTGCCGGTGCTGCACGTGCAGTGGACCCCGCCCGCGGGCGGCGATCCGGAGCGGGCGCGCCTCCTCTCCCTGCTCGAAGACGAGGACGGCGTCTGAGCGTTCGGGAGGCGAACGCGGCCGCGCTGGCGCGCCTGGTCGAGGCCCAGCCCGTGGCGGTGGACTGCGTGACGGCGCGCGAGGCGCTGGGCCTGGCCGACCGCACCGTGCTCCATTCCGGGCCGCCCCTCGCCTGGGAGCGGGCTTGCCCACCTGTGCGGACGGCCATCCTCTGCGCCATCCGCTACGAGGGCTGGGCGGCGGACGACGCCGGAGCGCAGGGGCTGGTCGAATCGGGCGCGGTGAAGCTCGCGCCTTGCCATCACTCGGGCGCGGCCGGCCCCATGACGGGCATCGTCACCGCCTCCATGCCGGTCTTCGTGGTGGAGAACCGGCCGCGTGGCAATCGTGCGTTCGCCACCATCAACGAGGGCCTCGGCAAGGTGCTGCGCTTCGGCGCCAACGACGAGAGCGTGGTGACGCGCCTCCGCTGGCTGGCGCGCGAGGCAGGTCCGCGGCTGGGCGCGGCGCTGCGCGCGGCGGGGGGCCTGGATCTCCGCGCGCTCATGGCCCAGGCGCTTCGCATGGGCGATGAGATGCATCAGCGCAACGTGGCCGCCTCGTCTCTCTTCGCTCGCGCAGTCATGCCGCACCTGGCGCGCACGGCGCCGGACACCGCGGCGGTGGCGCGACTGGCGGAATTCATCGGCGCCAATGACCAGTTCTTCTTGAACCTCGCCATGGCGGCGGCCAAGGCATCGGCCGATCCGTGCCTCGACGTGGCCGGCGCCACCATGGTGGCGACCATGGCGCGGAACGGAACGGACTTCGGCATCCGCGTGGCGGGACTCGGCCCGCGCTGGTTCACCGCGCCGGTGAACACGCCTCAGGGTCTCTACTTCCCACCCTACGGAGCCGCCGATGCCAACCCCGACATGGGCGACAGCGCCATCGTGGAGACGGTGGGCCTGGGCGCGTTCGCCATGGCCGCCGCGCCGGCGGTGGTGGGCTTCGTGGGCGCGGGCGGGCTGCGGGATGCCGTCCGCATCACGGAGGAGATGGGTGAGATCACGCTGGGCGAGCACCCCCACCTCCGCATCCCCACGCTCGATGACCGCGGCGCACCGGTTGGCATAGACGTCAGAAAGGTGGTGGAGACCGGGATCACGCCGTTGATCAACACGGGCATCGCCGGTCACACGCCGGGCACGGGGCAGATCGGCGCCGGGGTGGTGCGGGCGCCCTTGGCCTGCTTCGAGCAGGCGCTGGACGCCCTGGCCGCAGCGCGGGCGCGGGCCTGAGCTCATGGCCGTCACGTCCATCGCCGCCGCCAACCGCGAGGCGCTGCGCCGCATCCAGGCCGCCACCGCCGTCCTGAGCGATGTGCGGCCGGCGCGCGAGGCGCTGCCGGGCATGGGGGCGCGGACCGTCCTCCACGCGGGGCCGCCCATCACGTGGGCGCGCATGTGCGGGCCGATGCGGGGCGCGATCATCGGCGCCTGCCTGTTCGAGGGCTGGGCGGCGACGGCAGAGGAGGCGGCGACCCTGGCCGCGTCGGGAGAGCTCACGTTCGCACCCTGCCATCACCACCAGGCGGTTGGTCCAATGGCTGGTGTCGCGAGCCCCTCCATGGCCGTCTTCGTGGTGGAGAACCGAGAGGGTGGCACACGGGCCCACGCCACGCTGAACGAGGGCCTGGGCCGCGTGCTCCGCATGGGAGCCTACGACGCCTCCGTGATCGACCGGCTGCGCTGGCTGAACGGAAGCCTCGCCCCGCGGCTGGCCGAGGCGGTGCGCCGGGCGGGAGGCGTGGACCTGAAAAGCCTGATCGCCCAGGCCCTCACCATGGGCGACGAGGCGCACAACCGCGCCAAGGCGGGCAGCGCCCTCTTCGCCCGCGCGCTGGCGCCGCACCTGGCCGCCGGCCGTGGAGCCGATCTGGAGCGTGCGCTCGACTTCCTGGCCGCCACCGACCACTTCTTCCTGAACCTCTCCATGGCCACGTGCAAGGCGGCCCTGGACGCGGCCCACGGCATCCCGGGGGCCACGGTGGTGACGGCACTGGCGCGGAACGGCACCGACTTCGGCATCCGCGTGAGCGGCACCGGCGATGCCTGGTTCACCGCCCCCGCCCCCGACGTGAAGGGCCTCTACTTCCCGGGCTATGGCCCCGCCGACGCCAATCCCGATCTCGGCGACTCGGCCATCACCGAGACGGCGGGGCTGGGAGCCTTTGCCCTCGCCGCGGCGCCGGCCATCGTCCAGTTCGTGGGAGGCACGGCGCGGCTGGCCGTGGAGACGACGGAGGACATGTACGAGATCACGCTCGGCGAGCACGCGGCGTTCAAGATCCCGGCGCTCGATTTCCGCGGGACCCCCGTCGGCATCGACATCCGGAAGGTCGTGGAGACCGGTATCACCCCCGCCATCGACACCGGTATCGCTCACCGCGAGGCCGGCATCGGCCAGATCGGCGCCGGGCTCTCCCGCGCGCCCATGGAGTGCTTCGTCCACGCGCTGGACGCCTTCGCGCGCGGGCGCGGCCTCGGGTGAGCGCGCCCTTCGACGTGCTGTTGCGCGACGCCCTGCTCCAGGACGGGCGCCGCCTGGACCTGGGCTGCCGGGACGGGCTGATCGCCACCATGGTCGCAGCGGGGTCCCTGAGCGGGGCGCCGGCGGGGACCACGCGCGACCTGGACGGGCGGCTGGTGACGCCGGCGCTGGTAGACGCCCACGTGCATCTGGACAAGGCCTTCCTTTCGGACCGCGCGCCCGGAGCGGAGGGCACGCTCGCCGAGGCCATCCATGTGACCGGCGAGGCCAAGAAGCGTTTCACCCTCGAGGACATCCGCGCTCGCGCCCGCCGGGTGCTCGATCTGGCCGTGCGCAGCGGCACCACCGCCATGAGGGGCCACGTCGAGGTGGATCCCATCGTGGGGCTCATGGCACTGGAGGCCGTCCTGCCCCTCAAGGCCGAGTACGCGCCGGCGCTCGATCTCCAGCTCTGCGCCTTCGCCCAGGAGGGCATTCTCCGGGCGCCGGGCACGGAGGCCCTCTTGGCCCGGGCCCTCCGCGGCGGCGCCGATCTGATCGGCGGCTGCCCCTACAACGACACCGACCCGCGGGCCCACGTGGACATCGTGTTCCGTCTGGCCCGGGAGTTCGGCGTGGACGCGGACTTCCACGCCGACTTCTTCGACGAGCCCACCCATCTCCACGTCCGCTACATCTGCGAGCAGACGGTGCGCCACGGATGGCAGGGGCGCGTGGTGGTGGGCCACATGACGGAGCTGGGAGCCCTGCCCCCCACCGAGGCGCAAGCCATCATCCGCGAGCTGGCAGCCGCGCGCGTGGGCGTGATCATGCTCCCCGCCACCGACCTCTACCTGATGGGGCGCGTCGACGCGTTCAAGGTCCGCCGGGGGCTGGCGCCGGCCAAGCGGCTCCTGGCCGGCGGCGTCGCGGTGGCGGCCGCCACCAACAACGTGCGCAATGCCTTCACCCCCGTGGGCAACGCCGATCCCGCGCTGATGGCGTTTCTCCTCACCGTGGGCGCGCACATGGGGACGCGGGAGGAGCAGGCGTGGGCGCTCGCCATGATCACCACCGAGCCGGCGCGCATGTTGCGCCTGGGGGACCGCACGCTCGCCGAGGGGCGGCCGGCGGACCTCGTCGTGTGGGACGCGGTCGCGCTCGACGAGGCGGTGGGCGGCGTGGCGCCACGCCGTCTCGTCGTCAAGGCGGGGCGCGTGACCGTGGAGCATCGCCGCACCGTGGACGAGCCGTGGCGCGCGAGCCGCGCTAGCGGCGTGTAGAGACGACGTGTAGCTTTTTCCGCTCGCGTGCGCTCGCCTGAGGAATTCCCGCCAATCGACGTGGCACGCCCGATGCTGAAGCGCGAGCGTATGGGAGGCGGGCCATGCGAGCCATGATCAAGTGGGCGGCGGTGGCGGTGACGGCGGTGCTGTTCCTGGGTGGGTGCATGGTGGCGAGCGCGCCGCGCGCGGAGGGGGCGACGACCGTGCGCCCCGAGCAGATCTTCGCCGACTGAGGCCGCGAAGCTTCCGCCGCCCCTTGACAGGTCCGGGGACCGACGGTAAGGTGACGAAGACGTATTTCGCTCCTTTAATCCGGCCCTGCGAGGTCGGCAAGGAGAGGCAATGTCAGAGCAGAAGACGATAGGCTGGACCCCAGGGCCCCTGCGCGGGGCCTTTTTCGTTCCATCTGCGGGGGCCCAGACATGGCCCCCGCACTCCCCCGGTTGGCGGACGCCCGTCGTGGCCCCCGCTCTCCCCCAGGCCGTGGGCATCCCGCTCGCGGATTCGCGGTGAGCGTGACGTACCGGGAAAAGGCGCAGGTGCTGGACGAGAGCGCGCTGGACCGGGCGCTCACCCGCATCGCCCACGAGATCGTCGAGCAGGCCGGCGGCGTCGATGACGTGGCGCTGGTCGGCATCAAGACCCGCGGTGTCACCCTCGGCCAGCGCATCGCCGCCAAGATCGCGGCCATCGAAGGCAAGAAGCCCGCGGTGGGGGCGCTCGACATCACGCTCTACCGCGACGATCTCCGGCTCAAGGCCGAGCAGCCGGTGGTGCGCGGCACCGAGGTCCCCTTCCCCATCAAGGGGCGCACGGTGGTCCTGGTCGACGACGTGCTCTTCACCGGCCGGACCATCCGCGCCGCGCTGGACGCCCTCATGGACCTGGGCCGGCCGCGGGTCATCCGCCTGGCGGTGCTCGTCGATCGCGGGCACCGCGAGCTGCCCATTCGCCCGGACTACATCGGCAAGAACCTGCCCACCAGTCGCCGGGAAACCGTCGCCGTGCTGCTGCGCGAGCACGACGGCATGGACCGTGTCGTCATCCAGGAGCCATCCGAGGAGGGCGAGCCGCAGCCGAAAGGCGAGGCGAGCCAACATGGAAAGTCCCCCCGAGCTGAGCGAGGGAGCGAGGGCTAGCCAATGACCTGGAAGCGCAAGGATCTCTTGAGCATGCAGGACCTCGAGGCGGGCGAGATCCGCGACGTGCTCGACACGGCGGAATCCATGAAGGAGATCGCCACCCGCGAGATCAAGAAGGTCCCGACGCTCCGGGGCAAAACGGTGGTCAACCTCTTCTACGAGGCCTCCACCCGGACGCGCACCTCGTTCGAGATCGCGGGGAAGTGGCTGTCCGCCGACGTCATCAATTTCTCCGCCTCCGGCTCCAGCGCGGAGAAGGGGGAGAGCCTGCTCGACACCGCCAAGAACATCGAGGCGATGAGCCCCGACGTGGTGGTGGTGCGGCACAAGGCCGCGGGCGCCCCGGCCATGCTGGCCCGCAACCTCCGCTGTGCGGTCGTGAACGCGGGCGATGGCGCGCACGAGCATCCCACCCAGGCGCTGCTCGACCTCCTGACCATCAGAGAGAAGAAAGGTCATCTGGAGGGGCTGAACGTGACCATCGTGGGCGACGTGGCGCATAGCCGCGTGGCCCGCTCGGACATTCACGGCATGCGCAAGATGGGGATGACGGTCACGGTGGCCGGCCCACCCACCCTGATCCCCGCGGCCTGCCAGGAGCTGGGCGTCAAGGTGAGCTACCGCCTGGAGGAGGCCATCGCCCACGCCGACGTCATCATGATGCTGCGCCTCCAGCACGAGCGCATGACCGCGGGGTTCATCCCCTCGCTCCGCGAGTACTCGCGCGTGTGGGGCCTCTCGCTGGACCGGCTCAAGCACTGCCGCTCGGACGTGCTGATCATGCACCCCGGGCCGGTCAACCGGGGCGTGGAGCTCTCGCCGGAGGTGGCGGACGGGCCCTACTCGGTGATCCTGGATCAAGTGACCAACGGCGTGGCGGTGCGCATGGCGGTGCTCTACCTCCTCGCCGGGAGCAAGGGCGCATGAGCCTCCTGCTGAAGGGCGGGCGCGTGATCGATCCCTGGAACGGCGTGGACGCCGTCCAGGACGTGCTGGTGACGGATGGCAAGATCGCCAAGGTCGGCGCCGGGCTCAAGGCGCCCGACGGCGCGGCGGTGGTGGACGCCGCCGGCAAGGTGGTATGCCCCGGCTTCATCGACATCCACGTGCACCTGCGCGAGCCGGGCTTCGAGTACAAGGAAACCATCGCTTCCGGGACGCGCGCGGCGGCGGCGGGCGGCTTCACCGCGGTCGCGGCCATGGCCAACACCTTCCCGGTGAACGACAACCGTGCCGTCACCGACTACATCCTCGCCAAGGCGCGCGTGGAGGGTTGCGTCCGCGTCTATCCCATCGGCGCCGTCACGCGCGGGCTCAAGGGCGAGGAGCTGGCCGAGATGGGCGAGCAGGCCGAGGCCGGCTGCGTGGCCTTCTCCGACGACGGCAAGTGCGTGATGAACGCCGAGGTGTACCGCCGCGCCATGGAGTACGCCCTGCCCTTCGGCGTGCCCATCATCAGCCACGCGGAGGATTGCCATCTCGCGCACAAGGGCGTGATGAACGAGGGCCTGGTCTCGACCGAGCTGGGCCTGGCCGGCCAGCCCGCCGCCGCCGAGGACGTGATGGTGGCCCGCGACATCCTGCTCGCCGAGCTGACCGGCGCGCATCTGCACATCGCCCACATCTCCACCGCGGGGGCGGTACGCATGGTGCGCGAGGCGCGGGCGCGGGGCGTGCGCGTCACCGCCGAGGTCACGCCGCATCATCTGGTGATGACCGACGAGGCGGTACGCGACTACGACCCGAACACCAAGATGGCCCCGCCGCTGCGCGGCAAGCGCGACGTGGAGGCCTGCCTGGAAGCGCTTGGCGACGGTACCATCGACTGCGTGGCCACGGACCATGCGCCGCATGCCCTCTCCGACAAGGAAGGCGAGTTCGCCGAGGCCGCCAACGGCGTGGTCGGGCTCGAGACGGCGGTGCCCGTGCTGCTGGATCGCCTGGTGCGGCAGGGGCGGCTGGACCTGCCGGTCCTGGTCGCGCGCTTCACGTCGGGGCCGGCGCGGCTCCTGAACCTGCCGGGGGGCCGACTGTCATTGGGGTCGCCGGCCGATATCACGGTGCTCGATCTCGAGCGCGCGTGGACGGTGGAGCCGCGGCATCTCCTCTCGCGGAGCAAGAACACGCCCTTCGCGGGCTGGTCCGGCACGGGCGCCCCGGTGCTGGCGCTGGTGGGCGGCCGGCCCGCGCTGCCCAGCTATCCCCTGACCGTGCCCGGCGGCGGCGCATGAGCACGCCGGCCCTTCTCGTCCTGGCCGACGGCCGCACGTTCCGGGGCGAGTCCTGCGGCGCCGTCGGCGAGGCGCACGGCGAGGTGGTGTTCAACACCGCCATGTCCGGCTACCAGGAGATCCTGACCGATCCGTCCTACCGCGGGCAGCTCGTGTGCATGACGTACCCGCTCATCGGCAACTACGGCCTCAATCCGGAGGACGTGGAGTCGCGCCGGCCGTGGCTGGGCGGCTTCATCGTGAAGGAGGCTTGCCCCTACCCGTCCAACTGGCGGGGCCGCATGACGCTGGATGCCTACATGCGCGAGCACGGCGTCGTGGGGATACAGGGCATCGACACCCGCGCGCTCACGCGGCACCTCCGCGACCGCGGCGCCCAGGAAGGCATCATCTCCACGGTGGAGACGGACGCGCGGCGGCTGGCCGATCGGGCGCGCGTGCTGCCCGGCCTCACCGGGCGCGATCTGGTCAGCGAGGTGACGGTGGCCGCCCCGCATGGCTGGAGCGAGGGCGACTGGGACATCAAGCGGGGCTACCGCCCGCCGCCGACCGCCCGCTTCCGTGTGGTCGCCTTCGACTCGGGGATCAAGAGCAATATCCTGCGCCGCCTCGCCACGCTGGGATGCGCGCTCGACGTGGTACCGGCGCGCACGCCTCTGGAAGGGGTCCTGGAGCGGAGGCCGCACGGCATCTTCCTGTCCAACGGGCCCGGCGATCCCGAGGCCGTCGACTACCTGGTGGGGACGGTGCGCGCTCTCATCGGCAAGGTGCCGATCTTCGGCATCTGCCTGGGCAATCAGATCCTGGGTCTGGCCGCGGGGGGCCGGACCTACAAGCTCAAGTTCGGGCACCACGGCGCCAACCACCCGGTTAAGGATCTGAGCACCGGGCGCGTGGAGATCACCTCGCAGAACCACGGCTTCGCCGTCGACCCCGGGTCGGTGGCGGCGGCCGGCTTCGTGGAGAGCCACGTGAACTTGAACGACGGAACCTCCGAGGGTATGCGGCATCGCGAGCTGCCGGTGTTCTCCGTCCAGTACCACCCGGAGGCGTCGCCGGGTCCCCACGACGCCGACTACCTGTTCGACCGCTTCGTCACGCTGATGGAAGGAGGTCCCGTTCCGTGCCCAAGTACCTGATCTCGTATCGCAAGACGGAGGAAGTCGGGCAAAAGCCCGAGTGGACCAGCTTCACCACCGAGAGCGACGCGACGCTCGAGGCCCACGCCGTGCGCGAGCGTGTCGAGAAGCGCCTCGGCGTGCTCGGCGAGAAGCTCTGGGGCGCCGGTGAAGTCAGCTGGGTCGGCGCCGGGCGCCTGGATGACGTGCTCTACAAGCGCGAGGAGGCCTCCCCGGAGATTTCCATCATCTACGGGCTCGTCCAGGAGTAGGAAGGCCGCGCGCGTTGGCCAAACGCACTGACATCCGGAAGATCCTCCTGATCGGGTCGGGGCCGATCGTCATCGGCCAGGCCTGCGAGTTCGACTACTCGGGGACGCAGGCCTGCAAGGCCCTGCGGGAAGAGGGGTACGAGGTCGTCCTCGTCAACTCGAACCCGGCGACGATCATGACGGATCCGGAGATGGCCCACCGCACCTACGTCGAGCCCCTCACGCCGGAGTTCGTGGCGCGGGTGATCGCGCGGGAGCGCCCGGACGCCCTCCTGCCCACGGTGGGCGGGCAGACCGCGCTCAACCTGGCGGTGGCGCTGGCCGAGGACGGCACGCTCGAGCGCTACGGCGTGGAGCTGATCGGCGCCAAGATCCCCGCGATCAAGACCGCCGAGGACCGGAACCTCTTCGGCGCCGCCATGGCGCGCATCGGGCTGGAGATGCCGGTGGGCTTCTACGCGAAGACGTCCGAGGAAGCCCTCCGCGGCATGCGCGAGCGCAAGATGGACTTCCCCCTCATCATCCGACCGTCCTTCACCCTGGGCGGCACCGGCGGGTCCATCGCTTATCACCCCGAGGAGCTGGAGGCGGCAGTGAAGTGGGGGCTACAGCAGAGCCCGGTGCAGCAGGTGCTGGTCGAGGAGTCGGTGATCGGCTGGAAGGAGTACGAGCTCGAGGTCATGCGCGACCTCGCCGACAACGTCGTCATCATCTGCTCCATCGAGAACTTCGATCCCATGGGCGTGCACACCGGCGACTCCATCACCGTCGCCCCCGCCCAGACCCTGACCGACAAGGAATACCAGCGCATGCGCGACGCCTCCCTGGCCATCATCCGGGAGATCGGCGTCGAAACCGGGGGCTCCAACATCCAGTTCGGCGTGAACCCCGCCGACGGGCGCATGGTGGTCATCGAGATGAACCCGCGCGTGTCGCGCTCCTCCGCGCTCGCCTCCAAGGCCACCGGCTTCCCCATTGCCAAGATCGCCGCGAAGCTGGCGGTGGGCTACACGCTGGACGAGCTGCGCAACGATATCACCCGCGAGACGCCGGCCTCCTTCGAGCCCGCCATCGACTACTGCGTGGTGAAATTCCCGCGCTGGGCCTTCGAGAAGTTCCCGGAGTCGGACGAGACCCTCACCACCCAGATGAAGTCGGTGGGGGAGGTCATGGCCATCGGGCGCACGTTCAAGGAGGCGCTGGGCAAGGCGGTGCGCTCGCTCGAGCAGGACCGCTTCGGGCTGGTCCTCGAGGGGCCCATCCCGGACCTGGACGCGCTCCGGCAGAAGATCCGCGTGCCGAACGCCGAGCGCTGCTTCGTCCTCGCCGAGGCGTATCGCCGGGGCCTCACGACCGGGGAGCTGCACGCGCTGTCCGGGATCGATCCCTGGTTCCTCGACAACATCCGCGAGATCGTGGAGCTCGAGCCGCGCCTCACCGGGGCCGGGCTCCTCGGGCTCGGCGACGCCGGGCTCCTCCGTCGCGCCAAGCAGATGGGCTTCTCCGACCGGCGTATCGGCCAGCTCACCGGCACCACCGAGGACGAGGTGCGCCAGGCCCGGACGCGCGCGGGCATCCGCCCCGTGTACAAGATGGTGGACACGTGCGCCGCGGAGTTCGTCGCCCACACCCCCTATCTCTACTCGACCTACGAGGAGGAGGACGAGGCGCCGCCGACCGATCGGGACAAGGTGGTCATCCTCGGCAGCGGCCCCAACCGCATCGGCCAGGGCATCGAGTTCGACTATGCGTGCGTCCACGCCGCCTACGCGCTCAAGGAAGCGGGCGTGGAAGCCATCATGGTCAATTGCAACCCCGAGACCGTCTCCACCGACTACGACACGTCCGACCGGCTCTACTTCGAGCCGCTCACGTTCGAGGACGTGCTGAACATCGTGGAGCGGGAGAAGCCCCGCGGGGTCATCGTGCAGTTCGGCGGTCAGACGCCGCTGAAGCTGGTGGTGCCGCTGCAGCGGGCCGGCGTGCCCATTCTCGGCACGCCGTCCGACGCCATCGACCGCGCCGAGGATCGCAAGCGCTTCGCCGGGCTGCTGGAGAAGCTGGGCCTGGCCCAGGCGCCCGGCGCGACGGCCCGCTCCTACGACGAGGCCGCCACCATCGCCGCGAATATCGGCTACCCGGCCCTGGTGCGGCCCTCCTATGTGCTGGGCGGCCGCGCGATGCAGATCGTCTACGACGCCGACGACCTGCGTACCTACATGACGGAGGCGGTGCGGGTGAGCCCCGAGCATCCGATCCTCGTGGACAAGTTCCTCGAGGACGCGCTGGAGATCGACGTCGACGCCATCAGCGACGGCGAGCGAGTCGTCGTGGGCGGCGTGATGGAGCACGTCGAGAAGGCCGGCATCCACTCCGGCGATTCCGCGTGCGCGCTCCCGCCCTATTCCCTGGGCGACGACCAGGTCGCCACCATCAAGCGGCAGACGCGCGCCCTCGCCCTCGAGCTGGGCGTGATCGGGCTCCTCAACATCCAGTTCGCCATCAAGAACGAGACGGTCTACGTGCTGGAGGTGAACCCGCGCGCCTCGCGCACCGTGCCCTTCGTCTCGAAGGCCACCGGCCAGCAGCTAGCCAAGATCGCCGCGCGCTGCATGGCGGGGCAGAAGCTGTCGGCGCAGAAGGACCGCCTGGGCCAGGTGCCGGCCGAGGTCGTGCCGCCTTACTTCAGCGTCAAGGAAGCCGTCTTCCCCTTCAACAAGTTCCCTGGCGTCGATCCGATCCTGAGCCCCGAGATGCGCTCGACCGGCGAGGTGATGGGTGCGGCCAAGACCTTCGGCGAGGCGAT